>JAYVQC010000270.1:0-13922 GCA_043757045.1 Akkermansia sp. | reverse complement strand
CGCCGCAGTGCAGAGGCGGCGTGACCCACAGCTTTTGTCCGTCGTTCTTGAAGCCCAACGGGAATCCCTCACTCGGCCCATCGTTGACTGGCGATGACGCGAAAAGCGTATCGGCAAAAAGGGCGGGTGAAATTGACTGAAAGCCGGAGCTAACCGACGCGTCCGCCCCGCACACCCGCTGTTCCGCAGAAATCTTTTGGTTCCCCCGCTGTACGAATGCTACTTTGGCGGGAATCACTATGTGTTTGCACCCATTGAAGGCCCTCCTTTTGTCCATTGTGGCCGCGTGTTCTTTTTCGGCGGTTTCTGCCCAGGCGCAGATCAGCAACGCGCTCACACGCGAGGTGTATTTGAACATCGGCGGCGGCTCGATTCCTGATCTCACGAACGCCCCGGCGTATCCGAATGCTCCGGACCTCCAGGAAATCCTGACCACGGGTTGGGACGCTCCGCAAAACGTTTATGACAATTATGGCACGCGCCTGCGCGCGCTGGTCATTCCGCCCACCACGGGCAATTACCTCTTCTGGATTTCCGGCGACGACAACTGTCAGCTCTTCCTCAGCACGGACGCCAATCCCGCCAACCGCGTCATCATCGCGAGCGTCAACACCTGGACCGCATGGAGGGAATGGGCCAAGGAGGCGAACCAGCAGTCCGCACCCATCCCGCTCGTCGGTGGGCAGCGGTATTACCTCGAAGCGTTGCAGAAAGAGGGCGGCGGCGCTGACAGCCTCACCGTGCGCTGGCAATTGCCGGGCGGCGCCATTGAGGAGCCGCTGCCGGCGACGCGTTGCATCAGTTTGGGCGTGGCCGCGCCGATCCTGACGCAGCAGCCGACGAACGTCACCGTCATCGAAGGCAACCAGACGACATTCGCCGTGCGCTTCTCGCAAAGCTGGGGCGCGGGTGTTCAGTGGCGGCGTAACGGCGGAACCCTGCCGGGCGAGACCGGCACCAATCTGCTCGTCGGCCCGGTGTCGCTCTCGGACAGCGGCGCGCTCTTCAGCGCCGTGGTCGTGAATCCCTACGGCTCGGTCGTCACGACCAACGCCAAACTCTCCGTGATTCCCGACTCCACGCCGCCGACGATTTCGTCCGTCGGCAATCTCGGGGATAACGACATCATCACCGTGGTTTTCTCCGAGCCGGTGGAAGCCGCGACCGCGCTGGTCATCGGCAATTACGCCATCAACAGCGGCATCACCGTCCTCAATGCCACCTTCGGCGTGGACGCGCGAACCATCGTGCTGACAACCACGCCGCTGACGGCCAGCGTCCCTTACACCCTGACCGTCAACAACGTGCGGGATCGCGCGGCGGCACCGAACACCATCGCGGCGAACACACAGCGCACCTTCGGCATCAACACACGTCCGCTGGATCTTTCGTTCCTGCGGCCCGGCGCGGAAATCCCCGGCCCTTCGACGCGGCGCGGCCCGCTCGTTATTTCGGAAGTGATGTATCACCCGACGAACCGCACGGACTTGCGGAACATTGAGTTCATCGAAGTCTTCAACTCGAATCCGTGGTTCGAGGAGATGGGCGGCTACCGCCTGAGCGGCGCGATTGATTACACCTTCCCGACTAACTTCGTCTTGCAGGGCCGCAGCTACGTGGTGATCGCGGCGGTGTCGGCGGACGTGCAGGCGGTGTATGGAATCAGCGGCGTGCAGGGACCGTGGGTTGGCTCGTTGCAAAACGGTTCCGGCACGTTGCGCCTGCGGAACAACCGCGACGCGATCCTGTTCGAGATGAATTACACGGGCGAGACTCCGTTCCCGGCATCGGCGGATGGCGCGGGCCATTCGCTGGTGCTGGCGCGGCCCAGTTACGGCGAGGGTGATGCGCGAGCGTGGGCGGCGAGCGATGTCATCGGCGGCACGCCGCGCACGAATGAAGTCGCGGGCGCAAATCCCTATCGCACGGTGATGATCAACGAGATTCTGGCGCACACGGATTTGCCGGATGTGGATTATGTAGAGCTGTTCAACTACTCGGCCAGTTCCGTGAACGTCGGCAACTGCGTGCTCACGGATGATCCGCTGACGAACAAGTTTGTCATTCCCGCCGGCACGTTCATCCCGGCCAACGGCTTCCTCGTGTTCACTGAGACGCAGCTTGGCTTCGCCTTGAGCGCGGGGGGCGAGACGGTCTATCTCAAGAACCCGCAGAACACGCGCGTGCTCGACGCGGTGCGCTTCGACGGGCAGGAAAACGGCGTGGCCACGGGCCGCGCGCCGGACGGTTCGCCAAATTTCCACCGCCTGCAAAGCAAGACGCCCGGCGCGAGCAACGCCCGTCAGCGCGCCCCGCTCGTCGTGTTCAACGAACTGATGTACGACCCGGTGAGCGACGATGCGGCGGACGAGTTCATCGAACTGCACAATCCCGGCACGAACGCGATCAGCGTCAGCAAGTGGCGCATTCGTGGGGGCGTGAGTTTCAACCTGCCGACGGGCGCCAGCATTCCTGCCAACGGCTATCTCGTCATCGGCGGCAACAGCACGCGGCTGCGGGCGAATTATCCCAACCTGAATTTCGTGAACTGTCTCGGCGACTGGATCGGCTCGCTGAAGAATCGCGGCGAGCGCCTCACGCTCTCGATGCCCGACACCATCGTCGGAACGAACGGGGTCACGAACACCATTCACATCGTCGTGGATGAGATGACCTACGCGGACGGCGGACGCTGGGGGAAATTTTCCGCCGGTGGCGGCAGCAGTTTGGAATTGCGGGACGCGCGCGCCGACCGACGCCTCGCGCCGAATTGGGGCGACAGCCTCGAAACGAACAAGCAGGGCTGGGTGAATGTGGAGGCCACGGGCACGATGGACAACGGCTACGAGAACGCCACGCAGTTGCACATCACGCTGCTCGGCTCGGGCGAGGCGCTGATTGATAACATTGAGGTTGTGGGCGGGACTTGGGGAACAAACTTGATCGGCAACGGCACGTTCGAGGGCGGCGTTGGCGGCTGGACGTTTCAGGGCAATCACAACGCCACGAGCTGGGAAAGTGGCGAAGGATATTTCAGCCCGCGTTCCCTGCACTTGCGCGCGGACGGACGCGGCGACAGCGGTGCGAACCGCGTGCGTTATCAACTGCCCTTCACCGTCGCCCCGAACACGGCGAACGTGACGTTGCGCGCGAAGGTGCGCTGGCTGAAGGGCACCCCCAACATCCTGCTGCGCATGCGTGGCAATTACCACGAGGCTCCGGGCTACGTGCTGACGGCGAAGAATCTCGGCACGCCGGGCCTGGCCAACAGCATTCGCACGACGAACGCCGGTCCGGCCATCACCGACGTGGCGCACTGGCCGCCGCTGCCCGCCGCGAGTGCGCCCGTGCTGGTGACGGCGCGCGCGCATGATCCCGACGGGCTGGCCTCGATGCTGTTGAGTTACCGCCTCGATCCCGCGACGAATTTCACCACCGCGAGCATGACCAACAATGGCGCGGGTATTTACAGCGCGGTCATCCCCGGACAAGTCAGCGGCGCGACCGTGGCCTTCTATGTTCAATCGGCGGACAAGCTTGCGCCCGCGCTCGGGACGACGTTCCCAAACAACGCGCCCGTGCGTGAGTGCGTGGTGCGCTGGGGCGACACGACGGTCGGCGGCGTGGGACTTGGCACGTATCGTTTCTGGATCACGCAGAAGGTGATTGACCAGTGGAGCGCGGAGGAATTGATGAGCAACAAGGCGAAGGATGTGACCTACATTCTCGGCACCAATCGCATCATCTATAACGCCGGCGCGTGGTTCCACGGCAGCCCGTATCATTCGCCCGCTTACAATTCGCCGGTGGGGAACCAGTGCGATTACGACATGGGGTTCCCACCGGACGACCGGCTCTACGGCGAGATGGACATCAATCTCTTCCGCCCCGGCAACGGCGGCGGCGACGGCACCGCGCAGGCCGAGTCGCAGGCTTATTGGTTCGGCGGGCAGTTTGGTTCGCCATTCCTCTATCACCGTCCGGTCTTCGTGTATGTGAACGGTGTGTTGCGCAACGGCATGGTGTATCACGATGCACAGCAGCCGAACGGCGATTTTGCCGGGCAATGGTTCCCCGACGACACCGACGGCGAGTTGCACAAAATCCAGATCGGCTTCGAGTTCGGCGATCTGGCCTACGGGGCCAGCGAGCCGGGCTTCACGGGGGCGGGAGCCAACTTCGGCCGCTACACGACCACGGGCGGCGCCTACAAACGCGCCCGCTACCGCGCCACGCTGCCGTGGCGCTCGGCCGCGCCGGACGAGCAGAACGATTACACCAACATCTACGCGCTGGTGGAGGCGTCGCTCACGACCGCGCCGCTGAATAGCGACGCCTACACGACCACGCTTACCAACATGTTCGACGTGCGCCAGTGGTACCAGATCCACGTCGTGCAGCACCTCGTGGTGAACAACGACAGCTTCTCCTACGGCGGGGGACAGAACGCGTTCATGTACAAACCCGAGCGCGACAAATGGAAGCTGTTCCTCTGGGACGTGGACTTCGCCTTCGGCGGCAACGCGTCGGACGCAAATTTCTTCGGCATCGGCGGCAACGACCACGGCCCGCGCAACGATCACGCGCCTTTCACACGCATTTACTGGCAGTGCCTGATCGAGGCGGCGAATGGCATGATGCTGCCCTCGCGTTCCGATCCGATTCTCGACGCGCGTTACAACGGCATGATCGCGAACGGCGCGGGCGTGGGCAGCCCGGCTGGCATCAAAAGCCACATCGTCACGCGCCGAGCCACGCTCCTCGCGCAGATCGCGGCGGCGAACACCTCGCCGTTTGAAATCCAGAGCAACGGCGGCGCAGACTTCTCGACTGCGAACAACCTCGTCACGCTCACGGGCCGCGCGCCATTCGAGGTGGACAAGATCGAAGTCAACGGCGTGGCCTATAACGTGACCTGGACCACGACCATGAACTGGTCGCTGCGCGTGGCGCTGCCGTCCGGCACGAACGCCCTCAGCGTCGTGGGCTACGACCGCCTCGGCAACGCCGTGAGCGGCGCGACTGACACCATCGCCGTGAACGTCACCGCGCCCGGCGCTCCGCCGCAGGACAACTTGGTCATCAATGAAATCATGTTTAATCCCGCCGTGCCGGACGCGGAATATCTCGAACTGTTCAACCTCTCGAGCACCGTGAGCTTCGACGTCTCGGGTTGGCGGCTCGACGGACTCGATTACGTTTTCCCTGACGGCTACCTCATCCAACCGCGCGCGTTCCTCGTCATCGCGAAGGACGCGCTGGCCTTCGCGCAGGCGTACGGGACGAACCTTGTTCCGCACGGCATCTTCAACGGAAATCTCCAGGCCAACGGCGAGACGATCACGTTCGTGAAACCGGGACTCACCGCGGCCACGGATCAGGTCATTGATAAAATTCGCTACGAAGGCGCGCGTCCGTGGACGACGAACGCCAATGGCTCGGGCGCATCCATCCAGTTGATTGACGCGGCCAAAGACAACACGCGTCCTGGCAACTGGTGGGCCGAGTCGCGGCCCGCCGTCTATTCGCCCGAGGTCATCACGCCCGCCGGCGTGCGCGATGGATGGCGGTTCTTCAGCGCGAGCGGGAGCAGCGGCACGGGGGAGAGCGGCGCGGGTCCAATGCGCCTCCTCCTTTACCTAGGCGAGGCGGGCACGGCGTGGGTGGACGAACTCTCCATCGTCCCCGGCCCTAACGCCGGCGTCGGCCCCAACTACGTGTCCAACGGCGACTTTGAGTCCGCGCTCACCTTCGGCCTGACCAACAGTTGGTTTTTCGGCACGAACTACACCAATACCACCATCGTCGGTGACCTCGTTCACGCGGGCGCGGGCGCGTTCAAGATCGTGGGCGCATCGCCCGGCGCGGCCAACAACCCGACCTACAGCCGTTCGATTTACCAGTTCCTCTCGCCCGCCCCGCCGATCAATACGATGAACACGTTGAGCTTCTGGTACTGGGCCACCAACTCGGCCACGAATCTCTACGTGCGCCTCCGCAACAGCGCCTTCCTCCAGACCTCGACCAATAGCGGGCCGACGAACATCAACATCTTCTACACCGCGTCGAACTACGTCCCGCCGCAGCTCCTCGCCCCCGGCACGAACACGCTCACGCCCGGCGCGGCGAACCAGGGCGCGGCCACCATGTCGCCCATTCCCGCGCTCTGGCTCAACGAAGTGCAGGCGGAAAACGTGAGCGGCATTCTCGACAACAACAGCCAGCGCGAGCCGTGGGTCGAGCTGTACAATTCCGGCACCAACACCGTTACACTCACGAATCTCTGGCTCGCGGACAATTACACGAATCTGGTGCAGTGGAGTTTCCCCGCCGGCGGCACGCTCGCGCCCGGCCAGTTCAAAATTATTTTCTGCGACGGCCAGCCCGCGCAGACCACGAGCAACGAATGGCACACCAGCTTCCGCCTCGGCGCGGGCAGCGGAAAGATCGCCCTCTCGCGCGTGTGGAACAGCACGACGCAGACGCTCGATTACTTGAACTACGTGGCCGCGCCCGACCGTTCCTTTGGCGCGTTCCCGGACGGCCAGTTGTTCACGCGCCAGGAATTTTTCTTCGTCACGCCCGCCGCGACGAACAACGGCACGCTGCCGCCCGTGAGCGTCATCATCAACGAATGGATGGCCGACAACGCCGGCGCGGTCGCCGATCCGGCGGACGGCAATTTCGAGGACTGGTTCGAGCTGTACAACCCCGGCAGCAACACGGTGAGCCTCGGCGGTTATTTCCTCACCGACGAGCTGACGAACAAGTTCAAGTTCCAGATTCCGCCGGGCGTGACCATTCCGCCCTTCGGTTATCTGCTGGTGTGGGCGGACAACGAGACCGCGCAGAACGCGATTAACACCGGCGACCTGCACGTCAACTTCAGCCTCGCAAAGAGCGGCGACTCCATCGGGCTGTTCACGCCGGACGGGCTGCAAATTGACGCGATCACGTTCTTCGGCCAGATCACCGACGCGACGCTGGGCCATTTCCCCGACGGCACCGGGCCGCTGAACTTCATGTTCGATCCCACGCCGCGCGCGGCGAATTACCTGCCGCAGCCGAACGTCGCGCCGGTGCTCGCGCCCATCGCCAGCCGCACCGTCTTCGAGGGCGAGGTGCTGGCCTTCATCGCCACCGCCACGGACAGCAACACGCCGGCGCAGACCCTGACGTGGACGCTGGAGCCGGGCGCACCGGCGGGCGCAATCATCGCGTCGAACACCGGCGCGTTCGGCTGGGTGCCAGGCGAGGCACAAGGCGGGAACGCGTTCAGCATCTCCGTGCGCGTGAGCGACAGCGGCAGCCCGTCGTTGAGCCACACACAAAGTTTCACCGTCACCGTGCTCAAGACCAACAGCGCGCCCGCGCTCGCCATCGGCGGCGGACGCACCGTGAACGAGGGCGGCACGATCAGCTTCAGCACCGTGGCCACCGATGGCGATACGCCGGTCCAGACGCTCACCTACGCGCTCGACGGCACGTCGCTCGCACTGGGCGCGAGCATCAACGCGAGCAACGGAACTTTCTCGTGGACGCCAACTGAAATTCACGGCCCCGGCGCGTACACCATGAACATCAGCGTGCGCGACAACGGCTCGCCCTCACTCAGCAATTCCGCGCTCGTGACCATCACCGTCAACGAAAGCAACACGCCGCCCGCGCTCGCGGCGCTCACGAACCGCGCGGTCGCGCTCGGTGAGGTCGTCTCCTTCACCGCCACCGCCACGGACAGCGACTTGCCTTCACAACTTATCACCTTCGACTTCGCCGTCATGCCGCCCGCCGGGGCGACCGTGAACGCGACCAACGGCCTCTTCACCTGGACCGCGAACAACGTCGGCACGAACACCTTCACGCTCCGCGCCACGGACAACGGACCGGGTGCGTACGTGGACTCGAAGACCTTCGAAGTGGTGGTGAGCGCCCAGGAGTTGGTGACTTCGATTGGCCTGTCGAACCAAGTGGTGACGCTGAGCTGGAACGCAATTTCCAACCGCGCTTACACCGTGGAATTCAAAAACAATCTCAACGAGACGAACTGGACGCCGCTCGTGACGAATCTAGTGGCGACGGGCGCGACCGCCACGACGACCGACGCCGTGAGCACGAACGCCCAGCGCCTCTACCGCATCGTGCGCCTGCCGTAACGGCGGGCAGTAACCAGTAATCAGTAATCAGTGAAGAAGTAATCAGTAGGGCGGGCCTTCGCGCCACGGCGACTGATTACTGTCTCACTGATTACTTTCCCCTCAGGCCCTCGGCCGCTGCACCAGCGCGGCCTGCCACAACCGTCCGCGCGGCAACCTCGTGCTGAAGACATTTTTACGAGACCAGCCGTTCGCTCCTCACCAAAAACTCATCCGCGCACGTACGGCTTCGCAGTTCTCAGAGCGGCAGGGCCGATGCTCTCTCACAAGTATGAAACGCGCAGTCTTCATCGAGCGAGACACCCTGCTCAATCTCGCGAACACTCAGGGAGGGCAGCCACCATCACCCGTTCTGCTGGAAGATTTCCGGCTCAATGACACCGCGAAGTCCGCGCTAGAGCGGCTCAAAGTCGCCGACTTTGTCCTTATCGCCACTACGAACCAGCCGGAAATCTCGCGCGGCAATCTTTCGCGCCGTGACTTGGATCGGATGCACGAAATTCTCCGCGCCGCCTTTCCGCTCGACGACATTCTCGTCTGCCCGCACGAGGAGGAGGATGACTGCCCGTGTCGCAAGCCGCGCGCAGGACTCTTCCACGAGGCGCGCTTCAAGTGGCATCTCGCCTTCGGCCAGTCCTTCGTCATCAGCCACCGTTGGCAGGATGCCACGGCGGCGCACATCATCGGCAGCACCTCGATGCTCATCCAATCGCCGTGGCTCGGGCGCGGGCATCATGATTTGGTCGTGCGTGACCTCGATGCGGCGGTGGACAAAATCCTGGTCCATCACCTGCATCGGCAGGTGGCGTAACTGCCCCCGGCCGTCCCATTCTCGCTGGTGCGGCGTTGCGCGAGGGTGGGCGGCTTGGAGCGCCGGTTTCCAGCACGGGGCGTGGTGTGAGAACTGATTCCAGCGTGAGGATCGAAAGAAATTCTGCAATCTCCAAGGGCTGGTAGGGCGTCGTCGCTCCGCGCGCGCCGGGGCTGAAAAGTAACAGGAGGCCTGGTCTTGCAAATCCAGCCCCCGGCGCGCGCGGAGCGCCGACGCCCCACCTTTCTCAACCGTCGGTCGCGCCAATGCGCCGTGGTGGAAGCTGACCCCACAATTTACTTTCCGTCGAAATTCACCGTGAGTTCCCGCTCGCCTGCTGGAATTTGGTGCTGAGTCGTTTTCCCGCCCGGCCAGCGGATGGAAAGCTGATTCGTCACGCCTGTGAGCACCACTGTCGCGCTGTCTTGTGACCAGTAGCCGGAGCCGGCGTGAATTTCGTGCGCTGGTCCGCTGCCGCGACGCAGCACGGCTCCGACACCGGAAACATTTCCCGCCCCGCCGCGCACGCGCACGCGCAAACCGGGCCGCGCTGTCTCGTTGTGAAACAGTTTTGTCTCCGCGCGGTTCTGTCCCACGACGAGATCGAGCCGTCCGTCGCCGTCGTAATCCCCCGCCGCCGCCCCGCGTTGCGCGCCGTAAATTTTCAGCCCGCTCTCGTCGCCGGTCAGTGGCGTGAAACCACCGCGTCCATTTCCGCGCAAGAGCAGCCCGCGTCCCGCGTCGTAGCGCGAGGTCTCGCCGTCCGTCTCGAAAAAATTCTGGGCGAGAAACAAATCGGCGTGGCCATCGCCGTCAAAATCCGCCGCCACGAGACCGAACGCCGGGGCGAACTGCGCCTCGACCGGCAGGACATGCGCCTCAAAGTGATCGCCACGATTCAGGAAGACCGTCGAGTCCAGCCAGTTCACGCGCAGCTCCTTCGCCAGCGAGGAACGTTCTCCCAGCACGTCCATCATCGTCGCCGCCGCGAAGGCATGGTGCGTGGGAAATTTCTGCCGCAGCCAGGGCAAGGCGCGAGCCAGCGTTTCCAAATCACGCGCGGGCACCACGCGCCCTTGATCCACATACGCCTCGATCCCATCCATGCGCGCGGCCCCGCTGAAGTCGCCGTAGAAAATGCGGACGTCCTCGCGCACGAAAGATTGATACGGGCTGTTGCGCCCCCAGTTCGATGCGGCGAAGTCCATGCGTCCGTCGCCGTCGAAATCAGCGGCGGTCACGCCCTGCCAGAAGCCGGAGAGTGAGTTGAGAGTGGAGGGTTGAGAGTTGAGAGACTGGCCAGTGACAGGCGGATTCCACGGCGTGAAGTGGCCGCGCTGGTTGCGGAAGATTTTCAGCGGACACCATTCACTCGCGAGGATGAGTTCAGGAAAACCATCGCCGTCCAGATCAGTGAAGACCGCGCCGTTCACCTGACCGACCTCTTTGAATTCCTGCAAGAGTGTGAACGAGCCGCCGTCGTTGCGGAACAGTCGCGACGTCGCCGGTTCAGGATAACGCCCCGCGCTGGCCTGCCCGCCCACGAACCAGTCCAGATCACCATCGCCATCCACGTCCGCCAGCGCCATCGGGCCGGTGCCGAAAGCAGAGGGCGGGAGAACTTTCATCGGCTCGCCGTTCGCCAGACTCATCGTGAACGCGACGGTGTTCGTGGCGGTCGGCGCTTCGTAATTCGAGAGTCCCACGAACAACTCGCGGTTTGCGACGAGCACCGAGGTGTGGTCTTCAAACGCCGTGGGCAGCGGCGAGGGCACACGCTCAAATCGTCCGCCGAGATTTTTCCGCACCGCCAGTTCACCGCCCGCGCCGTTGCCGATGAGCAAATCCTCGCGCCCGTCTCCGTCGAGGTCCGCCCAAGCCACGCCCGGCCCGCCGTGACTGAGCCGACGCGCGAGCAAAGGTTGGCGCGCGAAATCATCGAACGGTTCGTCGCGGTGAACGTGGTTCAACAGGCGGCTCGCTTCGGAAAACAAGGGGGGAAACTTTGAACTCTGAACTTTGAACTCTGAACTTTGAACGGCGACCGCCTCGTCCACTTCGCAGATCGAATTCGCCAACACGTTCGTCACCACGCTGCGCGCGCCGCTGCGCCAGAGGACTTCGAGCTTGAAACGATTGGTCGGCGACCACGCCGCGAACACCCGCACCGCGTCATCGCTGGAGAGGTAGCGTCCGCCGCGGATCATTTCCTGCGACTGCGCGAACGGGCCGCCGGTGAGCTTGATCTTCGCGCCGGTGCCGGACGTGTTGGGCGCGCGGCCTTTCAGGCGCACGGTCACGCGCGGCGCGCTGGACTCGTTGCGATACAAACTCACCGCACCGTTGAGATTGTTCACCACGGCGTCGAGGTCGCCGTCGCCGTCGAGATCGGCCAGTGCGAGGCCGTGCGACACGCCGACCGCATTGAAGCCCCACGCGTCGCCGGCCGGCTCGAAGGTGAGATCGCCGCGATTGCGGAAGGCCTGATTCGGCACGTTCAGGCGCGGGAAGCGCAGGATGCGGTCGCCCAGTTTTTCGCCCGGCGCGCGGGCGGCGCGCGCCAGTTGTTCCTCCGTGTCGGCATCCTGCGAGTCAAAGCCATGACCGGTCGTCACGAGCAAATCCTCGTAGCCGTCCAGATCCACATCGAGGAACGCGGGGCACCACGACCATTCGCTGGCGTGCAGGCCGGCAAGCTGCGCGATCTCGGCGTAGGTGCCATCGCCGCGATTCAGGAAGAGCGTGTTGCGCTCGGTCTGCAACCGCTCGTCGAGGCGCGTGAGCGCGGGCGCGCCGTTGAGCATCGCACGCTGCGTGAGACGCCGCGCGTGTTCGCGACTGTGCATGTCGAGCACGATGAAGTCGTCGAGACCGTCGCGATTGAGGTCGGCGAAATCCACGCCCATCGAGAAGGTGCTGGTCGTGCGCAGGGCGAGCTTGGGCAGCGCGCGGAAGTTTCCCTTCCCGTCGTTGATCCAGATCGCGTCCGCGCTCCAGAAATCGTTGCACACGTAAATGTCCGGCGCTCCGTCGCCGTTCATGTCGCGCAACATCACGGCGAGTCCCCAGTCGCGGTCGCCACGCGTGAGCGTTTTGCCGTCGGCGTCGGTGAAACGGCTCCACGGGAGCGGGGTGAAGTTTCCCTTCCCGTCGTTCAAGTAAATCGCATCCGGCTCGGCGTGTTCGAGAATGAGTCCCTCGGGCGTGATCTCATAACCGTCGCGATCCTCGGGGCGCAGCGCACGGCGACCGTTCATGTTCAGCACTTGCAACCCCGTGCTGCGAATGGTCGTGGTGCGATAGTTCGCGACGTAGAGGTCGAGCGTGCCGTTCCCGTCGAGGTCGGCGAGTGCGAGCGACGTGGCGCAGAATTTTTTCAGCAACCCAGCGTCGCGCTCGGTGAACTGGCCCTTGCCGTCATTGAAAAAACTGCGCGTCCCGCCGCCGATGGAGTTCACGAGCAAATCCAAATCACCGTCGCCGTCGAGATCGGCCAGCGCCGCGCCGGTCGAGTATTGGTTCGGGCAGGCCACGCCCGCGCGCGCGGTGATGTCCGCAAACTTCCAGCCGCCCAGATTTCGGTAGAGCACGCAACCGCCCTCCAGTCGCGCGAGGAAAATGTCGGAACGCCCGTCGCCATCCACGTCGCCCAGCGCGACACCCGAGCCGATGAGGCGAATCTGATTCTCCGCCACGCTCCGGTCGGCGAGGTGATTGGTGAAATGAAGGCCGGTGGAAGATTCCGCGAGCGTGGTGAAGCCAGCCTTGCCAACTCCGGGAACGGTCAACGCCGCGTGACGCGCGCCTGCGTTCCTGCGCCATTCCAGATCCGCAGCGCCCACCAGCGCGGGCAGAAACAGGAGGACGAGGAACCGGCGCATGATCACTTCATGCTGGCGGCGAGCCAGTCGAGGTAACGCGCCGTGCCCTGCGCGAGCGACAGCACCACGAACTCCGGCGTGTCGTAAGGGTGTTGCGCGAGGATGAATTTCTCGAACGCGGCGAGCTTCGCCTTCGTGGTCTTGCACACCATCAGCACCTCCGCGCCGGACTCGATTTTTCCCCGCCACCGGTAATGCGACTCGATCTTCGGCACGAGGTTCGCGCAGGCGATGAGCTTCGCATCCAACGCGCCGCGCGCGAGCTGGCGCGCGACCTTGAGATCAGGCGCGGTCACGAGGACGACGGCAAACTTCGTGGCGGCTTTCACGCGCCGAATTTACCCCGAGCCAGGCCACGAAAGAACGCCGAAAATATAGTTTCGCCATCCGCGGGGTGGAGTGAGCAGCCCTCTGGCGGGACAGGAGATTTAGCCACCGCTGGGCCGGCGCGTTTCCGTCGCTTGGGAGGATACGGACTGAGTCTGCACCGAGAAGTTGCCGCCCGTGGACACCCTTCGCCTCGACTCCGTTCCTCACTTCCCAGGCAAAACTTCCTGCTTCAACAAACTCGTGGGAATGGCGGCGAAATGCGGGTCACGGTGGACGAGCGTCGCGTTCCCCAGCGCTGCGCTGGCGGCAATCAAAACATCCATCGCCGCGACGTGAGCGGTCGCGCTCGTGCGCAAGCGAATCGCTTCCCCGCGCACCGCCTCCGTTACGTCCACCACCTCGGTCAACAAGGCGCGGTAACGATTCAACTCCGCGCCCCCCCGTGGCCGCATTCACGCCGAGTTGATGCAACCGGAGTTCAAACTCATAGAGCGAAAGGATGGAAGCCCCGGCCTCCACCGCTGCGTCCTCAAACAAGGCTTGAACTCGCTCCGCGCCATTTTCCGCGAGGTAGTGCGCCAGCAACGCCGAAGTGTCCAGCAAGCGGGTCATCGGCGATGATCGGCCTGGTCGAGTTGATCATCCCGCTCCCGTTCGCGCAGCAAGTCGCCGATGGGGTCCGCGCCGGGCTTGAGCAGATGCCGGCCCGCGCCCATCAGTTGCCGCGCCATTTCGCCGCGACTCGGC
>JAYVQC010000269.1:0-13928 GCA_043757045.1 Akkermansia sp. | reverse complement strand
CGCCCGTCGCGACGACGCGAGTCCCGACCAACGCCGCGCCCAAAGAACCCAGCCCGGCGGACTTGATGGCCATAGGCTTTCCCATCCACGAGGCCGCGCGCGTCGGCGATGTCGAGCAGATCAAATTTCTCTTCAAGTCCTCGCCTGATCTCGTGAACGCCACGGATGAAAAGGGTCTGACGCCCCTGCACGTCGCCGCCGGAAAAAAGCAGACCAACGCCGCGCAACTCCTGCTGGCCCTCGGTGCGAAAGTGAACGCGCGCGCCGACAGCGGCGTGACGCCCCTCCACCTCGCCGTGCGGCGCGGCGACACGGACATGACGCGCCTGCTGCTCGCCAACCGCGCCTCCGCCAATGTGCGCGACAACTTCGACACGCCACCGCTTCTGCTCGCCGTCTTGCTCGCCGAACAGCCCGCGCAGGTGAAACTGCTGCTCGCTTCCCGCGCCGAGGTGAACGTCCGCAATCGCGCGGGCAACACGCCGCTCGGCGAGGCCGCGCGCATCGGCAACGCCGCCGCCGTGGACCTGTTGCTCGCGGCGGGCGCGGACGCCGGGGCCATTGATGGTGCGACCGCGATCACGCCCTTGCACGCGGCGGCGAGCGGAGGATTTGCGGGCATCGTGCAAGCGCTGCTCCGTGCCCGCGCGCCCGTGGACGCCACCGATGCCAGCGGTGAAACGCCGCTCGCCTACGCGCTGCGCGAAGGTCGTGCGGAAACCATTGCGCTGCTCCGCAAGGCCGGCGGCACGCTCGGCCCGCCACCCAAACTGGATCCCGCGCAGAGAAGTCTGGTGGAATTTTACGAGCGCATGGAGGCCACGCTCCGCACCGGCAGCAATGCGGAGAAGAGCCGCACCTTGCTCTCGCTGAACCCGACGAAGGCCGAACTGGAACGCATGTTCAAAAAGCATTCCGCCGCCGCGTGGACGGTCGTGGATGAGGTGAACAAGCAAATCAAACGCGCCTCCGCGCAGTCGTTGCAGGACGCGGACGCGCAGCGCGAACTGTGGCGCGTGCGCCCCGGTCCGCCCAGCCCGCTGGTGCAGGAGTGGCGCACGCGCGGGTGGCTGGCGCAGGAGCTGCCGGTCTTTTCACTCACCGTGGACAAGACCGGCAACACCTCGCGCCCCGGTGACTTCTGCCAGGTGAATGACCGCTGGGTGCTGGTGCCGCCGCTGAACAACGTGGCGGCGGTGGTGGCGTCAAGCGGGCGTGCGGCGCGGTAGGGCCACATGTGACGGGGCCAGCGTCGGTTCACTTTCAAGAATTGTGTTCGGCGGCACGCCTCTTGGATAATTCGGTCCCAAATCAGAAAGATGGCGGCGCTCTGCCGAGACGCCGCTACGACGATCGCTTACTTTCTCAACCGGAAGAATTTCTTGGCCGTGTTCGGCGTGATGGTCACAGGCACATCAAAGCCCGGCACCACGGTCCACGGGCCGGTCACGTCGTCGGCTTGTTCGAGGCGATAGTCCACGGCGTTCCAGTTCAGGAGCAGGTCGCCGCCGAAGGGTTGCTGGAAGACGCGCGGCGCGGTGTTGCCGGTGAGCGAGAAGTCGAAGCTCAAATCGGAACTGGGCAAATCGAATTGGTGAATCTCCACGGCCACCCAGTTCGTGCCCGGCAGCAGCAGCGATGCGCTGATCGTCGCGGTGTCAATCGTGTTGTCGGCGGGCGCAGAGCCTTGCTGACTCGCAAACGTGTTGAACAGAATTGTCGCGGGCGCAGGAGCGAGGCTGGGGCTGCGGAACACTTCCGTGCCGTTCAAATACACCACGCCGCCGTCATCGCGCAGCATCCACAGGGCGAGGCTCGTGAACGCAGCAGGATCAGCGACCGTGAACGCGCGGCGGAAATAGAACGTGGTGATGCTGTTCCCCGACGTGCTGTTGTTCGTGCGGCGGGTGCGCGTGATTTCGTCGCCGTCGCCGAAGCCGAGTTGCGCCGGACCGTTCGACCAGAAGGCGGACATAATGAAATCATTGCTGCGCCACGCCGCGCCCTGGTTGCTGCCGTCATCCAGATAACGCCACGCGCTGCCCGCCGCGATGAGCGCGGACGGCGCATTGGTTGGCGCTGCCGCGAGCGCATAAGCCGCGGTCGAGCCGGTGATTTCGCCACCGGTCGGATTCGCCAGCGCCACACGCCAGGTCGTCGCACTGCCGAGCACCGAGGGATTGGCGAAAATATTTTTCACTGTCTCGCCCGCCGTGAAGGTGAGCGTGCCGCTGGTCAGCACCGTAGTCGGCGTCTCGATGGCGTAATTCACCGTGACGGTATTTGTCGTGAACGAACTGAGGCGCACGGGAATGCCGTTGGTCAAATCCGCCGCCGTGATTTGCAGAGTCCACAGCGCGAGTCCGAGGCCCACGGGCGCGTTCGGCGGCGTGGTCATGAAGGGCGCAAGTTTGGTGGCGTCCGTCGCGGGATTCCAAAGCTCGTTGCTCGGATGAAACGTGTTCGGTTGCGTGAGAAAGTTGCTGCGGATGTCCATCTGGTTCGAGCGGTAGTTCCAAGTGTCGTCCCAGACCAGGCCCCATACGTCGCGATAGTTATGGAGGATGAACGAGTTCGTGATCGTCAGAAAGCCCGTCTTCAAACCGAGTCCGGTGGTGCCGGGGTAATTGTCTCCGAAACGCGCGCCGATGGAATTCGCCGTCGTGAGCAGATTACTCGCATTGACCAGCGGGCTGTTCGCGCCCGTGCTCCAGCCGCATTCGATGCCCTGCCCGCAGTTCATCAGCACGCTGTCGTAAGTCCAGGTGCGCCGGCCTTCGCCCGACCACGCCAGCGCCTCGTGCAACGCCGACTCGACCCAGCAGTTCCGCACCACCGCCGAACCCGTGGACCCGGAGCCGAAGTCAATCGCGTCGTCCTTGGCGAAACCGAACAGCGAGTCCGAGTAAAAATTCGTCCCACGCACGGTGTAGATGCCGTCGTAATCCGCGTCGGCGATTGTCGCGTTGTAAATGCCGTCCACCGACGGGAACTCGATCATCGCCGAATGGCTCACGATGTTGGTGCAGCCGTCCCATTCGCCCACGGTGATGGCGCGCTGCACCAGCGTGCGTTCCCAGGTGATGGTCGAGAAGTAGCCGTTGCCGACCTGGCCTGCGAGGTTGATGACCGCGCTGTTCGTCAGTTGCAACCGCGCGTTGGAGTGGACGAAGAAAAGCGGCTGCTCCGAGCGATGACTCGTGCTCGGCGAATAGCTGAGGCTGCCCGCCGCGCCCGAGCCGGTGAAGACGGCGTAATTCGCTGTGAGTTCAGACGCCGCGCCGCGCATGAAAAAGCCGCCCCACGCAAACGTGCGTTGCTCGGGCGCCACGCGATTCGTGGACGTGAAGACCACAGGCTGCGTCGCCGTGCCGTTAATGAGAGTGCGCCCGGTGTTCGTGATGTTCACGCCGGGGTTCAGCTTCACCACCACGCCGGCCTCGATGGTCAGCGTGGCGGCGGCGGGAATGGTGAGGTTCCCCGTGACATGGATGCGCGCGTTGTTCGTCCATGTCGTGGTGCCGAGCACGCCGGAGACGGTCGTCCACACCGTGTTTGATTCGATGTGGATGGACTTGCTGGAGGAAATGTTTTGCAGCGAACCATTGAACGAAAGGTTCGTCCCGGCGGGCGACGCCGGCAGGAAGCCATGACCCACGCCGCGCAACATACGGAACGCGCTGCCCTCGAAGCCCGGCGCGCTCACCCAGCCATTCACGCGCCGCGCGTTGCCGAAGCCAGCCTCCACGCGCGCGACCACCGGGATGTCCAGCCCCGCCGGATAATCCTGCGGCACGACGAGATCGAGTTGCGCGCCCGCCATCTCCGACGCCGTGGAAGGAATGGGCGGCAGCGGCACCCACTGGATCAAGCCGCGCTCGGGATCGCCGCGCTGCGTGGACTGCACGATGAACCGCACCAGCGCGTTCGTGACCGCGAGCGTGTTCGCGTCCGTGCGCGTCACGCGCAGCTCGTAGTAATCCATCTTCATCACCGTGTTCGAGATGCCAGCGGGGACGGACACGCCGTTCAATGTCACGGCGTAAGTGAAGCCCGCATTCGTCTGCACGCGGAAGGTGGCTTGGTTGTCATACTTCGTTCGGTCCACCACGCCATCAATGGTGAGCGTCTGCGCGAACAGCGACGCGACGGCTCCGCAGAGGAGAATCGCGGACAGAGAAAATCGAGTGAGCATGTCGCGACGCTAGCTGGAGCTACGCTCCCGGGCAAATGGTTCGTGGTGTTGCGTGCGGCCGCAGTGCGTCGGGGCGCAACGTGCCGCCAGCGTCTCGCTGGCGATTTCTCCGTCCGGACGTTCGCGCGACTCGCCAGCGAGACGCTGGCGGCATGTTGCCTCGCTCACTTCGGCTTCAACTGCGGGAACAGGATCACGTCGCGGATGCTTTCCTGGCCGAGGAGCCTCATGCAGAGGCGGTCGGAGCATTCACAAATCGAGCAGCCGCAACAATTCCTCCAAGCTGAGGCGGTGGTGAGTCGCCACGTCTTTCAGAATACCGTGGAAGGTGCCGAGCTTCATCGGGCTGTGGTCGGGGATGACGATGTGATGTTCGCCGTCGCGCTGGGTGGTGTAACACATGTGCGAGCCACGCTGCCGGGTGCGTTCGTAGCCAAGCGAGCGGAGCGCCTTGCCGAGTTCGGCACCAGAAACGTCCCGCGGGAGTTTCATCGCGCCAGAACTTCGTCGCGGACGAAATGCAGGCGGATGACTTTGGGGGCTGAAGCCTCACCATCGAAAAAACAGTCGGCAGCCTCGCGGACGTTGCGGCGCAGTTCTTCCACCGTGTCGCCTTCGGTGAAAATAGAGTGGCCCAGCGCCCGCGCCGTGTAACCGCCGTCCGCCTCGTCCTCGCGGACTTCAAAGATGATTTCACTCTCGGCCATGCGCCCAACGTAGTTTTGCCGCAGCCGATCCGTCAACGCTGGCGTAAGGAGCGCGGACCGCCGAGTCCGCGCGATCACGTCCGCAGCTAATCGGGCGCTGATGATCGGAAGATGAACACGCGGACTTGGCGGTCCGCGCTCCGCTCACTTCGGCTTCAACTGCGGGAAGAGGATCACGTCGCGGATGCTTTCCTGGCCGAGGAGCATCATGCACAGGCGGTCAATGCCGATGCCGATGCCGCCAGCCGGGGGCATGCCGTGTTCGAGGGCGACGAGGAAATCTGGCTTCTGCTGCTCGCCGCCGGCCTGGTGCTCCAGCGTCTGGCGCTGCTGGATGGGAGCGTTCTGCTCGGTGTAGCCGGGCGCAATCTCCTGTCCGTTGATGCAGCACTCGAAGACTTCCACCGTGGTCGGGTCGTCGGGCGAGAGCTTGGCCAGCGGCACGAGTTCCTTCGGCAGATGCGTGACGAACGTCGGCTGAATCATGGCAAGTTCGTCGGCTTCAACGGCCCGCGTCCAATTAGTGCCTCGATGCGAAGTTGCAAAGCTAACGTAAGTTCAGCCAACTTATCAGCCTCCCACGGAACAATGGGAAAATGGTTAACGTCGAAATGAGCGTTTGCCAGTTCATCTTTGCGACAAAGCCAGATGACTCTGATCCCAAAACCTTTTGCGAACCCGGCTTCGTAGTAAACGCCATTCCGGTGTCCAGTCAGGTCAGCAACCAAAAATCTGCTCTTCCGAATTTCCGCGATCATCTCGTCGGTGATCTCGTTGTCATGCTGCTTGTGATTAATTTGCATCGGTGCATAGCCAGCAGCTCGAATTCCTTGGTCAATCGCCTTCCCAGCTTTGCTAACTTGATCGTCAAACCACATGGCGATGAAACCCTGACTAGAGGAAACGTTGATCTGTGCAAGAGAATGAAGATGCGCCCAACCCTTCGGACTGATCTTCATGCCTTCATCAGCTAAAAAACCCGTTTCCAGAAGAAGATATTCTTTGAGAAGAAAATACAGTTCCTTCTTATCCTCTGCCGAAGCTTTCCCCAACAGTTCGTCTTCAAGTCGCGCATCTATCATGACGTAACCTCCCGGTTTAGGGAATGCGGTGCTTAACCGCAGCAAAACCTTGTCAGCCTTTTCTCCGACCGAAGGGGTGCTCAGAGCAGCAAACCGTGGAATGTCGGCCACAACTATTTCGCAGCCTTGATGCTCTCGAATCCAACCCGACAAGTTCACCCGCTGCTGTCGAGACCAGAGAGACATCTCCTGCACTGCGAGTGCGCTGATTCTGAACGATCCGCAACGAGGGCAGATCGTGTCCGCACCTGCACCCTCGCCATAACCGATTGCATCTGCTCCCGTGTTACAAACATGGCAAGTGGTGTTTTGCATAAGCGTTTTACTTCGGCTTCAACTGCGGGAACAGAATCACATCGCGGATGCTCTCCTGCCCCAGCAGCATCATGCAAAGGCGATCAATGCCGATTCCGATGCCGCCGGCGGGTGGCATTCCGTGCTCCAGGGCCACAAGGAAATCCTCATCCAGTTTTTGCTGCTCGCCGCCGGCTTGGTGTTCGAGCGTGGCACGCTGTTGAATGGGGTCGTTCTGCTCGGTGTAGCCAGGGGCGATCTCCTGCCCGTTGATGCAGCACTCGAAGACCTCGACGGTCGTCGGGTCATCCGGCGACAGCTTGGCGAGCGGGACGAGTTCTTTGGGAAGGTGAGTTACGAACGTCGGCTGAATCAGCGTTGGCTCAATCAGCTTCTCAAAGACCGCGCCGGTCACTTCAAAGTCCTCGTATTCTTTTCCAATCTCTGCGCCAAGGTCGTGGGCGCGTTGGCGACGTTCGGCAGACGAGATGTTGAACCAGTCGGCCCCGGCTTTTTCTTTTACCAAATCTTTGTAGCGGGCGCGTTTCCAAGGACGGGTGAGGTTAATTGCCTTTGTCTCGACTGGAGTTTCGTAAACTGGACCCATGACCAATTTGCCCGTAGGCCCTGCCACAATCACTTCCTTGTTCGAAACTACAGTTTCTATGCCCGAGTTAGTGATTCTGAAACTCGTGAATTGCTTCTCCACTGGCGGAAGTTCACGGCGATGTTCAATCACTAAGGTTCCCAACACCTTCTCTGCCACGCCTGTTATCAACGCCTCCACCGTCTCCATCATCGACTCGTAGTCGCCGAACGCGCAGTAGGCTTCGAGCATCGTGAACTCGGGATTGTGCCGGCGCGAGAGGCCTTCGTTGCGGAAGTTCTTCCCAATCTCGAACAGCTTGTCGATGCCGCCCACGAGCAGCCGCTTGTGATACAGCTCCAGCGCGATGCGCAGGTAGAAGTCGCAGCCGAGCGCGTTGTGAAAGGTCTTGAAGGGCTGCGCCGCCGCGCCGCCGGGAATGGCCTGCATGGCGGGCGTCTCCACCTCCACGTAGCCGCGCGAGTGAAAGAAGCTGCGAATCTCATGCACGATGGCGCTGCGCTTGAGGAACACGTCCTTGACCTCGGGATTGCCCATGAGGTCGAGGTAACGCTGGCGGTAGCGAATCTCGGTGTCCTCCAGCCCGTGCCACTTGGCCGGCGGCGGGCGCAGCGCCTTGGCGAGGATGGTGAAGGCTTCGAGCTTGATGCTCGGCTCGTTGGTCTTGGTGCGGAACATCGTGCCGGTCACGCCAATGAAGTCACCAAGGTCAAGATGCTTGAAGATGTCGAACTGCTCATCGCCCAGCGCCTGCTTCTGCGCATAGACCTGGATGCGCCCGGACTGGTCGCGCACATCGATGAAGATGGACTTGCCCATGTCGCGGTGCGCGGTGATGCGTCCGGCGACGGAGACCTTGGTGCCTTCGGGAAGTGCGCCTGAGTCGAAGTCCGAACGCGCGTCATTGCACGAACGGTCAGGCGTGAACTTGTTCTTGAACGGGTCAATGCCCTTCTCGCGCAGCTTGGCGAGCTTGTCCCGGCGCTCCTTGATGAGCGAATTTTCAGACGGCGGCACTGGTGCAGACGGTTGTTCCATAAAGAGCGGAGATGAAACACCGTCGGACGCGGGAGTCCAACTGAGAAATCACGCCGGCTGTAAAGTCGGGTCCACCCGAACACTGTTCTTAAAAACATGGGCGTGGTAGGGCGC
Source organism: Akkermansia sp. (assembly GCA_043757045.1). Lineage (GTDB taxonomy): Bacteria > Verrucomicrobiota > Verrucomicrobiia > Limisphaerales > SIBH01 > JANNGC01. The sequence goes on along the minus strand of JAYVQC010000269.1, from coordinate 5,891 downwards.
GTCGCTCCGCGCGCGCCGGGCCTGGCCGCGGAGAAGCCTTGCGGAACTTGCTGAAGCCCCACCCCGGCGCGCGCGGAGCGACGACGCCCTACCAAGCAACAGTGCCAAGAGGCACTCCAGGCACCCGCCCCGGCGTTTATTTGATGTTTGAATCGCGAGGTTTGGTGTTTGCTTTCCGCCATGCCGGACATCGTGCTCACCACGCTCAACGCCAAGTACATTCACGCGGCGTTCGGGCTGCGTTACTTGATGGCGAACCTCGGCGATTTGCGCGAGCGCGCGTGCCTGGTGGAGTTCGACATCAACCAACGCCCGCTGGACATCGCCGAGGTGCTGCTCGCGCGTGCGCCGCGTCTCATCGGCTTCGGCGTGTACATCTGGAACGTGGTCGAGACGCTGGAAGTGGTCTCGGCGATCCGCCGCGTCGCACCGGAGGTGACCATCATCCTCGGCGGACCGGAGGTGAGCTACGAATGGGAGACCCAGCCCATCGTGGAACTGGCCGATTACGTCATCACCGGCGAGGCGGATCTGAAATTCGCCGAGGTCTGCGCACAACTGCTGCGCGGCGAAAAACCCGCGATGAAGATCATTCCCGCCGAGCTGCCCGACGTGGCGCGGCTCGCGCTGCCCTACGATCTCTACAACGACGACGACATCGCGCACCGCGTCGTTTACGTCGAGGCGTCGCGCGGCTGTCCGTTCACCTGCGAGTTCTGTCTGTCATCGCTCGACATTCCCGTGCGGCAGTTTCCGCTGGAGAAGATGCTGGCGGAACTGGAGCGGTTGCTCGCGCGCGGGGTGAAGCAGTTCAAGTTCGTGGACCGCACGTTCAACCTGAATCTGCTGGTGAGCCGGGCGCTGCTGGAGTTTTTCCTGAAGCGCTGGCAGCCCGGTTTGTTTTTCCATTTCGAGATGGTGCCGGATCGCCTGCCCGAGGCGCTGCGTGAAGTCATCGCAAAGTTCCCGCCCGGCGCGCTGCAATTCGAGGTCGGCATCCAGACGTTCAATGCACAGACCGGCGAGCTGATCAAACGGCGGCAAAACTACGCCCGGTTGGAGGATAACTTCCGCTACTTGCGCGCGGAGACGGGCGTTCACATCCACGCGGACTTGATCGTGGGCCTGCCCGGCGAGTCGGTGGAAAGTTTTGGCGCGGGCTTTGACCGGCTCGTGGCGTTGCGTCCGCAGGAGATTCAAGTGGGCATCCTGAAACGCCTGCGGGGCACGCCGATCTCGCGTCACGACGACACGTGGGAAATGAAATACGGCGCGCTGCCGCCCTACGAGATTTTGCAGAACAAGCTGATTCCGTTTGCCGAGATGCAGCGGATGAGGCGCTTCGCGAAGTATTGGGAACTGGTGGGCAACAGCGGCAACTTCGTCGAGACGGTGGAGTTGTTGTGGCAGAACTCCGGCACTCCGTTCGTTTCCTTCCTCGCCTTCAGCGACTGGCTCTTCGCCCGCGTGCGCCGCACCGACACCATTGCGTTGTTGCGGCTGATGGAATCGCTCTTCGAGTTTCTGAAGCAAGAGTGTGGACTGAACGCGGGTCTCGTCGCGCAAACGTTGTGGCGCGACTACCAGCGGGGCGGTCGGCAGGAGCGGCCGGGCTTCCTCGCGGAGCATCTGCCGGAGAGCGAGCGCGCGCCGATCAATTCCCGCCGCACCGGGCCGAAGCGCCAGTCGCGGCATGTGGCGGTTTGAACCCGAACTCCGAAGTCAGAACGGGTGGAACGGGCTACCAGCCCGTCCCGCCCGGCGACCAGCCGGGCGGAATGGGAGGGAGCGTGGATGGGAACTGGGCGCAGCAAAACTTTCCTGCGTCCTCCTCCGTTCCGCGCGGCTGGTAGCCGCGCGGCACAGGCAGGCTGCCTGTGCTACCCCGGCGGCTACGCCGCCCCGACTTCGGCGTTCGGCTTGAAAGCAGCACCGGCCGCGCGCCGGTTCCCGCTGCCGGAACGACTCACGCCCCCAGCATCAACCGCACGTCTTCGGACAAAATTTTCTTCAAGTTCGGCCAGTCCGCCTCGTTCATGTCGTGGAAGGCGCGCAGATAGAGGCCCACGACTTCCGGCGTGTTCTTGCCGAGGAGCAGTTCCACCGCGTCGTGCAGCTTCTGGTCCTCGACGGTCGCGGGCAGCGTCTCGACCACGCCGTTCTGATGCGGGATGTCGAGTGCGGTGAGGAAATCAATGAGCAGGGGCTGCTGGTTCTTCACGAGCCAGCCGCTGAGGACGTTGCCCGCGACCATCTGCAAATCCGAGCGCCTCAGCGCCACGGACATGGTGCGGAAACGCTCGGCCTTCGACTGGCGTTCAAGGAACATCGGGCGGACTTTTTTCGCCTGGGCCACGCTCACGAGCGCGACGCGGTAGAGGTCTTTGTCGGAGGCGTGAACTTCCTCGACGATGCGCACCGCGAGGGCGGGCGACATCTCTGTGAACATTTGATTGGCCGTCATGCGGGCGCGTTTGTACGGCGCACGCGCGGCGGGGGCAAATGATTTGGCGGGGGGCGCGCTCCGTAGCCCGGCCGGCCTCTCGCCAGGCACCAGTCCGGGGAGTCCACGCAGAAGCATTTCCATAGCTAACGCTGGCAAAGTTAGAGGTAACTAACTTTCTTCTTTGACCTAAACAACTGCTCCACTATCGTCCGCGCCATGAAACGAGTTCTTTCGATGAGTTATCTGGCGAATGCGCTGCTGGCCGGCGCGCTGGCGCTGGGCTTGGTGGCGTGTCGTGATGCGGGCGCGGGCGGTTCACCACCGGTGGGCGACAAGGGTAAACTCCGCGTCACCACCACCACCACCATGGTCACCGACCTTGTGAAACAGGTCGGCGGCGACCGCGTGGAAGCGCAGGGCCTGATGGGCGCAGGCGTGGACCCGCATCTTTACAAGGCCAGCGCCAGCGACGTGACCAAGCTCCAAAGCGCGGACGTAATTTTCTACAGCGGCATCCTGCTCGAAGGGAAGATGCAGGAGATTTTCGAGAAGATGGCCAAGGGCGGCAAACGCGTCTTCGCCGTCACCGATTCCATCCCGAAGGACAAACTGCTGCACCCCGCTGGCGGCAGCGACCACGCCGATCCGCATGTGTGGTTCGATGTCGTGTTGTGGGCGCAGTGCGTGGACTCGGTGGTCAATGGCCTGAGCGATGCGCGTCCGGCGGACAAAGAGCATTTCACGCAACGCGGCGTGGTGGCGAAGAAAGCAATGGCCGACCTCCATCAATGGGCGTTGAAGCGCGCGGAGGAATTGCCGAAGGAGAAGCGCATTCTCATCACCAGCCACGACGCGTTCAGCTACTTCGGGCGCGCGTATGGATTTCAGGTTGTCGCGCTGCAGGGCATCTCAACGGTGGTCGAAGCCGGCGGCGCGGACATGGCCAAGCTCGTGGACTTCATCAAGAAGAACAAAGTGCAGGCCATCTTCGTCGAGTCGAGCGTGCCGCCCGCGACCATCAAGCGCATCAGCGAAGACGCGGGCGTGAAGATTGGCGGCGAGCTGTTTTCCGACGCGATGGGTACGCCTGGGCAAATGGAGAATGGCTACGACCTCGGCACCTACGAAGGCATGATCAAACACAACCTCAATACCGTGGTGAACGCTTTGAAGTGAGGAATGCGATGAAAACATTAACGCGCTTTGCACAAATGACACCCGCCCTCACCCCGGCCCTCTCCCCCGGGGAGAGGGAGAACGGCATTCAGCTTCACCGCGACAGTGCGCGCTCGACTCGACCAACGCTGGCTGACTTTCTCCCTCTCCCGGAGGGAGAGGGCCGGGGTGAGGGCGAACAGCCTGAATTCCGTTCGGCCAAAATCTTCTGCGCCCCCACCGCCTTTCTCTGCGCGTTGTTTTTACCTGCGTGCCTAGTCGCCGCCGACGCGCCGCCGGACAAATCTTCCTACCATCTGTTCAAGCCCGTGCCGCGCGAACTGATGCGCGAGATGAGCACCGACCGGCCCGACAAGACGGAGAGCGCCTACACCGTGGACGCCGGGCATTTCCAAGTGGAAGCCGACCTGTTGAACTACAGCTACGACCGCCACAACACTGCGCGCGACCACACCGTCAGCGAGTCGCTCGCGATTGCGCCGTTCAATTTCAAAATCGGTTTGTGCAACAACTCTGACCTTCAATTCGTCGTGCCGACCTACAACATCGCGCGCATGCGCGACCGGCGGACGCGGGCGCGAGAGACGGAGAACGGCTTCGGCGATTTCATCGTGCGCAACAAGATCAACCTCTGGGGCAACGACGCCGGCACCACCGCCTTCGCGCTCATGCCGTACGTGAAGTTTCCGACCGCGAGCAAGAATCTCGGCAACGATGCTTACGAAGGCGGACTCATCGCGCCGCTCGCCGTCGCCCTGCCTGCGGGCTGGGGGATGGGTTTGATGACGCAAGTGGACTTTAACGAAGACGGCGACGGCAGCGGGCATCATCCGGAGTTCGTGAACACGGTTACGTTCAGCCACGACATCGTCGGCAGCCTCGCGGGTTACGTGGAATTTTTCAGCTCCGTGAGCACCGATGATGACGCGGACTGGGTCGGCACCGTGGACGTGGGCCTGACCTACGGACTGACGGAGAACATCCAACTCGATGCCGGCGTCAACATCGGTGTGACTCGCTCGGCGGATGATTGGAATCCATTCGTCGGCATCTCCTGGAGATTTTGAGATGATGGCCCAAACGAATTTCCAATTCACCCATGCTGGTAGGGCGCGCTGTCCTCAGCGCGCCGGGGTGAGGCGTGAGAACTTTCCAACGTCCTTCCGATTCCAGCACGGCGCGGTGAGGACACCGCGCCCTACCAGCGTCGGCAATCCATCGGCCCGCTTGCACTTATGACGACCGCTCCATCTCCCGCTCCACCGCCGCTCGAAGTCCACGACCTAACCGTCGCGTATCACAAGAAGCCCGTGCTCTGGGGCATCGATCTCGTGGTGCCGCCCGGCAAGCTCATCGGCATTGTCGGGCCGAACGGAGCAGGCAAATCCACTTTGATCAAAGCCGCGATGGGCCTGCTCCCGATCAGCAGCGGCTGGGTGAAAATTTTCGGGAAGGAGAAAAACTACCGCCGCGTCGGCTATGTGCCGCAGCGCGAATCTGTGGATTGGGATTTTCCCGTCAGCGTCATGGATGTGGTGCTCATGGGGCGCTACGGACATCTCGGCTTGTTCAAGCGACCCGGCAAGCGTGACCGCGAGATCGCGCGCGAGTGTCTCGACAAAGTAAAGATGCTGCCCTACGCGAACCGCCAGATTTCCAATCTCAGCGGCGGCCAGCAGCAGCGCGTCTTCCTCGCGCGCGCGCTCGCGCAGGAGAGCGATTTGTATTTCATGGATGAACCCTTCGCCGGCGTGGATGCCGCGACGGAATCCGCCATCATCGAACTTCTGCACGAACTGAAGAATCGGGGCAAGACGCTCATGGTCGTGCATCACGACCTGCCCACGGCGCGCAATTATTTCGACATGCTGCTGCTCCTGAACATGCGCGTCGTCGCCTTCGGCCCGACGGAGGAAGTGTTCACGCACGAGCTGTTGCAGAACACCTACGGCGGGCGGCTCACCATTTTGTCGGAAGTCGCAGAAGCGGTGCGGCAGAGGGGGAACGGGACGTGAGCGCGCGGTGTTTCAGATCGTGGTTAGTGCGTGCCGTTGGACACGTCAGTGAGTTGCAGGCGTTCTCCCTCACCCCGGCCCTCTCCCGCTGGGAGAGGGAGAATCGCATTCAGCCTCACCAGCACATGACGCGCCCGACTCGACGAACGCTGGCTGACTTTCCCCCTCGCCCAGCGGGAGAGGGCCGGGGTGTGGGAGAACGGCCACGGAGTAGAAGGTCTTCCTGTGCGCCAAAGAACTTCCATCCTTTCTCC
>JAYVQC010000268.1:0-13957 GCA_043757045.1 Akkermansia sp. | reverse complement strand
AGTCCGCGCCCTTTCACGAACGGCTCGCGGTGTGCAGTTGGTCGTTGCAGCCCGGCTCGCCGGAGGAACTCGTCGCGAAATTGAAAGTCATCGGCGTGCCGCGCGTGCAACTGGCGCTCGATCCGTTGCGCGAGCAGCCGCAGGTCTGGGGGCGCGCGGAGCAGGCACTGCGCGCGGCGGGCTTCGAGATCGTCTCGGGGATGATTGGTTTCGTGGGCGAAGATTATACGACGATGGAAACGATTCACGCCACCGGCGGCGTCGCACCTGACGACACGTGGGCGGAGAATTTACGGAATGTGGTGCAGTCGGCAGAAATCGCCGCGCGCCTCGGCCTGCCGCTGGTGACGTTTCACGCGGGCTTCCTGCCACCGGACGCGAGCGACCCGGCGCACGCGAAAATGCGGGAGCGTCTGGCGCTGGTGGCGGACGCGTTCGCGGCGCGCAACATCGAAGTCGCGTTCGAGACGGGTCAGGAGACCGCGCCGGTGCTGGTGGAGTTTCTGCAAACGCTCGGACGTCCGAACGTGGGCGTGAACTTCGATCCCGCGAACATCCTCCTTTACGATCACGGCGATCCCATCGAGGCGCTGCGCGAACTGGGGCCGTGGTTGAAGCAGATTCACATCAAGGACGGTACGCGCACGCGCACGCCGGGAACGTGGGGCGAGGAAGTGGTGGCCGGCACGGGCAGTGTGCCGTGGAAAGAATTTTTTGCCACGCTGCGCGCCCTGAACTTCCACGGCTGGTGCTGCATCGAGCGCGAGGCCGGCACGGCGCGCGTGGAGGACATCCGCGCGGCGCGCGAATTGGTGGAACGGGTGGGGTAGGGCGGGGAGCTATTTCCCGGCCGCTTTTTTCTCCGCGAAAATCAGATCGGCGAGTCCGCGCGCCAGCGTGGTGGCGATGTTCGGTTCGTCGGAATTGCAGAGCACGATGATGGCAAGCCGGTCGTCGGGAAATCGTTGCAGGCTGGCGGAGAAGCCCGAGGTCGAGCCGCTGTGGCCGATGTTTTTGTGACCTTGATAGGGATGGAGCCGCCAGCCGAAGCCGTAGGGGCAGTCGCTGCTGTCGTTGAGTTTCCCCGCCGTCCACATCTGCGCGCGACTTTTGGCGTTCAATAATTTTCCCGCGTCGAGCGCGGCGTTCCAGTTCACGAGGTCGCCGATGTTCGAGACGATGGCCCCGGCGGCAAAGACGTCGGTGAGATCGGCGTCGCGGTTCGTGAGTGTGCCGTTCTTGCGGAGGTAACCGTCGGCGCGGTGCGGCACGACGAGGAACGGATCGCGGTTCGTGCCACTGGTCATGCCGAGCGGACTCCAGATTCTTTCCGCGAGGAAGTTCCAATAACTTTTCCCGCTGACGTTTTCGATGATGTGGCCGAGGAGGTTGTATCCGGAGTTGCAGTATTTCGCCTGCGCGCCGGGCGCGAAGTCCGGCGGCAACGGAGCGAGTGCCTCGATGAATTGTTTCTGGCTCAGCCGCTTCGTCAGTTCGAAGCCGTCGTGGCCGGTGTAGTTTTTCAAGCCCGACGTGTGCGTGAGCAGGTGCCGGATCGTGATGTTCGACCACGCGGCGGGCGCGGTAGCGAGGTGGTTGGTAATGGCGTCATCAATGGAAAGTCGTCCGTCCTCCGCGAGCAGGAGAACGCAGGCGGCGGTGAACTGCTTGGTGAGCGAGCCGATCTCGAAGACGGTTTCCGCGCGCACAGGGACTTGCAGTTCCACGTTGGCGAGGCCGTAGTGCGCGGCCTTGGTTTCGCGGCCGGACTGGATGACGCGCAGCGCGACCCCGGGAATCTTGAGACGATCCATCTCCGCGCGGATGAATTCATCCATGCGATCCGCGCCCGACGCGGCGAGCAGAGCGAGGGTGGTCACGAGCAAAATTCCAGCGCGTGGCAATGTCATGCCGCTGGCATAAACCAGCCCGCGTCAGAAGACCAGTCGGGGAGTTCGCAGGCTTGATCCCATTGGCGTGACCGTCCGCAGCAGCGCGCCTCGGCGTGTGGGAGCAACAGGGCGTCCCAGCCTTTGCGGCCTGATCCAGCGCCACGAGCGGCAAGAATTGCGGCCCTCCCGCGGTTAAATATTCAACGCTCCGCAGGAACTGAAAAACCTGTTGCGTGGCGGAATGCCGATCTATAGATTCCGCGTTCCGTTTCTCCGGGAACGGCTGAATCCGTAATAAAATATAGGCTTTCGGCGCAATCCGAGAGCGTAAAAAGAACATGACTCCGCAAACCAAGAAACGACTGAAGCAGTTGCGCCGGTTCCGCATTCGCAAGAAGCTGTCCGGCACGAGCGCGCGCCCTCGCATGGTGACGACGTTCTCCAACACCCACATTTACGTCCAGTTCATTGACGACATCGCGCGCAAAACTCTGGCCAGCGCCTCGACGATGCACAAGGGCGCTCCTGACCGCGACAACCTGAGCGCGAACACGAAGACGGCAGCGATGCTCGGAAAGTGGGCGGCGGAAGAAGCCCAAGGCAAAGGTATCAAGTCGGTGGTGTTTGACCGCGCCGGCACCCGTTACCACGGGAAGATCAAGGCGCTCGCCGACGCGGCGCGCGAAGCTGGTCTGCAATTCTAATTTCAATAGGAGACAATTATCGTGGCAGAAGAAAAACAATCTCAAGCAGCAGCACCGGCTCCCGCCGGTCCCGCCTCCGCCAGTTTCGGCGGCGGCGAACGTAGCGGTGGTGGTGGTGGCCGTGGTGGTTTCGGCGGTGGTCGTGGTCGGGGCGGTCCCGGCGGCGGTCGTGGTCGTGGTCGTCCGCGCTCCGGTGGCGACGACAAGCCTGCCGGCGACATGGTGGAGAAGGTGGTATTCATCAACCGCTCCGCCAAAGTCGTGAAGGGTGGACGCCGTTTCAGCTTCAGCGCGCTCGTGGTCGTCGGTGACAAGAAGGGCCGCGTCGGCATTGGTCTCGGCAAAGCTGCCGAAGTTGCTGAAGCCATTCGCAAAGGTGGCGAAGGCGCTCGCAGCGCGATGGTTTCCGTCTCCCTGCAAGGCGTGACGCTTCCGCACGAAATCTATTACGAATTCGGTGGTGCGAAGATCATGCTCCGCCCCGCCTCTCCCGGAACGGGCATCATCGCCGGCAAGACCGTGCGCTCCGTGCTCGAAGCCGCCGGACTCAAGGACGTGTTGAGCAAGTCGCTCGGCTCAAGCAACGCCGCAAACGTGGTCAAAGCCACGCTCGGCGCGCTTCAGCAGCTCCGTGTGCGCGAGGACATTTACAAAAGCCGCGGCCTGACTCTGAGGCCGAAGAAGGAAGCCGCCGTTGAAACCACTGCCGTCACCGCCGTCACAGCCTAACCCCATTTGATATTATGCGTTTGCACGATTTGAAACCCCGCCCCGGCGCGAAACACCGCCGTAAGCGTCTCGGCCAGGGTGAGTCCAGCGGTCACGGCAAAACCTCCGGTCGCGGTGGCAAAGGCCAGACTGCCCGTTCCGGCTCCTCGATCCGCATCGGCTTCGAGGGCGGCCAGATGCCGCTTATCCGCCGCATCCCGAAGCGCGGCTTCAACAACGCCCGCCACACCACGGCGTATGTCGCAGTGAATCTGAATTCGCTCGAGCAGTTCGACAGCGGCGCGCGTGTGGATGTGGAAGCGATTCGCAACGCCGGCCTCGCCAACGGTCCGGTCAAGCTGGTGAAAATTCTCGCCAACGGTGCTTTGACCAAGAAGCTCACGGTCGTGGCGCACAAGTTCAGCGCCGTCGCCAAGCAGAAGATTGAAGCCGCTGGCGGCACCTGCGAAATCGTGGCCGTCAAGGCCCCGGTCACCAAAGCCGCCGCGAAATCCTGACACGCATGTTCCAAAAGGTCCTCGGCACGTTCGCCAACTGCTTCAAGATCCCGGAGCTGAAGTCGCGCATTATCTTCACGATCATCGTCCTCGCGATCTGTCGCGCGGTCTCGATGATTCCCATCCCGGGCATCAACGGGGCGGGCCTTCAACAATTCTTCGAGGAGCAGTCCCGGGCGGGCGGCGGCGGACTCATGGGCATGTACAGCATGTTCACGGGCGGCGCGTTGGAGCGTTGCGCGATTGGCGCGCTCGGCATCATGCCCTACATCAGCGCCACCATCATCATCCAGTTGTTGAGCGCGGTGGTTCCGCAGTTGAGCAAGCTGATGCGTGAAGAAGGCGGACGCGCGAAAATCATCCAATACGGACGCTACCTCACGCTGCTGCTCTGCATCGGCCAGGGCGCGTTCATGACTCTGAGTTGGGCGCGCGCGGAAAGTTTCTTCGAGGGTTTCAACGGTGATTTGCTCATGCCCTACATGCGCGACCATCTCTGGTGGTTCTTCATCCAGACGACCGTCGTGCTCACGACTGGCACCATGCTGCTGATGTGGTTTGGCGAACAAATCACGGAGCGCGGCATCGGCAACGGTGTGTCGCTCATCATCACCATCGGCATTCTCGCGCGGCTCCCGGCGGCCTTTCAGGGCCTCAAGGACATGGTCAAGGGGACGGGTGGCGAGAGCTTCAACATTTTCTACGGTGTTATTCTGATCGCGCTGGCCGTCGGTGTGGTCGCGAGCGTGATCGCCATCACCCAGGCGCAGCGCAAGGTACCGGTGCAGTACGCGCAACGTGCGGTCGGCCGCAAAGTTTATCAGGGCGGCACCTCCTTCATGCCGTTGCGCGTGAACTACGCCGGCGTGATGCCGGTGATCTTCGCCAGCGCCATCCTGATGTTCCCCGCGCAGATTTTCTCGAAGGCCGGCACCTACTTTAACATCGAGTTCCTCAGCCGCCTTGCGAACATGCTGCAAGAGCGTCACGTCTTCTACATGGTCGTCTTCGGCCTGATGATTCTGTTCTTCTCCTATTTCTGGGTCGCGACGCAGTTCAACGAAATCCAGATCGCCGACGACTTGAAGAAATACGGCGGCTACATCCCCGGCGTCCGTCCGGGCCAGGCCACCAGCGATTTCCTCCATAACGCCATGAGCCGCATCACGCTGGCCGGCGCGGTCTTCCTCACCGTCATCGCCATCATCCCGATTGTTCTCACGAATCAGATGGGTATCCAGCCGCAGGTCGCGCAGTTCTTCGGCGGCACCGGCATGTTGATCACCGTGGGTGTGATGCTCGACACGATGCGCCAGATGGAATCGCATCTCCTGATGCGCCACTACGACGGCTTCCTGAAAAAAGGCCGCATCAAAGGGCGGCTCTAACCGTCCGTCCGGGCATGGCCGGAATCATTTTCAAAACCCCGCGCGACTTGGAGGCCATGCGCCCCGCCTGTCGTGTCGCGCGGGAAGTCCTCGACGCCGTCGCTGCCTTCATTCGTCCCGGTGTAACCACGCGACAGATTGACGACTTCGCCGCGCAAGCCATCCATCAGCACGGAGCGAAGAGCGCCTTCCTCGGCTACCGCAAATATCCCTGCCACATCTGCATCTCCGTGAACGAGGAAGTCGTCCACGGCATGGCCAGCGAACGCCGCGTCGAGTTCGGCGACATCGTGAGTCTCGACGTGGGCGTGCGTCACAACGGCTTCATTGGCGACAACGCCACCACCGTCCCCGTCGGCGGTTGCGGCGTAGCCGCGCAACGCCTTCTCGACGTGACCGAGCAGGCACTTTACATCGGCATCACCCAGGCGCGTGGTGGCAATCGCGTCGTGGACATCTCGCGCGCGATTCAGCAACACGTCGAGAGCCACGGCTACAGCGTGGTGCGTGAATTCGTCGGCCACGGCGTAGGGCGCTCCGTGCATGAGGAACCGCAGGTGCCGAACTTCGTCGAGTCCGGGAAAAAATCTCCCCTCCTCCGCCCCGGCATGACCATCGCCATCGAGCCGATGGTGAACGCCGGTCGCGCCGAGGTGAAAATTCTCAAGGACAAGTGGACCGTCGTGACTGCGGACCGCCAGCTCTCGGCGCACTTCGAGCACACCGTGCTCATCACGGAGGGAGAGGCGGAGATTCTCACGAAAGTTCCCGCGCTCAGGGCCGTCGCGGCCTGAGCCGCCCCGTTCATCCGTCGTTGGCCCGCAACGCCCCGCCGTCCACGGTCCAGCGTTTTAGTTCGCGCCCGAGTTCGCGCGGCCAGTTTTCCTCCGTGCAGGTCATGAACACCTGGCCGCGCGCGTGATGCGCACGCTCCAGCAGCGGCAGCAACCCAGTCCGGCGCTTTGCATCCAGTTCCCCCATCACATCATCAATCAACAAGACCGGCGGCGAGCCGTGCAGGCCCGTGACGTATTCCGCCTGCGCCATTTTCAACGCCACGGCCAGCGTGCGCTTCTGGCCTTCGCTGCCATAGGCTGCGGCGGACTTGTCGTTCAGCAACAACTGCACCTCGTCGCGGTGCGGGCCGACCATCGTCATGCGATAGGACTGCTCGCGCGCCCGGGACTGGGCGAGTTCGAGCGCGAAGTCGCGCTTGATGCTGGGCAGGTATTCGAGCCGGAGTTCCTCGGCGTCATTCGAGATGCGGCGGTATGCAAGGCGGGTCAGGGGCGAGAGTTTTGGAATCAGTTCGCGGCGCAGCCTGGTGATTTCCTCGCCGAGCGCCACCAGTTCGCGGGAGAAACTTTCCAGCGCCACGGGATCAGATGTCCGCTGCTTCAAGAGCGCATTGCGCGAGCGCAACGCCTGCGCGTAACGCTGTAGGATCGGGATGTAAGTCGGGAACGTCTGCGCGAGCAGCAAATCGAGGAAGCGCCGCCGCCCGCGCGCCGTGCCTTTCACGAGTTGCAAATCCTCGGTGCAGAAAACGACCGCGCGGAGCGTGCCGAGGTAGTCGGTGAGCTTCTTCACCGGCGGACCGTTCAAGGATATTTTTCGCTCGGCCACCGACCAGTACATTTTGATCTCACTCTCCCCCTGAGCCACGACGTTTGCGCCAATGAAGTAGCCCTTCTTGCCGTGTTGAATCATCTGCGCGCCGCCCACGCCGCGAAAGGAGCGCAGCGTGGCGAGCAGATAGAGGGCTTCGAGAATGTTCGTCTTGCCCTGCGCGTTGTTCCCGATGAGGACATGGAAGCCCGGCGTGAAAGCCACGTCCATCCGCGCGTAATTGCGGAAGTCGCGGAGACGCAGATGGCCGACGTGCATCCGCATCCAGTACTGAGTTTCGCGCGGCAAGGGAAGCGTGGCGTGGCTCCGGCGGACTAAAGACTGGCGAGGGCGCGATTCTCGCCTAAAAATCCGCCGATGCGTGTGGTGAAAACAATTTCCGCGATGCAACGCCTGGCGCTCCAGTGGCGGCGCTCGGGCGCGCGTGTCGCGCTCGTGCCGACGATGGGTTACCTGCATGCGGGTCACGTCAGCCTCGTGCAGCGCGCGCGGAAGCTGGCCGGGCCGAAGGGGCACGTCGTCGTGAGCATCTACGTGAACCCAACGCAGTTCGCGCCCACGGAGGACTTGAGCCGCTACCCGCGCGACTTCCAGCGTGATCAGAAACTCTGCCGCGAGGCTGGCGCGGACGTGATCTTTTATCCGACCGACGAGCAGATGTATCCCGGCCAAGCCACCGGCGATTACAGCACCTACGTCGTGGAGGAAACTCTTTCGCGCCCGATGGAAGGCGCGTCGCGTCCCACGCACTTTCGCGGCGTGACGACGGTCTGCGCGAAGCTGTTTCAAATCGTGCTGCCGGACGTGGCGATCTTCGGCGCGAAAGATTTTCAGCAAGCAGCCCTGATGAAACGCATGGTGCGCGACCTGAACTTCCCGATGCGGATTGTCGTGGCCACGACCGTGCGCGAGCCGGACGGCCTGGCGATGAGTTCGCGCAACCGCTACCTCGATGCCGAGCAGCGTCCGCAAGCCACCGTGCTCTGGCAGGCCATCCAGCGCGCCCGCGCCGCCGTGAAGAAATCCAAACGCCCGCTCGACGCAGAGAAATTGCGGCGCGAACTGCACGCGTTGATTGAGCAACAACCCGCCGCCCGGGTGGACTACGTCCAGTTTTTTGACTCACGCAATTTCACGTCCGCCCCGATTGTGAAGCGCGGCACGCACCTCGCGCTGGCGGTCTTCGTGGGCAAGACGCGGCTGATTGATAATGCGGCGTTGTGAATGACTGGAGGCGGTTCCAGAAGGTGGGGCGAGACCCGGCACGGCCTCACAGGCTGGGTGACACTTCCTCACGACGGAACAAGTTAGTCATCGTGTTCCTAGTGGTTGCCCCGCCCACCACGCTGGAACGTCGGATGATTTGGTTTTGTCCCCTCGCGACGTGGGCAAATGACAACAATTTCATGGAGTTGTCAGTTGTTGATGGGGAAACCCACCCTATCTTGACCCATGCACAAAGATGTCTTCGACTCGTCCAAGTTATTTCGATTCTTCCTGGCGCTGGTCCTGTTGGCAGTGCTAGCCCGACCGGCGCTGGGCGATGAGTTTACCGATCTTTCTGCAAGCTTTGGTACCACGCTAACTCTGGCTGGCGTCAATCACCCGATCCTCACGAATTCGGATGGCACGGCGGTCAATTTCTGGACCAACAGTTCCGAAGGCGCGGTGGCCAGCACGGTGGGATTGTCCAATCCGCACATGTCGGCGGCCGATGCCTACGGCAACGTCTATATCGCCGACAAGGCGAGCCATGCCGTGTTGAAGATTGGGACCAACGGTTTGATCCGCACCTTTGCCGGAACTCATGTGGCCGGCTTCAACGGCGATGGTCCGGATCTGGCCACCAATCTCCAAGTCTTCAGCGTCAACGGGCTGTTTGTCTTCCCCAGCGGCACGGTCTATCTGCTCGACCCCGGCAATCACCGCATCCGGCGCGTCGGCACGAACGGCGTGATGACAACCATCGTCAATGACCCGGAGCCGGAATGGTATCCTTCGGGCCGCGCGCTGTGGGTCAGCCCGGATGAGCAGCTCATCTATTACACGCACGAGTCCCGTCCATTGGTGGTCGGCGGCGTGACCAACCTTTTCGCGGACGGTGCGGTGGTGAAAAAGTGGACGGCCACGAACGGCATTGAGACGGTGTGCAGCAAGAGCATGGGCTTTCGCAATCCGGCCAACCTCGCGGTGAATCCCGTGGATGGCTTGCTGTATGTGACGGACCGGGCGGAGGAGGACTCCAACAAGCTCGCCACCGGACTTTTCCGAATCGACGGGCCCGATCAGCGCACCCGCATCACCGGCAATATCACCCAACCGCTGCCGGTGGACGGGCAACTCGCCATCAACAGCTTCATTGACCAGCCGCGCGGCCTCGCCTTCCGTCCAGATGGCTCCTATTTCCTCTGCGCCCACAAGGACGGCAGCGTCTGGTTTGTGGATACGGCCGGGGTCTTGCACAAATATCTCCGCGGGCGCGGTTCCAAAGATTATTACTACCTGACCGCCGGCCTGCACCCGCCGCTCACCGGTCTGGCCCCCAATGGAAAGGAATGGTTCAGCCAGCCGCGGGCCATCACGCTCGCGCCCAACGGCAATCTGCTCGTCACCTGCGCGGACAGCGGCTACGTGTTTCGCGTCAACGGCATCCCGCAGACGAATTCATTGCCGCCCCTCCGCCTGCAATTGTCAGGCACGAACGGGGTGCGAGTGACTTGGGCCGGCGTCTATGGCCGGGGCTACCGGGTGGAGCGTTGCTCCAATCTCACGATCAAAAACTGGCAACCCATCGGGGCCACGGGCGGCAACCCCAACGGCCTGACCGAGTTCAACGATCCTGCGGCGGCGCAACCCAGCATCTTTTACCGCCTGCTGCCTTCCTTGTAGGCGGTTCTTCGCTGGCGAAGGAGCCGCCGTTGGAAAGTTTGGCAGTCTTGCGGATTGAAACCCCGCGATACAACCAGCGGGCCGGAATCAGTCAGAAAGGCTTGCCTGAACCGAAGCCCTTGAGGTTGCGCTTGTGGCTCGAATCCTTGGTGCCGGCGTATTTGCCGACGAGGTCGCCCGCGTGCGCGGTCACGTTGTCCGAGTTCTGGCGGTTCAATTCCCGCGCCCTAACGTCTGGCCGTGAAGAAACTTTCCGCGCGAGTTTCGCAGTCCGCTGGCGCATGGACTGGATATTGACACACGATGGAAGGTTTCCAAATTCCTATCTTTCCCAAGTCAGAATGAGTGTGCGAGGCTCAGTGCGACCGGATAATCAAACAGGAAACCGACATGATTGTCTCAAAAATTAGCCTGAAAAACTGGCGGAACTTCAAAACCGCGGACGTGGCCTTGTCGGAACGGATGTTCTTGGTGGGACCCAATGCCGCCGGCAAATCCAACTTTCTCGACGTCTTCAAATTTCTGCGCGACTTGTCGGTGCCGGGCGGCGGTTTACAAAAGGCCATTGCCGACCGTGGCGGCGTCCCGCAAATCCGTTGCCTCTCGGCGAGGAAAGAGCCTGACATCACGATCAGCGTGGAGCTGAAAATGCCTGAAGACTCGACGTTCGCTTGGAAGTACGAAGTCGGCATCAAGCTTGAACAACGCGGCGATCGGGAACCTTATCTGAGTCACGAGAGGGTTTGGCGCAACGGCGAATCTGAGCCGGTCATCTGCCGCCCCGACGCACAGGATAAGGCTGATCCGAAGCGATTGACGCAAACTTACCTTGAGCAAATCAGCGCGAATGAAAAATTTCGAGCGGTGAACTCATTCTTTCAAGAAATCAAGTATCTGCATTTGGTGCCGCAGTTGATCAAGTTCCCGGAAGCTTTCAGTAGCGGAAAGAAACTGGCGAGCGATCCCTATGGACTCGATTTTCTGCAAAGCGTGGCGGCCACCACGCCTAAAACGCGCGAGCCGCGACTGAGGAAAATCAGCCAGGCTTTGACGCTGGCTGTGCCGCAACTTGGAGAATTGGTTTACAAGCCGGATGAAACATTTGGCATTCCCCACCTCGAAGCCACCTTCAAGCATTGGCGTCCGGGGGCCGGAAAACAGCGGGAGAATCAGTTTTCAGACGGCACTTTAAGACTGATCGGACTGCTCTGGTCCCTGTTGAGCGGAGACTCTCTGCTCTTGCTGGAAGAACCGGAACTTTCATTGCACACGGGAATCGTCGGCCAACTGGCCCCGCTCATTTACCGTCTGCAACGGGGCAAGAACGGCAAGAGGCAAGTGATGCTCAGCACGCACAGCGAGGCATTGCTGGCCAACAAGAGCATCGACCCAAGGGAAGTGTTGATGCTGATTCCTGACAAAGATGGCAGCACGAGCTTGAAGCCGGCCTCGACTGACAAAGAGATCGTCGCCTTGTTATCCGGGGGAATGAACATCGCCGAAGCGGTCATTCCCAAAACTTATGCCAAGGGTGCCCCGCAACTGCTCCTGAACTTTTAATGAACGGCCCCATCCCGATTAACTTGGTGGTGGAAGACGAACTGAGTGAGCAGATGCTTCGCACGCTGCTGGAGCGGTGTGGAAGCGCTTATGAAGTGGGCACGGTCTATGGGCATGGTGGATACGGCTACCTGAAATCCAAACTCTCCGGTTTCAACCAGGCGGCCAAGGGGATGCCTTACCTCATGCTGACCGATCTCGACTCTTGCCCTTGCGCGACGCAACTCATCGAAGATTGGTTTTGCTGCAAAGTGCAAGATTACTCCAAGCGTCGTAACCACAACCTGCTCTTTTTCATCGCGGTGCGAGAGGTTGAAGCATGGTTGCTGGCTGACCGCGAGTCCTTTGCCGCCTTTCTAAAAATCAAAGTCGATCACGTTCCTTTGCAGCCCGATCAAATTGCTGACCCCAAAAGATTGGTTGTCGATCTCGCAAGGAAATCCAAGAACCGTCGAATTCGTGAAGACATCGTGCCGCGCATCGGTTCTGTCATGGTTACTGGGCCGGACTACAATGGACGGCTCCGGGAGTTTGCCGTCGAGAAGTGGCAATTGAGTGCAGCCGAAAGCAACTCGCCAAGCCTACGACGCGCGAAAGCGGTGCTTAAATCGTTCGTTCCGAAATTCTGAAGCGAAACTGATTTCAACCACAAGCGCACATGAAACAATTCGACTTCATCGTCCTGGGCAGCGGCATCGCGGGGCTTTCGTTTGCGCTCAAGGTCGCGCCGCGCGGGCGCGTGGCCATCATCACCAAGAAGCATCGCGCCGAGTCGAACACCAATTACGCGCAGGGCGGCATCGCGGCGGTCACGAGCAAGGAGGACTCGGTCGAGTCACACGTCCGCGACACGCTGGTGGCGGGTGCAGGGTTGTGCAACGAGGCGGTGGTGCGGACGATCATCCAGGAGGGGCCGGCGCGGGTGCAGGAGTTGATCGAACTGGGCATGAGGTTTTCCGAGCGCGAGTTCGAAGGCGGGCGCGAACTCGATCTGGGCAAGGAGGGCGGACATTCCAAGCGCCGCATCCTGCACGCGAAGGACGTGACGGGCCGCGAGATTGAACGCGCGTTGCTCGCGGCGGTCGCGGCGCAGCCGAATATCGTGATGCTGGAAAATCATTTCGCCATTGATCTCATCACCACGAAGAAGCTGGGGCGCGCGGGCGCGAACCGTTGCGTGGGCGTCTATGTGCTCGACAACAAATCGGGCGACGTCGAGACGTTCGCGGCGGGTACGGTGCTGCTGGCCACGGGCGGTTGCGGAAAAGTTTATCTCTACACGACGAATCCCGACATCGCGACGGGCGACGGCGTGGCCATGGCGTATCGCGCGGGCGCGGGCATCGCGGACATGGAGTTCATCCAGTTTCATCCGACGTGCCTGTATCATCCCAAGGCCAAGTCGTTCCTCATCACCGAAGCGGTGCGCGGCGAGGGCGGCGTTTTGAAGACGGTCGGCGGCGTGGAGTTTATGGACAAATACCATGAGCTGAAATCGCTCGCGCCGCGCGACATCGTGGCCCGCGCCATTGACAGCGAAATGAAGCGCAGCGGCGCGGACCATGTGTTGCTGGACATCACGCACAAGCCGGCGAACTTCATCATCGACCGCTTCCCGAACATCTACAAAACCTGCCTGCAATACGGCATCGACATTACGAAGGAGCCGATTCCCGTGGTGCCCGCCGCGCATTACCAGTGCGGTGGTGTGCAGACGAACGTGGATGGCGAGACGGGCATTGAATGTCTTTACGCCGTGGGCGAAGTGGCCTGCACCGGACTGCACGGGGCAAACCGGCTCGCCAGCAATTCACTTTTGGAAGCCCTCGTCTGCGCCAATCGTGCGGCGGAAAAAATCTTCCAGAAGAATCTCTGCGCTTGCGAAAGCGATCTTCCGATCTGGCAATCCGGCCACGCCAGCAATGCCGACGAGATGGTCGTGGTCTCGCACAACTGGGACGAGATTCGCCGCCTGATGTGGGATTACGTCGGCATCGTGCGCACCACGAAACGCCTGGAACGTGCGCGCACCCGGCTGGCGAATTTGCAGTCGGAGATTCAGGAGTATTACTGGGACTTCACCGTCAACAGCGATTTGCTGGAATTGCGCAACATCGCGACGGTGGCGGAATTGATCGTGGAGTGCGCGCTGCAACGGCCCGAGAGCCGCGGGCTGCATTACAACCTGGATTTTCCGAAGCTCGACGAGGCGTGGGCGCAGCGTGACAGCGTGGTGCGGAGGTGAAAATGTTTCCTCCGCCGCGTTCAGTCTCCGAATAATTTCTTGAGCCGGTCGCGTGCCGCCGCCTCGCGCGCGTCCGCGCCGCCGCCCGTCCACACGCCCTTCTTCATGTCGAAGTATTCGCAGTAGTTCGCCATGTGTTTTTCCTGCACGAGGTCAGCGCGGCGCTCCTTGCATTGCTCGGCCACGGTGCGGTCGTAGTGGATGCAGTTCAGGCAGACCTTCAGGTCCGCCCCGCATTGCATGCAGGTTTCGAGACGACCGGGATTTCCATTCAACCGAAACTCGCAGCCGCACTGGTGGCAATGGCGATTCATCCCGGAAATGTCCAAAGTCCAAAGTTCAAAGTCCAACGTCATCTCGGACGGGGTGCATCTTGCAGGTCGGTCTGGGGGTGTTGCAGGCGGGAAGAAAAGCGGCGCTAAAG
>JAYVQC010000267.1:0-14072 GCA_043757045.1 Akkermansia sp. | reverse complement strand
TTTTTCCCGGCGGCACGGCGTTCCTCTGCGACGCGGGTTTCACCGGCCCGCACGAGAGCGTGCTGGGCCGCGAGATCGAGCCGGTCATCAAACGCTTTCTCACCAACACGCCGCAGCGTTTCGCCGTGGCGAAGGAGCGCGTGCTGCTGCAAGGCGCGCTGATCGAGATCAACAACACGACGGGCCGCGCCGAGAGCATCCAGCGCGTCTCTGAGCCGTTGCCTCCTGAACCCGCCTGACCAGCCATGCCCCCGAAAGCGAAATCGCAATGGGACTTCAGCGGGGAATTGTTTCCCACGCAGGAGCTGCGGCGCGTGCTGACCGTCAGCGAAATTACGAACAACGTGCGGCGGCTCATCGAGGAGCGCGTGGGCACGGTGTGGGTGACGGGTGAAATCTCCAACCTGCGCGCGCAGAGCAGCGGCCACATTTATTTTTCGCTCAAGGACGCGGGCGCGCAGCTTGCCTGCGTGTGCTTCCGCGATGCGGCGCGCGGTTCACGACAGTTCCTGCAAGATGGCCGCAAGGTCGTGCTGCAAGGCGACGCCACGGTCTATGAGGCGCGCGGGCAGTATCAACTCATCGTCACCAGCGTGGAATTGGAAGGCGTCGGTGCGTTGCAGGTGGCGTTCGAGAAACTCAAGCAACGTCTCGCCGAGGAAGGACTGTTCGCGCCCGAGCGCAAGCGGCCCATCCCCGCGCTCGTGCAGCGGCTCGGTCTCGTCACGTCGCCGACGGGCGCGGCGTTGAGCGACGTGCTGCATGTCATCGAGCGGCGGCATCCGGGACTGGAAATCATCCTCGCCCCCTGCCGCGTGCAAGGGCAGGGGGCCGCTGAAGAAATCGCCCGCGCGGTGAAACTGTTGAACGAGTGGAGCGGAACGGGGCGCGCGCTTGACGCCATTCTCATCACGCGCGGCGGTGGCAGCCTGGAGGATTTGTGGGCCTTCAACGAGGAGGTCGTGGCGCGCGCCGTTTTTGATTCGCGCGTGCCCGTCGTTTCCGCCGTCGGGCACGAGATTGATTTTACCATCAGCGATTTTGTCGCCGACCTGCGCGCGGCCACGCCGAGCGCGGCGGCGGAGCTGCTGACCGAGGGCATGATGCGCCGTCGCGAGTGGGTGGCGCAGTCCGCCGCGCATTTGTTCACGCTGGTGCGTGAAAGATTGGAGTCCGCGCGCGAGCAACTGCACTGGCAGGTCACGCGCCTCGCCCGCGTGCATCCGCGTCGTGAGTTGAACCAGCGCCGCCAGCAACTGGACGACGCGCAACGCGCTCTGACGCGCAGTGCGGTGCAGACGTTGCGCCAGCATCAACTGGCGACGCGCGCGCTCGCGCAGCGCCTGACACGTGTGCAACCCTCGAAGTTGCTCGTGGCGAAGCGGCAGCAATTCGCCGAACCCGCGCGTCGCCTGCCGGAGCACGCGCGGCGTGCTTTGGAAACGAAGCGCCGTCAGTTCGGAGAATTGGAAACCCGCCTGCGCCTGCTCGCGCCGGAAAAAGTTCTCGAACGCGGCTACTCCATCACACGCGACGCGGAGACCGGCGCGCTCATCCGCGACGCGCGCGTGCTGAAGGCCGGGCATCAAGTGAAAACGCGCGTGCAGCACGGCGAGTTCACCAGCGTCGTCGAGCCGTAGAAAGGAGCCTGCGGCGACGGGGCGCGGGCGTCCCGCCCGCATTCCATCTTGAGTTCCATCCCACCAACTCACCTCACCAGCAGCACGCGAAAGAAGCGTTGCGTGGCAACGCCGGTGTCGTTGGTCAGCATCTGGTTCGGGTTGCTCGTCGTCAGGTCCCCGCCCAAGGGGGTCCAGGTTGAGTCTTCCAGGGCGGTCTTGAATTCCACCCGGTAAGTGCGGCCGGGGAGTGAGGGCCAGGCCAGGGTCAGAGTGCTGCTCGTGGACGTTGCCGAAATGGGAAACACCGTCGGCGCGGGCGCGGTCGAGTTGGCGGTGCGCGGCGTGAAGTTGGTCATGAAACGATAGCCGCCGTTCGTGCTGCCTTCCGGGAATAAACCCATGCTCACGTTTTGAAATTGCTGACCGAACACCACGGAGGATTGCAGGGTGCCGTCCGGGGCGAAGAGCGCGATGGCTTCGCCACTGGCGCTGAGTTGGAAGTTCACATGCAGGTCACCGAAGGGACTCAGGCCGTTTTGCGCCGGCTGATTGTCGGCCCACACGAGCAGATAGCCGTGGGGCGCGACGGAGTAGTTCAGCGGGATTTGGTACTTCGTCGGATTCGACAGCGTGTCGGTCAGGTAATAGCCCGCGAGATCGAACACCTTGGTATTCGGGTTGTACAGCTCAAACCAATCCTGGTAGAGGCCGTCCACCGGATCACGCAAGCCGCCGGGACCGGCGTTGTCGGCCATGAACTCGTTGATGATGACGGGCACGGGCGCGTTCGCCGGATTGTTCGGCGCTCCGGGCGTGGCGTGGAAAAAAATCTGGCGGTCGAACGGCTGGCCATCGGGCCACGAGCCGAACGCGCGATTGTGCGTCATGGAAAAATACTCCAAATAGTCGAGCACCTCGGTGCGGCCGGCGTTGGTGCGAACGAGCGCGATGGTTCCGGCGGAATTCGTCAGGCGGAAACTGGTGTGAAAGTTTGTTGTCGCCGTCTGCGCGATCTGGCCGTCGGCCCAGAGGACGCGGAACTCGTTCGACGCAAGCGAGCCGCCGACCGGGAACGCCCACTGCGTCAGGTTGCTCAGGTTGTCGGTGAGGAACAGTCCGGCGAGACTCACGGTGTTGCTGCTCTTGTTAAACAACTCAATCCACGGCTCGCGTTCGCTGAAGTTGTCGATGATGCCGTTGGTGTTGAACACGAGCAGTTCGTTGAGCCAGAGCGGCGGGAACGGCGCGAGCGTGGCGCGCACGGAATTCGTCGCGCCGGGCGTGGGCGCGGCGGCAGCCCAGTTCGCGGCGCGTGAGCGTTCGAGCGTCGGGTCAATGAGCTGGAGCGACGGGCCGGAGCCGTCGGCGTTGGTCGGCCATGGCGCGCGGTCGCTGTAGCGCACGGCGTCGATCACTTCGTCGAGGTTGGTCGTGATGGGGCGCACGAGCTTCATCACCTCGCCGTTGTTCTGGAGATTGCCACTGTATTCGCCGCCGGGCAGCGGCGCGTTCGGGAAGGTGATCGTGAAGACATTCGTGTCGCTCGCCACGGTGAAGAAGCCGCCGGGCAAAATCACCGAGCCTTCCGCAAAGGTGAAATCCGCGCCGTCGAGCCGCCAGTTCGAAAAGTCGAAGGCCACGCCCGGATGTGTGTTGTGCAATTCCACGAAGCCGCCCGCCGTGTTCGTCGCGTGATAATGAATTTCGTTGATCACCACGTAGCCGAGCGGCGACGGCACGGCGCTGTTGTTCACGATGTTGATGGTTTCGGTCACGTTGGTGAGCAGCCGCCCGTAGCGGTCGAAGGCCTGGAGCGCGAGCGCGTTCGTGCCGGTGCCGACGGGCACGGCGAGCGACCACGTTGTGGTGCTCGTCCAAGTGATCGCGTAGCGCGTGCCGTTGACTTCGATGAACTCGACTTGAATCGGAGCGCTGCCGGTGAGTTGCACGAGGTTGTTGTTCGTCGTGAAGTCGTTGCCGCTGTTGCTGTTGATCGCGAAGGCCATCGCGGTCGGAAGCTGGCTTAACACGAAGCTGCTGCGCGCGCCGATGTAGCCGAGCGCGCCGCTCCAGTTCTGTCCAAGCAGGCTGGCGTAGTGCGTCGTCCAGCGGCTCATGTAGGCGGTGTTGTAGGTCGTGGTCGTGAGGTCGTAGAGGTGGCTGTAGAAGAGGCGCAGGTTCGCCGGAAGGTTCAGCACTTTGGTCACGTTCGCGCTCGGGAGAAGGGGCGCGCTCGTGGAGTTCCAGAAATCGAAATCCATGTCCCACGGGAAGGCCAGTGTCTTGCCGTCCTCGGGCCGGAAATAGGTGATGAAGTTGTGTTGCAGCCCGAAGCCGTAGCTGTCGGCGATGCCGAAAAGCGACTCCATGGCGAAGGCCCGGCACCATTCGTTCACGTCGAGCAATCTCTGCGACGGCGCATCAATGTTCGTGCCGGTGAGGCTGAACATTTTGTCCACCGCGATGATCGAGGCCCACCGGTCGCCGGCCTGGTTGTTCTCCTTCAAATAATTCCAGCGATAGGATTCCTGATCGTTGCCGAGATCCTGGAAGTCCACAGGGAGAACGTCGTCGGGGTTCGGCAATTTGAAACCCGTCGGCGTGCCGTCCACCGTCGTCGTCGGGTAATAAATCAACTCCAGCTTGAAGAGGTCGCCGTCGCCGCCGTTCGCATACTGGCTGTCGAGGAACACGTCGCCGTACTTCGCCATCATCATCAGTCCGGTGCTGTTGTCCTGCGGGCGCGGCGCGATGACGTGGACGAGGTCGTCGTACATGCCCGGCAGCCCGCCGGCGTGCTGGATCATGTGCTTGAGCAAAATTTCGTCGTGCTTGCCGCCCAGCCCCGAGTAGCCGCCGGAGCGGTCTATGGAAATCGCTTCATGCACGCCGCGGAACGGCTCGTCAGGATTGAAGCTGATGGTGAAGCCGACGCGCGAACTGTCGTTGCGCCCGCGCTCGCTGCCCTGCAAGTGCAGGTTCACGTCGTAAAAAATCTCCCGCTCGTCATAGACCACGGTCGCGCCGAGTCCGTCGTTGCTCATGACATTCGTCGGCGCATGAAAGAGCGTGGTGTCGGCGTCGGTCATCAGGATGCGCACGTTGTGCAGCGCATCGGCGACGGCGTTGAAGTCGTTCACGCGGAAGAGGGCGCGCGAGTTCGTGCCGTCGGCGGGGAAGGTGGACTTGGCGCCGAGCGCGTCCGTGCCCTCGACATAGAATTGGACCAGCGTGGCCGAAGGCTGACCCGGCACCGTGGCGAGATACGCGCCGCTGGCCTGCGCGACCATCGTGGTCTGGTTCCACG
Source organism: Akkermansia sp. (assembly GCA_043757045.1). GTDB lineage: Bacteria > Verrucomicrobiota > Verrucomicrobiia > Limisphaerales > SIBH01 > JANNGC01. The sequence continues at coordinate 9,143 of JAYVQC010000267.1, read as the reverse complement.
CGCCGCCGTTCGCCGTCCAGCGCAGCACCACGTTGGTCACGCCGTCGGGATCGCTCGCCACGACGGACACGGGCACCGGCGTGTTCGCGTCGGGCACGGCGGGCGTGTGGCTGAAGCCCGTGTAAGTCGGCCCGGCGTTCGTTGCGTAACGCGAGTTGACCGCGCCGGGCGTACCATTGAGCGCGGGCACGGCGAGTTGCGTGACGCGCGGCAGGCGGTTGAAGTAAAGCCGCGTGAGCAGCGCGTTGTGGCCGCCGATCCACTTCGCGCGGAAGGAAATTTCATACTCGCGCCCGTTCATAATCGCCGCCCCGCCGGCCAGCGTGGTCTCGACGTGATTGTGCATGTGCTCGGTCGAACTGGTGGCGACGACGCGCAGGACGTGGTTCGCGCCGTTGCTTGGATCGACGATGACGCTCGTCTTGTGATCGCCCAAGCCGCGCCAGCCCGTCGCGCCGCTTTCAAAGTTGCCGTTCTGAATCAACTGCGTCGCCGCGCCCGCCGGCGAATCAATCACGCTGATGTCGTCAAGCAGCACCTCGCCCGCGTCGAGCAGGCCGACGACAAATTCCTTCCACGTCGTCGGGCTGGGCGCGGCCTCGGCGGTGGCGATGCCGCGGTACGTGTAAGTGGCCCACGACGACTTGCCGCTCTCGTCGCTCGCGGCCCACGCCTCGGCCTGAGCATTGTCGGCGCGTGGATCGCGCAGTTCGAGCGACGAACCGCCGGCATGAGCGAAACGCGGCCAGCGTCCCGCCGCGTAGTAATGCACCTCGTCGGCAGGATTGCCGAGCGGGTCTTCGAGCAGGATGCGGTCGCCGCCATGCGAGAGCGATTTGCCGAACGGGCCGAGGACGGTGAGCGCGGGATAAAGCGACTGCATGAACAGCGGGTCTTTCGCGAGCACGAGATACGCACCGGGCGCGAGGGTCTGATTCGTCGCGAAGTCGAAGGTGATTCCGTCGCTCAATTTCCAGCCGGACAAACTCACCGCGTTCGTGCTGCGGTTGAAGAGTTCGATCCACGACTCCGGCGACTCGCGCTGCGGCTGCGATGGCGCGATGAAACTCGTTGTCGTCAACTCCGCGCCGAAGACCACGTCTAGGCTAACGAGGAAGCCATTGGTGCTGACTTGATGCACTTCCGCCGCGAGCCAGTTAGTCCCGACAACCAGACTCGTGTTCAGAATCGAAAACGGCCCGGTATAGCCGGGCGTCGCCACGCCGGCACTGGCGAAATTGGTGTAGCTGATGTTTCCGGCCGGCAGGTTTTGCCGATGCACTTCGGTGCCGTTCAGATAGAAGACCGCACCGTCATCCACGATGGTGCGCAATGACAGTTCGGCGCTTGCGACGTCGCCGGTGAAAACAAACGACGTGCGAAAATACCAGGTGATGAGCCGGGTGCCGGCCGAGTTGGTCAGCCGCAGCGCGGTGTTCTTCGGCGCGGGCAATACGGCGGTGCTGACGTAAAGCAGCGCGCGGCCCGAGAGCCACGAGGCGTCGTTGTAATTCGTCTGCCGCCACGCCGTGCCGAGATCGACACCCTGCTGATGGTAGCGCCAGAGGTTCGTGATGCTGATGGCGAGGTTCGTCGGCGCATAGACCGCCGCCGTCGCGGCAATCGGCAGGTGATCGTACATGATTTCGTTGATCACGATCTCGTTGCGCAACGCGACGACGTTCGACGTGCCGGGCGTCGGCGTGGTGGACGCGAGCCACGGGCCGGTGCCGTCGGGCAGGCGTGAACGCGCCGACTTCTTCGCGACGACGGCGTCAATGACGTTGCTGTGGCCGGGCGAGTAGAGAATCAGCTTGTCGCCGGGGTCCGCGCCGAAGCCGAGCGTGGCCTTCGGAATCTGCACGAGCGCGCCCGGCGCGAGCGAAAGACCAGCGATGGTGAACTCCCGATACGCGCCGCCCAGCCGCACGATGGAGCAGCCGTCGAGCGCCACCGTGGTCGCGCCGTAATTGATCAACTCGAGCCAGAAGTTCGCGTTCGTGGCCGACTCCAGTTCGTTGAAGGCCAGCGTGGGCAGCGGCGCGGCGGGCAGGTTGGTCGTGAACACCGACAGCTCCGCGCCGAAGATCGCGTCCGCCGGCGCGGACGGCCCGCGATGCACTTCGACCGCGAGCACGTTGGTGCCGAGGACGAGGCTGCTCGTCGGCAAATCAATCGGACCCAGCAACGTGGCATTGGTGATGTTGGTCACCGCCGTGGTCGCCGCCGTGATGGCGCCACCGGGCAGGTTGAAGCGCAGTACCTCGACGCCGTTCAAATAAAACACCGCGCCATCCGCGACGAGGGAACGCAGGCGCAGGCCCGTCACGGCGGGCGAATTTGTGATGACGAAGTTGTCGCGGAAATAGTAAGTGACGGGCGAGACGGGCAGCGCCGTATTGATGGGCACGCTCTTGCGCGCCGTGCCGGAAAGTTTCGCGCGGAAGCCGGCGGGGTTCGCGCCGGAGCCGGCGTTGACGGTGAGAAACTCAAGCGTGTTCGTGCCGGCGGTGAAGCCGTTCGTGAGCGTAAAGTTCTGGCTGAACCCGCCGAAGCCGGAGAACGCAATGCCCCGCAGGGTTCCGTTGAACAGGACGTTGGTGAGATCGTTGTCCACGGAGAAGTTCATCACGAGGTTCGCGCCGCCCAGCGCGTAGTCGGTGAGATCGAACGAGGTGCGAAAATTATACGGGCCGGCGGCGGCGTTGGCCGTGCCGGGATTTACCGGGCCGAGCCAGACGGAGGTCGCGTCGTTCGCCGACCACGCGGGATGATTCTGAATGACGGTCGCCGCAATCGCGGGCGGCGGCGGCGCGCTCTGCGCCGAGAGTGTGAGCTGGTAATGCGGGTCCGCCGAGCCGGGCGCGAGCGGCGCGCGGGCATTGTCGAGTCCGCTGCTGAAGAGCGTGGCGATGGCTTCCAAGTCGCCGATGGGCGGCGGCGTGTTGCTGGCGGCGAACACGCCGGAGCCGAGCGACCAGGTGCTGTCGTCGTAGCCGAGTTCGCGCCACGCGGTGCCGAGGTCGGTGCCGGTGGCGTGGTATTTCCAGAAGCTGGTCAGCGCAATCGGTGCGGAGTTCGAAACGGTGGTGGCGAAGAGCGCAAAATTTTCCCGCCCCGGCGTGCCGCCGATTTGCGCGCTGGCCCGCCAGCTCGCCGGCCGCGCCGTGGTGCTCGTGCGGTTGAGTTTGGCGAGCGATGGTCCCGCGCCGTCTGGGCCGACGGGCCAGTCGCCGTCCACGCCGTAGCTCACGGAGTCCATGAGGCGCGCGCTGTTGTTGCGCAGTTCGAGGGTGTCGCCGCTGTTCGAGAGGCGACCGGTGAACGGGCCAAGCACGTTGGTCACGCCGCTGGCGACGATGAGAGTCGCGGGCGAGGCGGCGACGACGAGATATTTTCCGCCGCCGAGCACGGTGCCTTCCGCGAAAGTGAATTGCACGCCGCCCGCCAGCGACCAGCCCGAGATGTCCATGTCCACGGCCATCAGATTGTGCAACTCGACCCACTCGAACTGCGCCTCGTTGGTCGCGTCCGGGTGATACATGATCTCGTTGAAAACCACGGTGCTGTCCGCGCGGGCCGAGGAGAGGAGCGAGGCCATCAAAGCGGCAAACAACAGAGGACGCAATTTCATAAACAAAAAGCGCGACCGGGAACATCTGCCCCCGGTCGCGCCAATTAGCGACTCAACCGATCAGGGCAGAACGCGCAGGAACGTTGCCGGGGCGTTCGTCGTGTAGATGGTTTGCGGACTCGTCGTCGCGATGGTCGTCCACGGGCCGGTCACGTCGGGCGCGGATTGCAGGCGGTCGCAACTGCCAGTCGGCGTCCACGAGACCGAGAGCGTGTCGGGCGCGGTGCGCACGATGCTCATCGTCGGCGCGACGATGCTGCGGATGAGCACCACGCCGGCGAGGTCCACGCGCAGCGCGGTCGGGTTCAGAGTGGCCGGCGCGTTGTTGATGATGAAGTCCACGCCGTTCGGCCCGCTGACGAAACCGTTCGTGAGCGCGAAGGGCTGGAACGAGGTGAAGCCGCCGCCGCTGATGCCTTGCGGCACGCCGTTGACGACGATGTCCACCACCGAGTTGTCCACCGAGAACTGGCCGACGAGGCGGAACGTACACATGTCCACGCCGGTCAGGTCAAAGAATGTCTGGTAGGTGTAGTTGCCCTCGGCATTGCCGGCGTTCTGATTGGCCTGCGGCGCAATCCATTTGGACTTCGGACCGGCGCTCAACCACGGAGGCACGGGCGAATTCCCAGCGTTGATCACATACGCATCCGGGCCGGGCGCATTGGTATCCGCACTGCTGCCGATGATCCAGTGCTGGTCAATCGAGCCATCAAGCGCGAGCGAAAGGTCGTTGCTCACGCCGGTGCTGTAGATGCCGGGCACGCGGCGATAGGTGACGGAGAGCAGCGCCGGGTCGCTGTTCGTCGAGCCGGCGGTGTTGCTGACGAGGACGGAGTAGGAGCCGTTGTCGTTCGTGCTCACGCTGGCGAAGGAGAACGTCATGTTGGTCGCGCCGACGATGGGCGTGCCGTTCTTGCTCCATTGATACGCGAGCGGGTCGGTGCCGCTGGCCGTGACGCTGAAGCTGGCGCTCTGGCCCTCGATCAAGCCGAGCTGATTGCCGGGCTGGGAGACGATGGTCGGGCGGATGTTCGGCAGCGTGCGCGCGTTGCTCGAAGTGAACTCGACGCGCAAGCCGGTGTAGCCCGCCGTGCCGTCCTGGTTTTGCACGTCGAAGTCGATGGTGTTGATGCCGGGGTTGAACGTGACCTGGTTCGTCCCGATGGAGAACGTGGTCCAGGCGACGAACTGCGCCGTGTTGTTCACGCCGAGTTCCACGCCGTTCACGCGGATGCCCACGCCGAGGTTATCCGTGGCCCAGCGGCCCTGGATGAAGACCGTGCTCGGATCGTGGTCGGTCAAATCGAACGTGGTCCGGTAGGTATAGACGCCGTTGTTCGACACGAGTCCGGCGGAGCCAACGCTGTCGAGGCGCGGGCCAATCCACTTGGAGCTGGCGGTATTCGCGAGCCACGGTCCGGCCACAATGGGGAAGGCCGTCGAGTTCTCCACGATGGCGCTGATGGGCGAGCCATCCGCGTTCGTAACGATGAAGTAGTGCGAGTCGTTCAGGCCGTCCGCGAGCGGGTTGCGGCTGGCGTCGAGCCCGGAGTTGAAGAGCGTGACGATTGGCTCGAAGACCGTGAGCCGCGCGACCGCGCTCGTGACCGAGCCGCTGCCGTTGGCGACCACGACGGTGTAATCCGCCTCGGCGCTCTTCGGCGCGCTGGCCAGCGCGTAGGTGCTGCTCGTCGCGCCGCCGATGTCCACGCCGTCCTTACGCCACTGATACGTGAAGGGCAGCGAACCGAACGCGCCGACGTTGAAGCTCGCGCTCTGGCCCACGTTCACGGTCACGCTTTGCGGCTGGCGCGTGATGGTCGGCGGCGTGCCGGCGGCCAGCGGCAGAATGCACACATTGTCGATGAGCGCCGTGGTGTCGCCGCCGTTCGGGTTGCTCTTGATGAAGCTCAGGAATACGCTCGACCCGCTGGCGATGAAGGGATCACTCGTCACCTTCACGTACGGATTCCCGTCGCCGACCGGTGCGCGTGAGTGCGCGGGCACGATGGTCGCGCCGTCAATTTGCAACTCGATGGCCGGCACGCCGCCGTTGCGGGCGTTCTCGTAATAGATCACGTAATACTGCGCGCCGGGCGTGGCCCCGCCCACCGTCTGGCTCAACGCACCGTCGCCCTGCATGAAGGCCGCGTGCGTGCCGTCGGGGATCGCGCCGTTGTCCGCGAACGGGCCGGCGCTGGTGTTGACGCCGTGGTTGCCGAGCGAAGCCCAACTCGTGATCGATCCGTTGCCGCTGACATAGCCAGGAAAGACCGTGAAGTTGTCCGCCTCGAAGCTGCGGTTGGCGACCGGCAGGCCGACCACGAGCGTAGCGTTGGAACTGAGCGCGGTCCCCACCGAGTTCGACACGAGACAGGAATAGTCGCCGTTGTCCGCCGTCGTCACGCTGGCGAGCGTCAGCGTCGTATTCGTCTGGTCAGCCAAAGCGGAGCCGTTCTTGCGCCACTGATAGGTGAGCGGCGCGCTGCCGGCGGCGGTGATGGAGAAGTTCACGGTCTCGCCCGCGCCCACGCACTGGCTGACGGGCTGCAAGCCGACCGTCGGCGTGGCGGGCAGGCTCAGGACGTAGTTCGCGAAGCCGTAGGTGTGAATCGAGTTCCCTTGCAGCCGAGTGTAGGTGAGCGTGATCGAATTGCCCGTGGCGACGTAGTGATAGCTGAAACGAATGCCATTGTTGTCGCCGAACTGGTCCTGGTTCACCGTCAAACGATCCGCGCCCACGCTGAAAGTCGCCGCCCGCGTGCCGTTTTCCCAGCCGACCGAGTAAATCGTCGCCACGTATTCGCCGCCCGGCACCAGGCCGTTGATCGTGATGCTCTCGAACAAATCCGCATCCGCAGAGTAAAGGAAGTCATTGGCCAACTGGCGGCTGCCGCCCGTCACGTTGTTGGCGTCATTGGGAAACACATTCGGCAAACCCGCCGTGGAGAAAGAGCCGCCCACGGAAGGATTCCCGCCCGCGATGCCGGTAAAGGAAATGCCGTTGATGGTCGTGCTCGTCCCGCTGCCGAAGCTGTAGGCGTGGGTGTAAGTCTTCGAGCCGTCCACCCCCGAGGTGGCGTCGTCCGTCCACGAGGCGTAGGACCAACCGCTGGTGTTGACCGCGATGCTGAAGTCATCAATCACCACCGTGTTGTCGCCGCCGGCGTCATTGAGCACCGTCAGCGTCTGCGACGCCGCGCTGGCCGTGAAATCAAAGGCAAAATACTTGTAGGGATTGGCGCCCCCGACCGACGTGACGGCCGAGTCAAGGATGCGCGTGGCGTCTATGTTGACCTTCAAGTTCGGCGTGTTGCCGCCGCGCGCGTTGACGCGGAAGCTCACTTTGTAAGCCGTGCCGGAAGTCAGCCCGGAAATGGTCGTGCTCAACGAAGCACTCGCACCATTCTGAATGAACGCGACCTGGCTGCCGGCCGGGATGGCGCCGTTGTCCGCGAACGGACTGCCGGCGGCAGGGTTCAGTCCCGCGCCGCCATTGGCCGTCCAGCCGGTGATCGGGCCGTTGCCAGCCTGAAAATAATAGCCGGGGAAAGTCGTAAAGGTGTCCGCTTCAAAACTGGGATTGGGGATGGTCTGCGCCTGCGCAGAGCCGGCGAGGGTGAGGGCCATTAGGCCGACGCCGAGGATTCGAGAGACGCACTTAATCATAAGCTCACCGTTTGTTTTTTGATGCCTGGTCACAACCCGTCGCACACACACACGCACGCACGACAGAGCAGTCGCTCAAGCTTCAGAGTTGGTTGGGTAACCTGCGCGCAGCTTTTGCAGAACATCGGCGCCGTCACAAGGAGAAAGACGGAGCAGGGCGCGCTCCGGGTGCATCTTGACCGTATGGAGCGCGGGCGTCCCGCTCGCCGGACGGCGCGTAAGAAGGGCCAACGCTCAACGCCGTCTCGGTGGAGCGGCGTCTGGTTCCATCCGGGCGGGACTTTTCAGACGCGCCCGACCGCTCAGTAGGCGAAGAACGTCAGATACGATTCGCCACGCGCTTCGCGGAGGATGAGCAGCGCCAGTTCGCGCGCGTGGTAATCGCCCCACATCGAGCTTTCGCCGTTCGGGATTTTCTGGCCGGGCGCGATGTAATCCCAGCCGTTCGGACGGTGATAGACGGAGTGCAGGATCAATCCTTGGTGCTTCGAGTTCGTGGAAAGATACGGCTCGTCGAAGAGCGTGGCGGCGATGCTCAGTCCCGCCTGACGGTAGCGCGCGCCGTCCTTTTTCTTCCCTTGCGCGATGAGGTAATTGCCGAGGCGAATGAAACCTTGCGCCGCGATGGCCGCCGCCGAGGAGTCCACCGGCTCGTGCGCGTTGAACGGATCGGAGTCCTTGTCCAAATAGTTCTCAGGCAGGCGATGGAGATTCGGCGCACCCGTGTCCCACATCGGAATGCCGTCGCGGCAGGAGTTCGCGAGGTAGAAGTCGGCGGTGGCGAAGGCGGCATCGAGCATGATCTCTCGAAGCTTTTTTACAATGGCTTCAAGCGTGAAGAGTTTTTGAAACCCTTCTGCATTTTTGGCGGCTTTTGCTATCTCGGCACCGTCGAAGAGACTTGCCCAAGCGAAGGGGAACTCAGCATCTAGCTTGGCCACTCCAAAGAATTCCAACTGCTCGGCGAATCCACACAACGCCCACGCCAGACCGCGTATCCAAGTCGAGAACGGCGAGTAACCCTGCTGGGAATTCGGGCAGCGGAACGCGCCGTTGGTGGTGTTGAACACGGCTTCGTGAGTCGTGCGTCCACGCAGGTCGTAGGCATCCCGGCCCTTCCCGTAGTAGATGGAATAGCGCGCCGTGCTGGCCGCATGTTTAGCCAGCCGATTGACCAGCGAGATGCGTTTGTCCTGCTCGCCCATCAGCACATGGCCGAGCTGGTGCGCCACGGCAAGCGAACGGCAAGATCGGATGGTGTCCACGAACAACGAGTGCGGACCGTTGAATGAGTGGATGAAACCGCCGGTGGCGTCGCACTCAGTCCACCGCGCCGCCTGCACTGCGCCGGAAACTTTCAGCGCCAGTTCGTAGAAATTATTCTCCGTCGGGTTGTGCGAAATCTTCCCCTCGCGCATCAGCCGCCAGAGGTTGCCGTAGGTCGAGACGTTGTTGAAGCCGTGGTCATGCACGCCGGTGTGCGAGACGTGCGTGGCCATCTTCTGCACCGTGTTGTCGCGGCCAATCTTCAGGAACTGCTCGTCGCCGGTGGCGTCGAATTGCAGGAGCGCGGAGCCGTATTGAAAGCCCTGCGTCCACTCTGTCCAGCCGCGCGAGGTGTAGCGGCCCTTCACGGTAAAGACCGGCGTGCCGTCCTCGGGCTTCCAAGTGCGCTCAATGTTCAGGATTTTTTCGGCGGACAACTCGAAGAGCCGGTGAATTTTCGGGACGAGTTTCTGCGCAGTGAGCGTGGCGTTGACGCGGGTGGGCATAAGATCAGGTTTTTTGTAGCGGCGTCTCGTGAGAGCGCCGCCATCTTGAATTATGAATGGCGGCG
>JAYVQC010000266.1:0-43815 GCA_043757045.1 Akkermansia sp. | reverse complement strand
GCAGCATCAAACGTCTGACCACTCGCGAAGCGGTTTGGAGTGCGGTCGCTTTAGCGCCGCTTTCCCCCACGCTCTCGGAACGCGAGTCCAGGTTGGTGGAGTCGGCAAGATGCGCCCACAGGAAGGGGCCGCTAAATTTGGATTTTTGCTCCCTAGTCTTATGCGTATCTTGCGGCGCATGAAAGCAATCGCACGCGCGTTTGGCTGGCTCGGTGGACTGGCGCTGGCCACCTGCCTGGCCTGCGGCGCGGAGACTTTTTCTCCTTCCGATCCCGGCGCGGCGCTGTTCACCAACCGAATCGTCCACCGTCTGCAACTCACCATCACGCCGGAAAATGTCGCGGCCCTGAAGTCCAGCCCGCGCCAGTCCGTGCGCGCCACGCTGCGGGAAGGTACTAATGTGTTTGAGCCGGTGGCGGTGCATTTGAAAGGCTCCGTGGGAAGTTTTCGCGGCTTGGATGGCAAACCCGCGTTCACTATCAGCCTCGACAAGTTTGTCCCGGCGCAACGCTTTCACGGCCACAAAAAAATTCACCTGAACAACTCGGTCGAGGACGCGAGTTACCTGCACGAACTGCTCGGCGGGGAATTCTTCCGCGCCGCCGGCGTTCCCGCCGCGCGCGTCACGCACGCGCTCGTCGAATTCAACGGGCGGCGGCTCGGGCTGTATGTTTTGAAGGAAGGTTTCACCGAAGATTTTCTCGCGCTCACCTTCCCGCATCCCACCGGCAATCTCTACGACACCGGCGCGGGCCGCGACGTGGACGAGCCGTTGCGCAAAGACCTCGGCGCGAATCCGGACGACCGCTCCGATCTGGAGGCGCTGACGGAGGCCGCGTTGGAACCCGATCTCGCGCGCCGCTGGACGCGCCTGCAAAGCGTGCTCGACATGAATCGCGTGCTCTCCTTCATGGCTGCGGAAATTTTGCTCGGCCATCGCGACGGCTACTGCCTGGCGCGGAATAATTTTCGCGTTTATCACGATGTGGATTCGGGGCGGATGCTCTTCTTCCCGCACGGCATGGACGTGCTGTTCGGCAACGCCCGCGCGCCGGTGGACGTGCGGATGAACGGGCTGGTCGCGCAGTCCATTCTGGAAATCCCCGAGGGCCGCCGCGCTTATCGCGCCCGCTGCGCGCAACTGTTCACCAACCAATTCCACGTCGCGAAATTGCACGCGCGCGTGGAGGATACGCTTTCGATTCTCCGCCCCGCCCTGCCCCGCGACGAGGCCACCGCGCTCGACCGCGAGGCCGTTGCGCTCAAGACGCGCCTCACCGACCGCGCCCACGAACTGGAAAAAATGCTGGCCGTGCCGCCGTTGGAAATGCTGCGTTTCACGGACGGCGTGGCGACGTTGCAGGGCTGGCAGGCGGTGGACGTGCCGGAAGGCGGCGCGCTCTCCGCCAGTGCCACCGTGGAGGGAAAGCGCGCGCTGTCCATCCAAGCCGGGCCGGTCACATCCGCGTCCTGGCGCACGAAAGTGCTGCTGCCGCCGGGCGCGTATCGCTTCGAGGGCGCGGTGAAAACATCCGCCGTGACGCCTTTGAAATTTGGCCGCAACCACGGCGCGGGCCTGCGCGTGGCCGCGCCGGGGCTGGCGCGCTCGCCGCTGATAAAAGGCCGGCAACCGTGGACGAGCGCGGCGGTCGCCTTCACCACCGGCGCGCGCGAGCAGGAGGTGGAATTGATCTGCGAACTGCGCGCCAGCGGCGGCGAGGCGTGGTTTGATCTGGAGAGTTTACGGCTCGAGCGCGTGCCGTAGCGTCACCCCAGAGCACGAGCCTGAATAGGAGCAGACGCGGGGAAAAAATTACTCCATCACCTTCACCACGGTTCCTACGCCCACCAGTTGCAGCAGATATTCCGCGTTCCAGTTCGCGAGGCGGAAGCAGCCGTGCGATTCCGTGCGGCCCACGTCCTCGGGCCGTGGCGTGCCGTGGATGCCGTAGCCGGGCAGGTTCAAACCAATCCACGCCGTGCCCACGGGGTTGTTCGGCCCGGGCTGAAGTTTCAATTTCGTCTTGAGCTGCCGCGCCTCGGGCGACTCGGGAAATAGGTCCGGGTTGAAAGTGTAATCAGGATTCGGCACCACCACCGTGACTTGCAAATCCCCCGCCGGACGCTTCTCCACCCGCTGCGCGATGCTGCACGGGAAGTGCGCGAGCAACCGCTGGTTGGCATCGAACGCCTGCAACGTGCGCTCGCCCAGTCGGATCAAAATGTAGGCGGCCTTCCCGCGCGGTGCGACGCGCTCCGTCATGGGAACCAGCAGCACGCGGCCCGGCGACGGCGTCGTTCCATCCCAGTCAGGATTTAATTTCCGCAGCAACGCTGGGTGCGCGTGACTGCGCTCGGCGAGCAGTTCAAGAAAAGTTTCGTGTTCCAGCGGTCCCTGCTCCGACTTGCCAAACCAACTGCTGGCCAGCGGACGCAGCCGCGCCAGATCGTTCGTCTCCACGCGATGGCCGACGAGCGGTGGCGCGCTGAGCGTGAGGCGTGCGCGCGTGGCCGCATCCAGTTCGCCCGTGACGGGCAGCCCTTCACGCGCTTGAAAAACGCGCAACGCCCCGCGCGTCTGCGAACCAGACACGCCATCAATCGAGCCGGCGGAAATCGCCATTCGGTCAAGCGCGATCTGCGCGTCGAGCAGCGTGAGCATACGGGCCGGTTCGAGATTGGTGGAAGCCAGCGGCGCGATCGGACGCATCACGACGGTCGTGCTGAGGCCGGAGGATTTCGTCGGCGTAGGAGGAGAAGAATTGGTCGCCACGCTGGTCACGCGCGTGGTGGGCAGAACTGGAAACCATCCGCGCTGCCACCCGAACCAGCCCGCGCCCGCGAGCAACGCCAGCACGACCAACCACACCCAGCCGCGCCCGCGCGCCGGGCGTCGGCCAGAAGTCTTGGCGAGCAAGGTCGTGTATCTCCGCACGCGCGAAGCGTAGCGGGAGAAGAAGATTATTGAACCGTTAATCTCGAAGTCCGAAGTCGGAAGGGTGGCACAGGCTACCAGCCTGTGCCGCCCGGCTACCAGCCGGGCGGAAGTGGGGGCGCGTGGAATGGGAAGCGGCGCACCAAACTTTTCGGACGTGCCCTTCCGTTCCGCGCGGCACAGGCCAGTGGCCTGTGCTACCCCGGCGGCGGTGCCGCCGCCACTTCGGAATTCGGGTTAATCTCGAAGCGCCCGACAAACCCGCGTACGCACGATCCGTGCGCCGCGTTTTGATTAGCGTGGATTAGCGACCCTGAGCGGTTAAAAATCCCACGCATGAAAATTGTGGTGCTCGACGGTTACACCCTGAACCCCGGCGACCTCTCGTGGGACGCGCTGCAACAGCTCGGCCCGTGCGCCCTCCACGACCGCACGCCGCCGGAGCAGGTCGTGGCGCGCGCGCGCGACGCGGAAATCGTGCTGACCAACAAAACCCTGCTGCCGCGTGACACCATCGCCGCGCTGCCGAAGTTGAAATACATCGGCGTGCTCGCCACCGGCTACAATGTCGTGGACGTGGCGGCGGCGAAGGAGCGCAGCATCCCGGTCGCGAACATTCCCGATTACGGCACGCACTCGGTCGCGCAAATGACCTTCGCGCTGCTGCTCGAACTGGCCCATCGCACCGGCCACCACGCGCAGACCGTGCGCGACGGTCGTTGGGCGCGCAGCGCGGATTTTTGCTACTGGGATTCGCCGCTCATCGAATTGTTCGGCCTGAACTTTGGCGTGATCGGCTTCGGCAAAATCGGCCGCGCCACCGCGAAGCTCGCCGAAGCCTTCGGCATGAAAGTGCTGGTTCACACCCGCACGCGCCCCGCGGACTTGCCCGCCTCCTGCGAGTTCGTGTCACTCGATCAACTGCTCGCGCGCAGCGATGTCGTCTCATTGCACTGCCCGCTCACGGCGGACAACAAGCAGTTCATCAACGCCGAACGGCTCGCGCGCATGAAGTCCACTGCGTTCCTGCTCAACACCAGTCGCGGACCGCTGCTGGATGAGGCCGCCGTCGCCGACGCCTTGAACGCCGGAAACATTGCCGGAGCCGGGCTGGACGTTCTCTCCATCGAGCCGCCGAAGGCGGACAATCCCCTGCTCACCGCCAAGAACTGCCTCGTCACCCCGCACATCGCCTGGGCCACGCGGGCGGCGCGCGCGAGGCTGATGAACATCGCCGTCGAGAACCTCCGCGCCTTCCTGGCCGGCACGCCGAGAAATGTCGTGAACGGCTAAGAGCCTGTCTGAAAATGCGGCATGGGTAGCACAGGCCACCGGCCTGTGCCGCCGGGCTACCAGCCCGGCGGAAGAGTCAGGGCGGCGTGGGTCAGGCAGGCCTGACTCGAACCAAGGAGGCTCACTCTCATTCCGCTGGGCAGGTTGCCCAGCGGAACGGGCTGGTAGCCCGTTCCACCCTTTTCAGGCCGGCTCTTAGTGCCTTTCTGACAATTCCGCGTGGGCACGACGAATTGTCAGGTGAATCTTCAAGCGCCGCCGCGTTCCCGCCGATAACCGAGCAGCGGCCTCGCAGCCTCATGAAGATTGCTTACATCAATGCGGACCCCGACGCACCCGTCTTCGGACGGTTGGGCTGCTCCATTCACATGCAGGAAACGCTGCGCGCCATGTTGCGTCTCGGCCTGCAAGTTCATCTCTTCTCCTCCCGCTTGGGCGACGAGGCCATCTACGATCTCTCCGCCCTGCAAGTCCATCCGCTCCCGAAGATCGTGGATCGCCATGGGCAAAGCCCGCTGGCCATGAATCAGATCGTGCGTTCCGCGCTGGAACGCGAGGCGGACGACGGCGCCTTCGATCTCATCTACGAACGGTTCTCGCTCTACAGCCATGTGGGCATGGAGTACGCGCGTGAATTACAAATTCCGTCCGTGCTCGAAGTGAACGCGCCACTCCTCGAAGAACACGTCGCGCGCGGTACGCTGATTGATTCCACGGGGGCCGAAGATTGCGCCATGCGCTCCTTCCGCGCGGCCCGACTCATCACGGCCGTGTCGAAGCAGTTGGCCAACATTATTGAGCAGCATCCCACGGCGCGCGGGCGCGTGCGTGTGATGCCGAACGCGGTCAACCCCGAACGCTTCCGTGACCTCACGCCCACGCGGGCCAAGGACGGATTCGTCATCGGCTACGTGGGCGCGTTGCGCTCCGTCGGCGGGTTCAACACGCTGATCGAGGCATTCACCACCGTGGCGCGTGAGTCTGCGGAGGCGCAGTTGCTCATCGTGGGCGACGGCCCCGCGCGAGAACATTTGCACCGCGAGATCGCCGCGCGATCGCTGACCAGCCGTGTGCATTTCACCGGCGAAGTTTCGCCCGACGCCATCCCCGGCCTGCTCGCCTCGATGGATGTGGCGGTGGCACCGTACCCGCCCGCCGGCATGTTTTATTCCTCGCCGCTGAAACTCTACGAATACATGGCGGCGGGACTGCCCATCGTGGCCAGCCGCATCGGGCAGGTGGAGGAAGTGATCCGCGACGGGCTGACCGGAATGCTCATCACGCCTGGTCACGCGGCGGGACTGGCGAAGGCGCTCCGCGAATTGGAAACCAATCCCATGAAACGCGCGCTGCTCGGTGGAGCCGCCCGCGCGGCGATTCAAGAACACACCTGGGAAAATCAGATGACCGCCGTGCTCACGCTGGCGGGATTGAACATGGCCGCGCCGGTTTGTTAAGCGCCGGGAATGTTTAGCTGACCGTTTCCATCAACCGCTTCCAGCCTTGCTCTGCCGCCCGCTTCTGGTGTTCGTTCTCCCCGACACGCGCATGAAAAAACTCAGCCACATTGATGACGCCGGCCAAGCCGCGATGGTGGACGTGTCGGCCAAGCCTGTGGTGCTGCGCGAGGCTGTGGCGCGCGGGGAAATTCATCTGCAAAGCGAAACACTTGCGCTCATCGAAGCCAGCCAGATCGCCAAAGGCAACGTGCTCGCGACGGCTCGACTTGCCGGCATCATGGCCGCGAAGAAGACCGGCGAGCTGATTCCGCTCTGCCATCCCCTGCCCCTCACGCACTGTGAGGTGAACTTTGAAATTCCCGCCACGCGCGACCGCATCGTCATCACCGCGTCCGCGAAAATCGCCGCGCAGACCGGCATCGAGATGGAGGCACTCACCGCCGTGAGCGTGGCCGCGCTGACCATTTACGACATGTGCAAGGCCGTGGACAAACAGATGCGCGTGACCGACGTGGTGCTGGTGTCGAAGACGAAAACCCCGATCTGCTAAGGCAGGCCGTCCGCATTTAACCGCGAATTTTTGCGCCTTTGCGTCTTTGCGTCTTTGCGTTAATTCCTGCCCGTGCAAATTCACGTCGGCCTCATCACCATCTCCGACCGCGCCTCGCGCGGTGAATACGACGACCTCGGCGGGCCCGCGCTCAAGAAGGCAGCGGAAGGCTACCAGTGGCGCGTCATCGCCGAGTCGCTGGTGCCGGATGAGAAGCGCGAAATCCAGCGCGCCATCCGCGAGCAGATTAACAAAGGCTGCGCGCTGATCTTGACCACCGGCGGCACCGGCGTGGCCTTGCGCGACGTGACGCCCGAGGCGGTGCGCGAGATCGCCGTGCGCGAACTGCCTGGCTTCGGCGAAGTGATGCGCGCCGAGTCCATGAAGATCACGAAGAACGCCATCCTCTCGCGCAACCTCGCCGCCGTGGTGGAAAACACGCTCGTCCTCTGCCTGCCCGGCAAGCCAGGCGGCGCGGTGGAATGTTTGAGCTTTGTGGTCGGTGCCATTCCGCACTGCGTGGAGGTGTTGCGGGAAGTGCCGACGAGTTGCTGACCGGATATGAAATTTCAAATTTCAAATCCCAAATCTCAAACAAGTTCCAAATTCCAAACTTCAATCGTCGCAGTCATGGCCGCGCGGACTTCACGAAACAGTGCGTTTGGAATTTGCTGCTTGGTGTTTGTGTGGGTTTTGGGATTTGGAATTTGCAGCTTCGGCCACGCCGCTGAAAACTCCGCCGACATCAAAAAGCCTTTCACCCTTTCCACCAAATACGCCACCACGCGCGTCGCCGGCTGGACGGTGCGCGTGAACCGCGAGTTGCTCACCACGCAAGCGACGCTGGGCAGCAATGCGCTCTCGCTGCTCGCCGTGAAGTTGCGCGAAATCACGAACACCGTGCCGCCGCGCGCGGGCTCGGCCTTGCAGCGCGTGCCCATCTGGCTCGGCGTGGACGACGGTCATGCGCCTTGCGCCGAATATCACCCGTCAAAAGACTGGCTGGTTCACAACGGCTACAACCCGGACAAGGCCAAGTGCGTCGAGATCGGCAGCGCTCAGAAGTTCATCGCGTGGACGCCGAAGCAGCCGATGATGTTGCTGCACGAACTGGCGCACGCTTACCACGATCAGGTGCTGGGCTTCGACGATGCGCGCATCCGGCAGGCCTTCGAGAACGCGAAGTCCGCGCGCAGTTACGAAAACGTAGAGCGCAACAACGGGCGCAACGAACGCGCCTACGCCCTGACCGACCACAAAGAATACTTCGCCGAGGCCACGGAAGCGTACTTCGGGACGAATGATTTTTATCCGTTCATGCGTGACGATCTGCGGAAGCATGACCGCGAGATGCATGATTTGCTGGAAGAGGTGTGGGCGCGCTAGCCTTGTGGCGAAGGCGTTCGTTGGTGCCAAGTTCGATGTTCAAAGTTCTCAGTGCTGTCCTCATTCTACAGCTCGCCCTGCTCACGCTCGCAGGCGAGGAGTCGAACGCGCCGGTGCGCGCTCTGGGTGGCGGGCAGTTCGCCATCGGCCTCGTGACGCTGGATCAGAACGCGCGCCACGTCCGCTTTCCGGCCACGGTGAATCTGCACGAGGAGACGGTCGAATACGTCGTCGTCCACAAGACCGGCAAGGCGCACGAAAGCATCTTCCACACAGACGCGCGCCCGCAGGACATCCACGTCGCCATGCTGCTCCTGAACGCGCACCCTGTATTGACCAACCAGTTCGGGACTGATGGCAAGGCCCCGCCGCGCGGCGATGAGGTGCAACTCGAAGTCGCGTGGACGAATTTATTTTCCCGCCAGGAAATACCGGTCGAAGACCTGGTGCAGAACAAGGAGACGAGCCAGCCGCGGGCGCGCGGCGCGTGGATTTACAACGGCTCGAACTTCTCGGAAGGAATGTTCACCGCGCAACGCGACGGCTCCATCGTGTCCATCCACATTGATCCGGACGCGCTGATCAACAACCCGCTGCCGGGGCGAATGAATGATGATCTGTATCGCCCCCACGCCGGGCGGCTGCCGCCCATCGGCACGCGCGTGGTCGTTACGATCCGGCTGGTGGGGCGGTCGCCATGACTGCGCTCGCCAGAACGATGCAGTCAATGTCTCACGCCAAGGGCGCAAAGGCCGCGAAGGAAAGGCGGTTCACTCGTTATCGGTCGCCCGTGGCAGTCATTCATTTCAGTGAATGCACTCCGCCAACCAAAAGGCCGATCCCCTTCGCGTCCTTTGCGTCCTTTGCGTGAGGCATCTCGGCTTCGCACCATAACCTGTTGCCGCTTGAACATCTCCGTTGCATCCGCAGTCTTACCCGCCATGAATCGCGTCGTCGCTTTGTTCGCCCTGCTCACCGCGCTGTCGTTGCCCGCCGCAGAGGCACCCAGGATTCGCGAGACGGATGTTTCCTTCCGCCACGAAATTCAGCGCGCCATCGAAAAAGGGAATGATTTTCTCAAAGCCGCGCAGACCACCAACGGCTGGTGGTCCACGCCGGATCATCCGAGCGTCACCGCGCTGGCCGTCTCGGCCATGCTGGGCGAGCCGGGCACGCGGCTGAAAAATTCCGCCGCCGTGCGGAGCGGCCACGCCTTCGTGCTGGGTTGTGTGCAGCCCGATGGCGGCATCTACGTGACGAACCTCGCCAACTACAACACCTCGATCTGCATGATGAGCCTGCTCGCGGCGGGCGACCCGCGGCACGACGCGGTGCTGCGCCGGGCGCGCGCGTTCGTGGCCGGCCTGCAGGCCGATCTCGGCGAGCGCGGGCGGATGGATTCGCCGTGGGACGGCGGCCTCGGCTACAGCCACGACGCGGGGCGCTCGGACATGAACAACACGCTCACCGCGCTGGAAGCGCTCCATTATTCAAAGCATTTGGTGGCGGATAAAAAGGCCGATGACGCGAGAGACCTTAACTGGGCGGCCGCCATCCAGTTTCTGCAAAACTGTCAGAACCTCCCCGGCGTGAACGCGCAGCCGTGGGTCTCCACCGACGCGCGGGATCGCGGCGGCTTTGTGTATGACCCCGACACCAGCAAGGCCGGCGGCGCGACCAACGCCAGCGGCCAGGTCGCGCTGCGTTCCTACGGCAGCATCAGTTACGCAGGGCTGTTGAGCTACATTTACGCGGACGTGAAGTCATCCGATCCGCGCGTGCTGGCGGTGATGGACTGGCTGCGCGCGCATTACTCACTGGAGGAAAATCCCGGGATGGGCGCGCAAGGCTATTTCTATTACCTGCACTTGATGACCAAGGCGCTGCACGCCGCGCGGGTGGAAAACTTCGAGTTGAAAGACGGACGGCAAGCGGACTGGCGGCGCGAGGTCGCGATGCGGCTCATCAATCTGCAAAAGGCCGACGGCTCGTGGCAGAACGCCAACGGCCGCTGGTGGGAGAAAGACTCCAACCTCGTGACCGCTTACGGAGTGCTGACGCTGGAGATTATTTATCGCGGGATGTGAGGCGGGGCGGACGCCCGCGTGAGACGGAAAAAACAAGCCGCTCCACATCACATGGAGCGGCATGGTTCGGCGGGCCTTCGGAGGCTACGTCTCGAAACTTTTTCCGCAGCCGCAGCTTTGCTTGGCGTTCGGGTTGGAAATCTTGAAACCGCCGCCGGTCAGCGCGTCGGAAAAATCCACCATCGCACCGGCGAGGTAATTCGCGCTGAACGGATCCACCAGCACGCTCACGTCGAAGAAATCCGCCGTGGTGTCATCGGCGCGTTTCTCATCGAAGACCATGCCGTATTGCAGGCCGGAGCAGCCGCCGCCTTCGACGTACACGCGCAGGTGCTTGCCCGTGTTCTCCGGGCTTTTCAACATTTCCTGGATTTGCCGGGCCGCGCTCTCGCTCAGGGTCACGGCTGAAGGTTCGGTCTGTGTCGCTGTGCTCATATTTCTGTGCCGAAAGTATCAGTCGAAAAAATCAGTGTCAAACGGCACGACCAACCGGGGACTCCGGGTTTGAGTAACCATTCGCATCAGCGGGGAGACTCAGGCTGATTTCCGCGCGACCCGCCGCCGCACCGCCTGGCCCACGGACACCGCCAGATAAATCACCCCGAGCAGCGCCACGTCCGTCGGGCCGACCGGCACATCCAGTTTGTAGGCGAGACAAAAGCCCGCCGCCGCCGCCACCCCGCCGACCGCGGAGCCGATGATGGCCAGTTGTTTCATGTTCCGCGCCAGCGCGCGCGCGATGAGCGGCGGAATGAGCAGGAAGCCAAACGTGACCAGCGGCCCGACGGTCAACACCGAGATCGAGACCGTGACGCCGATGAGCAGGAACAGCAGACCGTCCCACGACAAAACATTTTTGCGCAGCGTCGTCGCCATTTCCGGGTCGAAGGAAACGAGCAGAAATTCTTTACGGAACAACAGCAGTGTAACGGCGACGACCGCGAAAACCGCCGCCGTCATCACCAGGTCGGCATTCGACACGGCGATGATTTCTCCGCGCATCCGGTCGAGCAGGCCGTGTTCGCCGTAGGGATTTTTCACCAGCAGCAGGATGCTGAACGCGCCGGCCAGCACGTAGGCCGCGCCGATGCGCGCGTCGGCCAGCCCGCCGTGACGGCGTTGCAGGACCGTGAGGATGAAGAGCGCGACCAGGGTGAAAACCGTCGAGCCGCCAAAGGCCAGTGCGTTCTCGCTGCTGTTCTCCAAGTGCGGCACGAGATGCCAGGCGTGCAGCGCGAAGGCGAACGCGATGCCGCACGAGGAAATCTGCGGCAGGGCCACGCCCATGAAAACCAGACGGCGCAGCACGAGATACGTGCCGATGAGCGGGCAGACGAGGCCGATGAGCAAGCCGACATAAAGCGAGTTCCGCAACAGGAAATCGGGACTGAAGACTTCGCGCAGCAGTTCCATGTCAGGTGAGCTGAAGTTGCAGGAGTTCCTCGATCTTCTCGCGGCGCAACAGTTCCTCGACGGAACCGCGCAAGATTTTTCCCTGATGCAACCAGATGATGTCGCGGGCGCTGCGGCGCACGGCGGGCAGGTCGTGGTTGACCATCACGATGGTCAGGCCGCGCTCGCGGTTCAGTTGGGCGAGCAGTTCCATGATGGCCTGCGTGGCGGCGGCATCAATGCCCGCCGTGGGTTCGTCGAGGATGAGCAGGTCGGCCTGCGCCGCGAGCGCGCGGGCGATGAGCACACGCTGCTTCTGGCCGCCACTGAGTTCGGAAAAAAGCTGGCGCGCAAATTCATCCGCGCCCGTCTGCCGCAGGCATTCGTGGACGCGCTCGCGCTCCTCACGGGAAATCCGCCGCCCCGCTCCGACCCGGCCGCACACGCCCATGAGTGCGACTTCAAACGCCGAGAAGATGAACACCGAATCCAATTGATCGCGCTGCGGCACGTAGCCGAGCACGGCCGGCGGGTGGAAGGAAATTTGCCCCGCGACCGGCGGCAGAATACCCGCGATGGTTTTCAGCAGCGTGGTCTTGCCGGACCCGTTCGCGCCCAGCAGTCCGGTGAAGCTGCCGCGCGCCAGCCCGAGATCGAGGCCCGACAAAATGGCGCGGCGGTCGTATCCGACCGCCACGCCTGCAAGAGTCACGATATTGTCCGCCGTCACGCTGCGTTGAACTGGCGCGAGGCTAAACAAATCGTGCCTGGCCCGTCTTTAATTTTTTCAAGGCGCGCAGGCGTCCGTGGATTCAAAACGCACCCCGACACCCTCGCGCGGCAGAAAATGTTTGTTCCGCCTCCACAGTTGAGCGTATGTTCGCTCGCACCCAAACAGACCATGACGCCAAGACTCATGCCATTTGCCGAACCATCTGGTTCGAGACCCTGCGCGTCTGCCGTTCCCTTGCTTATGAAAAAATATTCCCGCTCCCTGATCACACGTCCGCTGGTTTTTGCACTTGGCCTACTCACGGCCTTTTCGGCGACGGCGGCGGAGATCACGATTTTCCCGCTGGGCACGACCAACCGGATCACGACACCAGGCGGGACGCCGGGCTGGCATTACCGGTTGGGCGACAGCGAGGCCTCGACGCCCATCCCGGCCTGGCGCACGAACGCCTTCTTGGAGGACGGCTCGTGGAGTGTGGGCGCCCTGCCGCTCGGTTACGCCACGGCGCAGAACGACCCGAACAATTACGAGCCGAACCTGGTCACGACCGTGCCGGCGGCCATGACGCTGGTCTATGTGCGGCGCGAGTTCTACATCACCAACCGCCTGACTTATTCCGCCGTGAGCGTGAGCGGCTTCGCGGATGACGGCGTGGTGGTGTGGATCAACGGGCGCGAGCTGGCGCCCCGTTTTCAGTGCTGTACTGGCGGAACGGATGCGAACGTGCCCACCTTCGACGCGCTGGCGACGGCCGCGCTCGAGTCGCTGCCCTTCAGCTATTCCGTGGTGAATGACGCGACCGGCCCACTGGTCGAGGGGACGAACATCATTGCCATCATGCTGTTCAACGCGAACAGCACGAGCAGCGACCTGGTGCTGGACGCCAGCTTGCGCGTGACCTTTGACGACGTGGCTCCCGTGGTGAGCGGGCAGTCGCCCGTGGCCGGTTCGTCCATCACGACGCTCACGGCCATCCAAGTCAATTTTTCCGAGGCAGTAACGGGCGTGGACGCGGCCGATCTGCTGATCAACGGCTCGCCGGCCACGAATATGCTGACCATCTCGCCCTCGATTTACACGTTTGAGTTTTCCCAACCGCCGACCGGCGTGGTGAACGTCGCGTTCGCGGCGCTGCCGGGCATCTACGACGGGGCGAGCAACGCCTTCACGACGGCTTCCTGGACTTACACCTTGAACACGAACGCGCCGAGCACAGCCTTCGCCATCACCGAGTTTCTCGCGGTGAACAATGGTAACGGCACGAACGCGTTGCGCGACGAGGACGGCGACCCCTCGGACTGGATTGAAATTTACAATCCCAGCGGCTCACCTGCGGGCATCGGCGGCTATTACCTCACCGACACCACGAACAACCTGACCAAGTGGCGCATCCCGAACGGCGCGTCC
The DNA here is from genome assembly GCA_043757045.1 of Akkermansia sp. GTDB lineage: Bacteria > Verrucomicrobiota > Verrucomicrobiia > Limisphaerales > SIBH01 > JANNGC01. The sequence goes on along the minus strand of JAYVQC010000266.1, from coordinate 30,572 downwards.
CTGGTCGGCAACGGCTACCTCGTGGTGTTCGCCTCCGGCAAGAACCGCACCAACAACCTCGCCAAGCTGCACAGCAATTTCGGCCTCGCCGCCGGCGGCGAATACCTCGCGCTGGTGGACCCAAACGGGAATGTCATCTCGCAGTTCTATCCCACGTATCCTAATCCGCAGTTGTTGAACGTCTCCTACGGGCGCGACCGCGTGGACCCGAACATCACCGGCTACTACGCCGTGCCGACGCCGGGCGCGCACAACGACATCGGGTCAAACCCCGCGCTGGACGTGCAGTTCTCGCACACCGGCGGCACCTTCGCGGGCTCGTTCCTGCTTACCCTGAGTACTGCGAACACCAACAACATCATCCGTTACAACCTCATCACCACGGCGCAGGACATGAATAACGCCACGAACATTCCCACGCCTTCCTCCCTCCTCTACACCGGGGCCATCACCATCAACAACTCCATGCAAGTGCGGGCCCGCGCCTTCCCGGCCACGCCGACAAGTTTCCCGGGGGCACCCCGCACGGAATGCTTTTTCCAAATCGACAACGCCATAACGAACTTCAATTCCTCCCTGCCCATCGTGATAATTCACACCGTGGCCAGTGCCGCGCTCTCCGGCGGCTTTCCTGCGGTGGACACCTCCGTGATGATCACGGTTATGGATAATGACACCCCTTCCGGGCGGGCTTCGATCATGGATCGTCCGCAAGTGGTCAAACGCGCCGGCTTGAACTTGCGCGGATCAAGCACGCAAGGTTTTCCGAAATCGAGCTGGGCCATCGAATTCGTGGATGAGTTCAACGCGGATGACGAGGCCTCCTTTGCCGGACTGCCGGCCGAATCCGACTGGGTGCTCTACGCGATCAACCAGTTCGATCTCTCGCTGATGCACAACCCGCTCCTGCACCAGTTCGGGCGGGACTTCGGCCAGTATTCGTCGCGCACGCGCTACGTGGAGGTCTTCTTCCGCAACAACTCCGGCCCCATCACCGCCACCACCAACTCCACCGGCGGGGGCATGGGTGATTATAACGGCCTGTACGTGCTGGAAGAAAAAGTGAAACGGGATGGCAACCGCGTGGACATCGACGTCCTCCAACCTGAGCAGACCAACAGCGTGACCCTCACCGGCGGCTATTTGTTGAAAGTGGACCGCACCGACGGCAACGAGCGGAACTTCAACGGTGGCAGCATGACCATCAACTATCAGGAGCCGGATGGACTCGAAATGGTCACGCCCGCGCGGGCTGCGCAAGCCACTTACATCAAGGCTTATCTCGACAACATGTTCACCGGCATCTCCGGCAACAATCTGACCAACGTGGCCAGCACCAATCACTACTCGAACTACCTCGATGTGGACAAAACCATCGACCTGCACCTCGTGAACGTAATGACGATGAACGCCGACGGCTACCGCCTGAGTGGCTACATGTACAAGCCGCGCGGCGGCAAACTGGTGGGCGGCCCGCTCTGGGACGTGGATCGCGGCCTGGGCACCAGCCGCGGCGACCAGCGCACATACAACCCCCGCTCCTGGCAGTCCTTCGATCCTTCTGGTTGTGGTGGCACCGACTACGGCACTGACTTTTTTGGCGGCTCCGGTGTGAACACCTGGGTCTGGCTGCAACGCTGGTTCTCCGATGTGGATTTCTGGCAACGCTGGGTGGATCGCTATCAAAACGCCCGCGCCTCCGTCTTCGAAACCAACCGCGTGGCCGCGATCGTGGATGGATTCGGCAACGAAATCCGCGAGGCGCAGGTGCGCGAACAAAAGCGCTGGGGTGGAAGTGGTGCCTCGGACACCAGTCCGCGCAACGGTTTGGTGGCAAACTGCACCGGCGTTTTCACCCACACCTTCAACGGCACCTACCAGGGTGAGATCGATTTCCAGAAACGCTGGCTTCTGGAGCACATCCATTTCATGGACACCAATCTCCTCAACCGGCCCGGCCTGAGCGCGGGCGATGGCCAGGTGCCGCTCGGCACCGTCGTCACGCTCACGAACAAGTCTTCCAAGCCGGGCACGGTGCTCTATTACACCCTCGACGGCAGCGACCCGCGCGGCTTCCAAGGCCGGACCAATCCGGCCGCCCTTGTTTACTCCGGCCCGATTGTCATCACCAACAACGTGCGGATTCGCGCGCGGGCGGTGAATCCGAACCATAGCAACCTGACCGGGACCACCGTCAGCGGCCCCAGCGGGACGCGCAACCCCATCGTGAGCACGCCCTGGTCGGGTGACATTGCCGCGACCTATTACATCACCACCCCGCCCCTCGTGATCTCCGAGCTGATGTACAACCCCGCGCCGCCGCCCCTCGGCAATACGAACGACTCTGACAACTACGAGTTCGTGGAGTTGAAAAACATCGGCACCAACACCCTCAACCTCGTTGGCTTCCGCTTCACGAACGGCATTGAATTCACCTTCGTCGCCACCAACGGCGTGACCAACCTCGCGCCCGGCGGCCTGGTGCTGATCGTGAAACATTTTCAGGCCTTCACCAATCGCTACGGCAATCCCGGCAACATCGCGGGCGTCTATTCCGGCAGCCTCGACAACGGTGGCGAACGCCTCACCCTCGTCGGCCCGCGCCTCGAACCCATCCTCGATTTCACCTATCAGGACGACTGGTATCCGCTCTCGGACGGCCTCGGTTTCTCGCTCGTCATCAACGATCCGACCGCACCGCTCAACACCTGGGGCGACCGCTCGAGCTGGCACCACAGCAGTTTTGAAAACGGCTCGCCCGGCGTCACCGAGCCGGCCCCGATCTTCATCCCCACCATTCTCGTCAACGAGGCGCTCGCCCATACTGACCCGCCCGCCGTGGACGCCATCGAACTCTACAATCCGAATACCAACGACGTGGATATCAGCGGCTGGTATCTCACCGACGACCGGCAGGACCCGAAGAAATTCCTGATTCCTGCGACGACCATCATCACCGCCGGTGGCTACGCGCTGTTCTTTGAAAATCAGTTCAACAGCGGCCCGACCGGCTTCACGCTTGGCTCGAACGGTGATGACTTATTTCTCTTCTCCGCGACCAACGGCATTCTCACCGGCTTCGCGCACGGCTTCGACTTCGGCGCGTCCTCGAACGGACTCACGCTCGGCCGTTACCTGAACAGCCAGGGCAACGAGGACTTCGTGGCGCAGCTCGCCAACTCACTCGGCGGCGCGAACACGCTCCCGCTCGTCGGCCCCGTGGTCCTAAGCGAGATTCAATATCACCCGCCTGATACGCGCACGGGCACGAACGTGCTCGACAACGCGATTGATGAATTCATCGAACTGCGCAACATCACGCTCAACTCCGTGCCGCTCTTCGACACGCAGCATCACACCAACACCTGGAAGCTCTCGCAGGCCGTGAGCTTCGACTTCCCGACCAACGTCAGCATCGGGCCGACAGGCTTCGTGGTCGTGGTGAATTTCAATCCGCAGACCAACACCGCGCAGGTCGCGGCCTTCCGCTCGAAGTACAACGTCAGCCCCAGCATCCCGCTCTACGGTCCCTACGGCGGGCAGCTCGACAACTCCAGCGACAACGTGCGCCTGCAACGGCCCGACGCGCCGAACCTCGACGGCAGCGTGCCCTACATCCTCGTGGACCGCGTCGAGTACGAGGACGTCGCGCCGTGGCCCGTGCTCGCGGATGGGTTCGGCCCGTCGCTGCATCGGATCGTCGTGGGCGACTATGGCAATGACCCGACCAACTGGGTCGCCGCCCAGCCCTCGCCCGGCACGCCCTTCACCGCCGGTGGCTTGCTCCCAAGCGTCACGCAAAATCCGTCCAACGCCGTGGTCTTTGCCGCGGGCAACGCCGCGACCTCCACGAACTACCTCGTCGGCACCACCAACTTCGTCGCCGCCATTGGCGACGCCACGCGCTACCAATGGCGCGTCAACGGCAACGCCGTCCCCGGCGCGACCAACACCACCCTCGTGCTGACTAACATCCAGTTCACCGACGCCGGTTTCTACAGCCTCGTCGGCTACAACAGCGCCGGGGCCATCGTGACCTCGAACGCGACGCTCACCGTCTTCTCGCCCGTCACCATCCTCATCCAGCCGAGCAGCCAAATCGTGGCGCAGAACGCGACCGTGAACCTCTCGCTCCTCGCCATCGGCGTCGGCACGCTCCGCTACCAGTGGCGCTTCAATGGTGTGGACATTCCCGATGCCACGAACGTGAATTACAGCTTCACCGGCGCGAACCCGACGAAGAACGGCAACTACTCCGTCCTCGTGCAAGACGACCTGAGCAGCCTCCTCAGCTCGAACGCGCTCATCACCGCCCCGCTCATTTTCTTCTCCGTGCAACCCACGAATCAGAACGTGATCCCCGGCACCAACGTCACTCTCGTGGCCAACGCCAGTGGCTACGGCCCGGTTTATTACCAATGGCGCTTCAACGGCACGAACATCGCGGGCGCCACGAGCAACACCTACAGCTTCACCGGTGCGAACCTGACCAACCACCACGGCAACTTCTCGGTCATGGCGACGGATGACTACACCTCCGTCGTCAGCTCGAACGCCTTCATCTACGTGCTCGTCCGGCCCGGTTTTGTCGCGGGTCTGAGCAACATGAGCGTGCTCCAGGGCAGCACCTTCACGCTCAATGTCGTCGTCACCGGAGCGCCGCCGATCTGGTATCGCTGGCTGCGCTCGGCGTCGGCCTTCGCGACCACCGCCGTCCCGGCCATCACGATCACCAACTATCAGGTCACGAACTTCCTCTCGAGCCAGTTCAAAGTCATCGCCACCAACTCCGCCGCGCCCGGTGGCGTCTCCAGCCCCAACGTCGGCAGCGCCACCATCACCATGATCCCAGACTTCGACGGCGACGGCATCGCCGATGCGTGGGAAGCGGCCTTCTTCGGCAGCGCCTCGACGAACAGCAGCGCCAACGCCCTGCTCGACCCCGACGGTGACGGCATGACCAACCTCGACGAGTATCGTGCCGGGACCAACCCGACCAACGCCGCCAGCCTGCTGAAGATCGTGTTCACCGTGACCAACGGGAACGTGCTCAGTTTCATCGCGCAGACCAACCTGAGTTACTCCATCCAGTGGCGCACCAACCTGACCGCGCCGACCTGGACGAATCTCACTGGCATCCTCGCCAGCCCGCAGGTGCGGACCATCGCCGTGGACAGCGCCATCGCCCCGCCCGGCGTCGAGCGCTACTTCCGCGTCGTCACCCCGCTCGTGCCGTAGCGCCAGGACGCAATTTGAAATTTACATCGGAGCGCGGGCGAGACGCCCGCGCTCCAATTTAACGCCAGGGCCCAGTGGCACCCCTCGGAGAGCACATTCCTGCAAAGTCTTTGACGGCATTTTCCCCCTCCCGTAGCTTCGCGCCACTTTTCTAAAATGATCGGATTCATCGTCAAAAAACTCATCGGCTCGAAGAACGACCGGGAGGTAAAACGGTTTCGTATGCGGGTTGCAGCCATCAACCAGCACGAGGCGGATTTGCAAAATCAATCTGCCGACGTGCTGCGGCAGAAGACGGCGGCGTGGAAGGAAGAACTTTCCAAGATCACCGACAACGACGAACTCAAGCGCCGCCTCGACGAGATTCTCCCCGAAGCCTTCGCCGTGGTGAAGAATGCCGCGCGCCGGATGTGCGGCACCGATGTCATCGTGCGCGGGCATCCGCTGAAGTGGGAGATGGTGCATTTCGACGTGCAGCTCATCGGCGGCATGGCCTTGCATGGCGGACGCATTGCGGAAATGGCGACCGGCGAAGGCAAGACGCTCGTCGCGACGCTGCCGGTCTATCTCAACGCGCTCACCGGGCGCGGTGTGCATGTCGTGACGGTGAATGATTACCTCGCGGCGCGCGACGGCGAGTGGATGGGCGCGGTCTATCAATTTCTCGGACTCTCGGTCGGCTGCATTCTTCACGACCAGCCGCCGCACGTCCGTCGCGAGCAATACAACTGCGACATCACCTACGGAACGAATGCGGAGTTTGGTTTTGATTATTTGCGCGATAACGGCATGGCGCAACGCGCCGAGGAACAGGTGCAGCGCGGGCATTACTTCGCCATCGTGGACGAAGTGGACTCGATCCTCATTGATGAGGCGCGCACGCCGCTCATCATCAGCGGCCCGGCGGTCGTCGGCATCGAGAACGACCAGTACGTTAAGTTCAAGCCGGTGATTGAAAGTCTCGTGCGGAACCAAGAGCGCCTCTGCTCACGCTTCCTCAAAGAGGCCGAGGACTTGATCAAGAAGCTGCGCCCGGCTGGCGGCGGCAAGCCGGAACATCCCGAGGAATTGGAACGTGAAATCGGTCTCCTGCTCTACCGCGTGAAGCTCGGCAACCCGCGCTCAGACGATCTCAAGCGGGTTCTCGAAGACTCGGAGAACATCAAGCTGATGAACAAGGCGGAGCTTTCACTCCACGCCGATCAGTCGAAGAAAGATTTGTACGCGAACAAGGAAGAACTCTTTTTCGCCATTGAGGAAAAGAGCCACGACGCGGACCTCACCGAGAAAGGCCGCGCTTTGCTTTCACCGCAGGACCCGGATGCCTTCATGCTCCCGGATGTCGCCTCGGCCTACACGGAGATCGACATCGCGCCGGACCTTGATCCCAAGCAACGGCTGGAGAAGAAGCAGAAAATCCAGCAGGAGTTCGAGGTGAAGGCGCAGCAGATTCACACCATCGCGCAGTTGCTCAAAGCCTACGCGCTCTACCTCAAGGACGTGCAGTACGTGGTGCAGGAAAACAAAGTCCTCATCGTGGACGAAAACACGGGCCGCTTGATGACGGGACGGCGCTGGAGCGACGGCTTGCATCAGGCCGTGGAAGCGAAGGAAGGCGTGGAGATCGAACGCGAGACGCAGACCTACGCCACGATCACGATTCAAAATTACTTCCGTCTATATTTGAAACTCGCGGGCATGACCGGCACCGCCGAGACCGAGGCCGGCGAGTTCCTCGACATTTACAAACTCGGCGTGCTTGTCATCCCGACGAACCGCCCCATCGCGCGCAAGGACAAGCACGACACGGTGTACAAAACGAAGCGCGAGAAGTTCACCGCCGTGCTCCGGGAGATTAAGGAGATTCACGCGCTGGGCCGGCCGATCCTCGTCGGCACGGTCTCCGTGGATGTCAGCGAACAGCTCGCGAAGATGTTGAAGCGCGAGGGGCTGATTCACTCCGTGCTCAACGCGAAGTATCACGAGCAGGAAGCCGAAATTGTTTCACGCGCCGGACAGCGCGGTTCCATCACCATCGCCACGAACATGGCGGGCCGCGGCACGGACATTAAACTCGGACCGGGCGTCGCGGACCTCGGTGGACTGCATGTGCTCGCGACCGAACGCCACGAGGCGCGGCGCATTGACCGTCAGTTGCGCGGACGTTGCGCACGTCAGGGCGATCCGGGTTCATCGCACTTCTTCATCGCGCTGGAGGACGACATCATGCGCCTCTTCGGCAGCGACCGCATTGTGAAGGTCATGGAACGCGTGGGCTTGGAGGAAAACCAAGAGCTTGAACATCCCTTGCTCAATCGTTCCATCGAGACGGCGCAGAAGCGCGTCGAGCAGCACAACTTCCAGATCCGCAAACGCACGCTCGAATATGACGACGTGATGAACAAGCAGCGCGAAGTCCTCTACGGCTTCCGCAACGAAATCATCCACGGCGACGATGTGCGCGACCGCCTCATGGACATCATGGAGGAGGTCGTCATCAGCAAGGTGGACGAATTCACGTCCGCCGAGGACGTGAGCGAATGGAACATCCGAGGCCTCGACGATTGGGTGAATTTGAACTTCCCGCTCGGCTTCACCGAGGAGCAGCTCACCGACGTCGCGAACAACGGCAAGGATTCGCCCGTCGCCGGCAGCGCCTTCGACGGACTTACGCCCGCGCAATTCGCCATCTGCACCCACATCGCCGACGCGGTGCGCAAGGCCTACGAGCTGAAGATCAGTTTCGAGCAACCCGACGCGCTCAAGTCGATCGAGCGCTACACCATCCTCAGCGCGATTGACAAATTGTGGCAGGAGCATCTCTACAACATGGACTCGCTGCGCAACTCCATCGGCCTGCGCGCCTATGGTCAGCGCGATCCGTTGCTCGAGTATAAGGCGGAGGCGTTCAGCCTGTTCGACGAACTGATGGTCAACATCAAGACCGAGGTCTGCCACAACATCTTCCGCAGCGCCTCCAGCATGATGGCCTTCGAGAATTTCCTGAAGAGCATGCCCAAGCACACGCAGCACAGCAGCGTGGACACGATGGGCAGCGCCGCGTCCGCCGCCGGTGGCAATGCCTCCGACGTGGTCAGCGAAGCGAGCGAAGCCGTCTCCAAGGCGCAACCAATCCGCACCGGTCCGAAGGTCGGCCGCAACGACCCCTGCCCTTGCGGCAGCGGCAAGAAGTTCAAGCAGTGCTGTGGAAAGTGAAGTTGTATGGAAGAGGACGCTGCATTAAGTAGCAGCCCGTTGCCCGAGGAGAAGGCCATGCTGGATGGTGAACTGGCCGATTACGAATCCAGCCGCGATGCAGGAACTTGTTGGAGTGAAGTAGAGTCCCGCTTGCGCCGCGACCGGATCAAAGCGCCGCAATAAACTCTTCCGCCGTAACCCCGGCCTGCCGTAAAACGCCGCTCAAGGTGCCGGTCTTGATCTCGCGATGATTTGGCACCACGCACCCGGCGCACCGCGCCGCATGACGATGGGACTTCCGCGCTGGCGTTTGACCTCGAAACCGAGGCGTTGGAAAGCACGCACGGCCTCGGCACCTGAAACGTGCGGAAGCTTAGGCATGGCCCGCGACTTCAAAAGTCGTCAGCAACGCCTGGCCTTTCGGCTCCAGCGGAAACTCCTCCAGATAAAGCTCTGTCGCTTCGCGGAGATTGCTGATGGCTTCGGCCACGGACTCGCCCTGCGTGGTGGTGCCCGTTTCTGGATTAAGAGCGATGAAACCACCCTCCTCGGCGGGAAACAAAACGGCTGTGAGTAACATGGGCGCAGGCTGCGTGAATCGAGCAGTGAGTCAAGGTGCAGCCAGGACTGAAGCCCCGCCAATTTTCCTAATGGCATCCCGACCGCGCCCTACTCTAAATTCACGCCCGTTTCGTCCGCACGAAACCACGACAACATGTATTCGCCGTCACAAGCCGACTTTTTGAAACTGGCGGAACAGGGCAACCTGATTCCGGTCACGCGCCGCCTACTCGCGGACTTCGAGACGCCGCTCTCCGCGTACAAAAAAATTCGCGGCCAGGGCGAATCGTTTCTCTTCGAGTCGGTCGAGGGCGGGATGCACATCGGGCGCTACTCGTTCGTCGGTTGCAATCCGCGCGCCATCATCAAGCAGACCGGCTCGCGCGTGGAACTGATCGAGAACGGCAAGGTCATCGAACAGTTCGAGGTCGTGCCGCGCACGGGCGACGCGCCCGCCGGCCAGTCAGTGCGTGATGGTCTCGAAGTCGTCGAGCGCGTGCTGAAGCGTTATCGCGCCGTGACGGTGCCGGGACTGCCGCGCTTCACGGGCGGGGCCGTGGGCTTCATCGGCTACGAATTTATTCACGATGTGGAACCCATCGTCCCGCGCCCGCCGCACGACGAACTCGGCACGCCCACGATGTATTTTCTCATCGCTGACGAGCTGCTGATCTTCGACCGCGTGGCGCAGACCGTCACCATTCTCGTCAACGCCATCATCGAGAACGGCGTGAGCGCGGCGGACGCGTATGAAGATGCCATTGGGGAAATTGACCGCCTTGTCGCGCTGCTGGAACAGCCGTTGCAGGAACCGCCGGTCACGGTGCCGCCGACCGCGCCAAACCTGCCTTTCACCTCGAACGTCGCGCCGGAAAAATTCTTCGCCAACGTGTTGAAGGCGAAGGAATACATCGTGGCGGGCGACATCATCCAGGTCGTTGGCTCGCAGCGTTTCTCCACGCCGGTGAAAGCATCACCACTCGACATCTACCGCGCCGCTCGTTCGGTGAATCCCTCGCCCTACATGTTTCTCCTCGAACTCGACGGGCTGGCGCTGGCCGGCGCGTCGCCCGAGTTGCACGTCCGCTGCGAGGACGGCGAGGTGGAGATTCGCCCCATCGCCGGCACGCGCCGACGCGGCGCGACACCGGCCGAGGATGACGCGCTGCAAGCCGAGTTGCTCGCTGACCCGAAGGAGCGCGCCGAGCATGTCATGCTCGTGGACCTCGCGCGCAACGACCTTGGGCGCGTCTGCGACTTCGGCTCGGTGAAGGTGCGCGACCTGATGATCGTGGAGCGTTACAGCCACGTCATGCACATCGTCTCGCAGGTCGAGGGCAAGCTCTCCGCGCAGAAGACGCCCTACGATTTGATGCGTGCGACCTTCCCGGCGGGAACCTTGAGCGGCGCTCCGAAAGTGCGCGCCATGCAGATCATTTCCGAACTGGAACAGACCACGCGCGGACCGTACGGCGGCTGCGTCGGCTACTTCTCGTTCAACGGAAATCTGGATTGCTGCATCACCATTCGCACCGCGTTGCTGAAAGACGGCAAAGCCTACGTGCAGGCCGGCGGCGGCTGGGTGAACGACTCGACGCCCGAAGCCGAGTACCAGGAGACCGTGAACAAGGCCAAGGCGATGATGAAAGCCATCGCGCTGGCGGAGCAATTTCGCGCGGGGGCGTAGGAGCGCGGACCGCCGAGTCCGCGCGATGGTGCTGTGGCAGTTGGTTTCAATCATGCAGTAATTATGAACACGCGGACTCAGCGGTCCGCGCTCCAATGCGATGGCCATGCTCGACTGCCGGCAACTTGTTTCAATCGCCTCCCTGACGCTGCTCTGCACCGGCTGCCGCGGGCCCAAGAAAAATTTGTTCCCGCCCGCCGCTGGTGTGCCGCGCAAGACTGTCCACCTCGTCAGCCACGGCTGGCACACGGGCATTATTGTCTCACGCGCGGACATTCCCACGAACGTCTGGCCCGCGCAGCGCGACTTCGCGGTGTTTGAATCCGTGGAAGTGGGCTGGGGCGATGACGGGTTTTATCGCAGCGAAAAAATCACCGCGACAATCGCGGTCCAGGCGCTGTTCTGGCCCACGCCCAGCGTGCTGCATGTGGTTGGTTTCAACGGGCCACCCGAACAGGAATTTCCTGAGAGCCAGGTGATTCGCGTGGGGCTTTCGCCGGAAGGATTTCAGCAGCTTTGTGCTTTCATGGATCGCGCTTACGCGCACACCGCGAGCGGGCGGACCATTCCGCTCGGGCCAGGGCTTTACGGCGAGAGCGAATTTTACCGCGCCAACGGCAGCTACTATTTCCCGAAGACCTGCAACAGTTGGACGGCCAGCGCGCTGCGCTCGGCGGGCTGTCCGATCACGCCGCTGTGGTCGGTGACTTCGGGCAACGTCATGTCGCAGGCCAAGAAGTTCGGCACCGTGCTGCAACCGGATCGCGGCAGCGCGCCGCCGAGGGAACTGATTCGATAGAGCAGTCGAAGCGGCGACGCCGAAGCCGCGCGTGATCGGTTGTTAACTTTGTCAGACCTGCTCAGCCTGGATTTGATCGACGAGGTCGGCGATCTCGTGGCGGCACTCGTCACTTCCCTGGCCTTGCCCGCGAAAACAACCACCGACGCCGCTCACATCGCCGGCGCCGCCGTCCACGCGCGCGGTTGCGATGTGAACCAATCACACTAATCAGGAGGGAACAATTCTCGAAGTTCAGAAAAATCCGTGCCAGCCCGCAGGCACACCTCTTTCCACGACCGCTCGAACGCGGGTCGCTTGAAATTGGATTTCATTCCGTCCAGCCAAAACTCCCAAGTCGATGGCCGGATGCGCTTACGTTTGTTGAGGAAAACTTGTTCATTGCAGAGGTCGAAGTAGTGATAAAACTCATCGAAATGTTGTTTATGCTCATCCTCGCTCAACTCCTCGCCTAACAGAGCTTTGGTCGGAAGCGTCGCTGCGAGTTCCCGATATTCACGAGCAAAGGTGTCCTCAAAAGACGTGACTGTCTGCGTGTGTTCACGCCACAGCGCCACTGCGGCTACGGCTACGCCGACAGCCGTAGCAAACTCAGAAATCGTGGAGAGCGTAATCGCCATGAGCCGTTAAAATTCAAACCGATAATTCAGAGTATTGACAGGGTCACAACTCCTTATTCATCTGAACTGGGATTTCCAGAACCTTACCCTCGCGAAGAATTTTCGTGGTCACCTTCTGCCCCAATAATTGGGCGAGCTGGTTGTTCAGGTCCTGAGGCGAACTGATTGGTATCTCACCAAGTTGGATGATGGTGTCTCCCCGCAAGATGTTTGCTTTGAACGCGGGGCTATCGATTACAACTTCTGTCACGTAAGCCCCAGTATTTCGCTTCAAAGTCGTCCTAAGCTCATCTGGTAAAATGGCGCAGCGCACCCCTAACGCACCAGGCCTCGCGCGTCTCCAAAACGAGATGAGATGAGCGTAAACGTCCTTTTGGTAAGGCACATATTGAGTTTTGATTTCACCGGGCGTGGTGGTTGTGGACTGGCCGGAGTAGGTGCCGTTAGCCGAAGCGGACTCTCCTCCACCATAGACATTTACATTCGCTGAACCTGACCGCGTTGTTGTCGTCGTTTTCCCAGGTTCGTATCTCATCAAGGGCCTCATGCCTTGTTCGGTTCCTGAAAAAGACGCATCCCACAGAGCCGCATCCGCTCCAATGCTCTTCGCGTAATCAACGACTTGTCGATCACTAGGATTTGAACCTGCAAAACGGCTAACTCCGACAAGTGCGTAACCATTTTCAGTCAACCGTCGCACTTCGTTCGTGTACGATTCCGAAGAGGCAGTGAATAGTCGTGGAGTTTGGGAAGGCGGCAACAGTCGTTGTTGGAGGGATGGGGGCATTCGATCCATGAAACTCTGGTAGTTTTTGGCGATAGGATTGGTGGCGCAACCAGTTTGCATCAGCGCGCCAAGCAACAGCAGCAGCATTAAGTTGTTCTTCATAATCGGAGTAGCATCCAAGTTTTAGCCGCAAAACATTCTTAACGTAAAGCGCTAGTGCTCTCGCCTACCGCACCAACTCGAACGCATACCCCTTCAAATACTCCGTCTCGGGAATGGACGGGATGACCGGATGGTCCGGTGACTGCGGGTAGGTCGCCACGCGACGGAGGATTTTCCGCGCGTCGTAAGCGGCGGAGAGAATGACGTCTTGGAACATGTTGGCGTCCACATGGTGCGAGCAGCAGAAGGTGGCTAGCGTGCCGCCGCGTTTGAGCAGCTTGAGCGCGCGCAGGTGAATCTCCTTGTAGCCGCGCATGGCGTCGCCCACCGCGGCGCGCGTGCGGGTGAAGGACGGCGGGTCGAGGACAATCACGTCGTAGCGCGGGATGACTCGCTCGTGCGGGGCCACGGCGGTCGCGGCCTTCAGCCAGTCGAAGACGTTCGCGGTGTCGAAGGTGCATTTGTCCGCCACGCCGTTCGTCACGGCATTGCGTTGCGCGGCAGCCACGGCGTCGGCGCTTTGATCAATGCCATGCACTTGGGCGGCTCCGGCCTTCGCGGCGTGCAGGGCGAAACCGCCGAGGAAAGTGAAGCAGTCGAGCACATTCGCCCCGGCGCAGAGCTTGGCGACGCGCGCGTAATTGATCTGCTGGTCAAGGTAGAGTCCGGTCTTGTGGCCGGTGATGAGATCGGTGGCGAAGGAGAGGCCATTCAACTTCACGGTCATCTCAGTCGGGGAAACGGCCGGCGAGACGCCCGCGGGAGTGGTGGCATCCGGGACGGCTACCCCACCACCCACCGTCATGCCGCCGAATTCGCCGGCGATCACGCCGCGTGCTTCTTCCAGACCCTCGAACTTGCGCGAGTTCACGTCGCTGCGTTCGATGATGGCGCGCGGTGAAAAAATCTTTTGCAGCGCGGCCACGATCTCGGCTTTGCGTCGGTCCATGCCGAGCGAGGAAATTTGCAGCGCGAGCACGTCTTCGTATTTGTCCACGATGAGGCCGCTGAGGAAATCGCTCTCGGCATTGACCACGCGGAATGAACTCGCGCCGGACATGTGCTTCGTGCGGACGGCCAGTGCTTCGCGGATGCGTTGCTCGAAGAAATCCTGATTGATGTCCACGCGCTCGGGCGCGAGCACGCGCACGCGGATGCGCGATCTCGAATTCCAATAACCCACGCCGAGCAGGCGCTGGCGGTGGTCTTTGACTTGCACGATGTCGCCGTCTTGCGCGGGAGCGGTGACACGGAGCACGCCGGCCTCGTAAATCCAGGGATGTCCGGCGAGCACGCGGTCGGCTTCGCCGGGTTTGATCAATACAGTTGGCAGTGTGTTCATGATTGTAAACAGTTCCGCAGAATGCGGGGGCGGGAGTTTGCCGTGGCGCGAGGCGTTGCCAAGGAGATTAAACGGCGCGCGGACTTTCCAGTCCGCAGCCCGCCACTGAGTGAGGAGGTTCAAGAACTTGCGCAAACCCTCCTTCGTCCGTGGCTGGCTGCGGACTGGAAAGTCCGCGCGCCGGGGCCAGCCCGCGATTGACATTCTCCTGCCCCGCCAAATACTCCGCCCCAATGAAAACACTCACTTTGATCGCCGCACTTCTCGTCACCACCATGCTCAACGCCCAATCGCTCTACGACATTCCGCTCAAGGACATCAACGGCAAGGACACCACGCTCAAGGAACATAAGGGCAAAGTCCTGCTCATCGTGAACGTCGCCTCGAAGTGCGGCAACACGCCGCAGTATGCCGGCCTCCAGTCGCTCTACGAAAAGAACAAGGACAAGGGCTTCGTCGTGCTGGGTTTTCCGTGCAACCAGTTCGGCAGCCAGGAGCCGGGCAGCAACGACCAGATCAAAGAATTCTGCACGAGCAAATACGCCGTCACCTTCCCGATGTATGACAAGCTCGACGTGAAGGGCGCGAAGCAGCATCGGCTCTACAAAGAATTGTCCGGCCCCTCGGCTCCGTTCCCCGGCGACGTGGGCTGGAACTTCGGCAAGTTCCTCGTCGGCCGCGACGGCAAGGTCGTGAAACGCATCGATCCTCGCACCAAGGTCGAAGCGCCCGAAGTGACGAAGGCCGTGGACGAAGCGATTGCCAAGAAGTAACAGCTCAGAACTGGGAACGCGCCGGCTTTTCGCCGGCGCGTTTTTTTATGCCTCCGTGGGCCAGGTTATTTTCAAGGGCCGCGGCCCGGTCAGAATCTCACAGACGGTTCAGCGCGCTGAGCACGGCGCGGATGGACGCGTGGGCGATGTTCGTGTCCACAGCGGCGCCCCAGCGGACCCGGCCGTCGTCCGTTTTGATCTGGATGTAAGCAATCGCCGCCGCCGCCTCGCCCGCGCTCAGGGCGTGCTCGCTGTAGTTGGTGATTTCAAAATGCGGAGTTGCCTCGTGTTTGCTCATCCCATGCACAAACGCTGAAAGTGGTCCGTTGCCTTCGCCCATGACGACCAATTGCTGTTGATCGTGAAATACTGTTCCCTCGCACTTGTCGCATCCGTTTTCGCTGAGGGCGCGGAAGTTTCCGAGCCGCCAAGGCGTGGTCCGCTCCACGTATTCCTTCCAGAACATCGTCTTGAGTTCGCCCGCGGTCACTTCGCGCCCGAGCGCGTCCACCGCGTCGTTGGCAATCGGGCCGAACTCCCGCTGCATGTCTTTCGGCAGCGCGATGCCGAACTCGCTCTCCAGCAAGTAAGCCACGCCGCCTTTGCCGGATTGTGAATTCACGCGGATGACCTCGCGGTATTCCCGCCCTATGTCCGCCGGGTCAATGGTGAGATACGGCACATCCCAATGTGGATTGAGAGTGGAAGGTTGAGAGTTGAGAGCTTTTTTCTCCCACTCGGCCAACCCCTTCTTGATCGCATCCTGATGCGAGCCGCTGAACGCGGTGAAGACCAGTTCGCCCGCGTAAGGCTGGCGCGGCGGCACCGTCATGCCAGTGCAACGCTCATACACCTGAATGAGGGAACTAAGGTTCGAGAAGTCGAGCTTCGGATCGAGGCCGTGCATGTAGAAGTTCATGGCCACGACGACGATATCGAGGTTGCCGGTGCGTTCGCCATTGCCGAACAAGGTGCCTTCAACACGATCCGCCCCCGCGAGCAGGCCCAGTTCCGTCGCGGCCACGCCGGTGCCTCGGTCGTTGTGCGTATGCAAGCTGACAATGAGCGAGTCGCGATTTTTGATGTGGGTACAGAGCCATTCGATCTGGTCGGCGTACACATTCGGCATGGCGACCTCCACGGTGTCCGGGAGGTTGAGAATCATCTTCCGCTCCGGGGTGGGCTGCCACACGTCCATCACGGCCTCGGAAATTTCTTTGGCGAACTCCACCTCGGTCGCGGAAAAACTTTCCGGCGAATACTGCAACCTCACTTCCGTGCCGGCGAGCCGGGGCAAACGGTCCTTGATCCATTGCGCGCCCTGGACGGCGATGGCTTTGACCTCTTCCTTCGACTTGCCAAAGACCACGCGGCGCTGCGCCGGTGAAGTGGAGTTGTAGAGGTGGATGATGACCTTCTTGGCCCCCATGAGCGACTGCACGGTCTTCTCGATCAAGTCCTCGCGCGCCTGCACGAGCACTTGGATCGTCACGTCGTCAGGAATGTGGTTCTTCTCGATGAGTAGGCGGTTGAAGGCGAACTCGGTGTTCGAGGCCGACGGAAACCCGACCTCAATTTCCTTGAACCCGCAGGCCACGAGGGCCTGAAACAGCTCCAGTTTTTGCGAGACATTCATCGGCACGGCCAGCGCCTGGTTGCCGTCGCGCAAGTCCACGCTGCACCAGATGGGGGCGTGGGAGAGGGTACGGTTCGGCCACTGGCGGTTGGGCAACTGGACTGGCTCGAACCGCTGATACTTGGATGCAGGATTCTTCAACATGATTTTGTCATTTCTCGGAGTTCTTGAACCGCAGATAAACGCGGATAAAAGCAGATGAAAAATCTTATCTGCGAAAATCTGCGCTCAACTGCGGGGCAAAAAAACTCCACTCTGTCACCCGGTTTCAACCAAGACGTTTGGGATTCGGGCAACAAAAAACCCCACCGCCTTTTATGGCAGTGAGGTTTCTGTAAGTTTTCCTGTGAATCAGAACCCAACCGCCGCGCCACTAAGCAGCAGCGCGGAAAGCAGCGGTCGGTTGTTCGTCTTTTGAATCACGGCGCGGAACGTATTGGCCTGAGTGGTGAGGGTCAACGGCATTTTCCTGCGGCGCTCACATCTTCCCCAGCCCCTGCGCGATGCGGCGCTGGGTCTCGCGGAAGCCATGCAGGAACGTGTCGTTGTCCGCGGTCACCTTCTGGATGAACTGGATGAGCAGCAACATCTCGGAGCGGTTGACCACCAGATGCACGCCTTGCTGGTAGGCTTCCATCGGGTTGAAGCTGGTGTAGGAATCGCCGACCAAAATAATTGTCGAGTGACGGCGCAACTGCATGGAGACCGACTGCAGATACGTCAGGCTCCGATTCTCAGGCGCGGTATCGGCGGCGAAACATTCCTCAATCACCACAACCTGATACGCGACCTGCGTGAAGTTCGAGATGAAGTCGCTGTGCGTCGCGGCTTGGTGAACTTTGTAGCCGAGTTCGCTGAGCGCGGCCTTGGACAGTTCCGTCCACTCGGGCGTGCTCAGCGCGAGCAGCGCGGGCTTGTCACTTGTCGTAAGAAAATCAAAAGAGGCGGACATAAGTCAGTGCGTTCAGTGCATCTTGATGGTTTGCAGCGGCGGCGGCGGAACTGCGGTAGAGGACTTGGTGCGCGTCACCATTTTTTCCGCCATTTTCAAAGTGAACTCGGTGGTGTTCTCGCCGCGATTCTTCTTGATGTTATCAATGCCGCGCTGCACCGGCCCGCGCTTGCTGCAATAGAGCAACGCCGTTTCCTCGCTGATGATGTTGTTGTCGTAAGCATCGAGACAGGACTGGTCGAAACTCCGCCAGCCGAATGTGTAGCTGGCTTCGATGATTTCGCTGAAACTTTTTCCCTCGCTCTCGCCAAACACGATGCTCTCCTTGATGCGGAGGTTGGAACCCATGATTTCCACCAGCGCGTGCCGGCCACCGCCCATCTTCGGTGCAAGACGCTGGCCCACGATCCAACGCAACGTGTCCGCGAGGCGATGGCGCACCTGCTCCTGCTCGGCGGTCTCGAACATGCCGAGAATACGATTGATGGTCTGGCCCGCATCAATCGTGTGCAGCGTGCTCATCACCAAGTGACCGGTCTCCGCCGCGCTCAAGGCGATTTCCACGGTGGCCCGGTCGCGCATTTCGCCGACGAGAATGATCTTCGGCGCCTGACGCAACGCGGCGCGCAGGCCGCTGGCGAAGCTGTCGAAATCCGAACCCATCTCGCGCTGATTGATGGTGGCCTGCTTCTGCGCATAGACGAACTCCACCGGGTCTTCGAGCGTCACGATGTGGACGGACTTGGTCCCGTTGATCTCATCGAGCATGGCCGCGAGCGTCGTGGATTTTCCTGAGCCGGTCGCGCCAGTCACGAGCACCAGGCCGGCCTTTTCCTTCGCCGGCTGATGCAGAATTTCCGGCAGCTTCAACTCGGTGAGCGTCGCAATTTTCGTGTTCAGCTTGCGCAGCACGATGGAGTAGTTGCCGCGCTGCGAGAAGATGTTCACGCGGAAGCGCGCCCGATCAATCACCGAGTACGACGTGTCGCACGAGCCGGTGCGGAGCAGGTCGTCCACAAGGCGTGGATTGCCGCCGCACAGGTTCAGCGCAATCGTCTCAGTCTGAAACGACGTGAGCTTCTCCAGCGGCAGCGGCGTGAACGGCACCGGCACGAGCACGCCGTCGGCCTCGACCTGCGGCGGCTTGTCCACAGTGAAAATGAGGTCCGACACGTTGGCCCGAAAATCGAGCATCGTGCTGAGGATGTAGTCTAGTTCGTTGCGGCGCATGAAAATCAGGTGGTGGCCACTTCGTCATCAAGTGGCGGCGTGGTGAGGAAGGGCCGGAATTTTTTCTTGTCGAGGCACTTGTCGTAAGCCTCCTCCGGGGAAATGCGTTTCATGCGCAGGTGGTCCATGATCGCGTCGTCGAGCGGCACGTTGCCGATCTTCTTGCCGACCTGGATCATGCCGGGCAATTGATGCGTCTTGCCTTCGCGCACGAGATTCGCGATGGCGGTGGTGAAGACGAGAATTTCCAGCGCGGCCACGCGGCCCTTCTTGTCCACGCGCTTGAAAAGATTTTGCGCGACCACGCCCTTCAACGCCTCGGAGAGCGTCGCACGAATCTTGTTCTGCTGGTCGGCAGGAAACACGTCAATAATACGGTCCACCGTCTTGGCCGCGCTCGACGTGTGGAGCGTACCGAAGACCAGATGTCCGGTGCTCGCGGCGGTGATGGCGAGTTCGATGGTTTCAAGGTCGCGCATTTCGCCGACGAGAATCACGTCCGGATCTTCGCGCAGCGCGCCCTTGAGCGCGGAGGCAAAGGAGCGCGTGTGGATGCCGACCTCGCGATGGTTCACGAGACAGTTCTTGCTCTCATGCACGAACTCGATGGGGTCTTCGACAGTGAGCACATGGTCGCGCCGGTTTTTGTTCACGTAATCAACCATCGCGGCCAGGGTGGTGGATTTGCCGGAGCCGGTCGGGCCGGTCACGAGCACCAGACCCTTGTGCAGCATGCAGAATTTCTTCAGCACGGCCGGCAGCGGCGCGTCCAACTTTTCGAAATCTTCGAAGGAGAGAACTTTCGACGGAATCTGGCGGAACACGGCGGCCACACCGTTCTTCTGGTTGAAAAAGTTCGCGCGAAAACGCGAGACGCCAGGGATTTCATAGCCGAAGTCCACGTCGCCGGATTCTTCAAATTGTTTAATCTTGTACTCCGGCGTGATTTCGTAGAGCATCGCCTTGAGCTGATCGCTCTCGAGCGCCGGAAACTCCACGCGTTGGAGTTCGCCGTTGATGCGGAGAATCGGCGGGTTGCCGGATGACAGATGCACGTCCGAGGCTTTCTGCTCGAACATCAGATTAAAAAAGGCATCGATCTTGGCCATACGAGAAAATACAGCGGCATGAGAAACGAGATACTTGAGATGCAGGACGAATGCATCCACCCGGTCAGCATGCCGCCAGCGTCTCGGCGGTTGAATTTTAATCCCGGCTCAACCGCCAGCGCGAGGCTGGCAGCACGTTGATGAGCGCGCTTGCCGCCGTGATCCGCGCGCAAATCGAGCGCGATGGCCCGCTGCCCTTCGCGAAATTCATGGGACTCGCGCTCTACCACCCGCAGCACGGCTACTACAGCGGCACGCGCGGGCAAATCGGCCGGCGCGGCGACTTCATCACCAGCGTCAGCGTCGGTTCGATGTTTGGTGAACTGCTGGCGTTTCAATTCGCGCGCTGGATCGAGTTGGAACGCAAGGAGCAGTCCACATTTCAGATCGTCGAATCCGGCACGCATGACGGACAGCTGGCCTGCGACATTCTGGAAAGTTTGGAGGAACAAGAGCCTTCCCTGTTCCCGCTTGCGGAGTATTGGATCGTCGAACCTTCACCCGCGCGCCGGGCCGCGCAGCAGACGAAACTCGCTCGTTTTCAAAACGTCCGCTGGCACGACACGTTCAGCGATATCCGCCACCGCGTGCGAGGGGTGATTTTTTCCAACGAGCTGCTCGACGCCATGCCTGTGCATCCTTTCGCGTGGAACGCCTCGGAGCGGCGTTGGGAGGAAATGGCCGTGACGCTCCGAGACGAACAGTTCATCTGGACGCGGCTGACGCAGCCCCATCCCTCGCACCCACAACTGCCCGCCGCGCTGCTCGACGTGCTGCCGGACGGCTACGTGGTGGAACTCTGTCCCGCCGCGACCGACTGGTGGCGCGAGGCCGCAGCGTCCTTGGTCAGTGGAAAATTGATGACGATTGATTACGGGGGCGTGCTCGAAGAACTGCTTTCCCCCGCGCGAAACACCGGCACGCTCCGCGCCTACTCCGGCCATCGCGTCGGCGCAGACGTGCTGGCGAATCCGGGCGAGCAGGACATCACCGCGCACGTCAACTACACGGAGATCATCAACGCGGGCGAGGCGGCGGGATTGAAGACCGAATCGTTCACCACCCAAGGCCAGTTCCTCACCGAGATCGCGCGCACACTGTGGGCCAGGAAGGGTTCATGGTCACAACCCCAGGTGCGACAATTTCAAACCCTCACCCACCCCGAGCATTTGGGTCGTCCGTTCAAGGTGTTGGTGCAATCGCGGTAGCAGGCCTGGCCCGCCGTGCGAGTGGAGCAACGACGACGCACCTTACAGTTTGGCGACGATGGTCCGCGCGATGAAGGGAATGATCCCGCGCTCGTTCGCCTGGCCGGTGGTGAAGACCACGAGAACAAATTTTCTACCGTCCGCGAGTTCCACATACGCCGCGTCGTGGCGCGTGGTGCTGGTCCAACCGGCCTTGGACCACAGCTTCGCGTCACGCGGAAGGCCACCGGCGGAGAAGCCGCGCGCCTGATCGTCCGCGTCACCGGCGGCGGTGAAATCACGCGCGTGCAACGTCATCATCTCCGTGCTGCGCTTCGTGGAGACGCAGTGGCCGAGGGCGATTTCGTTGAGCAACCGCGCGGTGGCGTCGGTGGTGAGCATATTGCGGTTGCCGAATTTCTCCCCGACCCATACGCGCTCGCGACCGTAGGGACCCTCGTTCCACGGCTTCTGATTCGCATTGATGTTCGTGTAACCAAGCGACGTGAAGTAGCGGTTCACGGCGTTGCGTTTCTCGCCCCAGAGTTTCATTTCCGCTTCCGGCAATTCCGGCCCGCCCGTGGTGCCGGTGAGCAAGTCCACGATGTAGGCCGTGGCCTCGTTGTTGGAGTCCACGATCATGTCCTTCATCGCGCGGCGCAGTTCGGCGGTGTCCGAGATTTTGCCGTCCTCCAGCCAGCGATGCGCGGCGGCGAGGTAGAACATCTTCACTACGCTGGCCGGATAAATCGCCACGCCGCCACGCGCGCTGCCGTGCTTCAACTGCTTCGCATCGCGCACATCCACGAGGGTGATGGCGAGTTGGTTGGTGAGAAGTTTCTTGGCGGCGAATTCCGTCAGCGTCGCGGCGAAGGTTTCATCCACGAGCGTTTGCACCCGCGTATCGCGTGAACCGAGGGTGTTCGTATCAGCAGCGAAAATGGGAGTCAGCATGAGCAAGAGTCCTCCGAACAGAGCCAGCGGTTTCATCCCTTCATCTCCAGGAAGCGCATGATGGAGTCGCCGTGCTTCATGAACTTTCGTTCGTGCCAGCGTGACGGCAGCGTGAGCGTATCGCGCCGCGCGTGGCCGAGCACGAACAACCCGCCCGGCGTGAGCAGGCGCGGGAGCGTTTCATCATCCAGGCAGCGTTGCGCAAAGGACTCGCTGCGCCGGCCCACGTTCTTCTCGCCATACGGCGGGTCGGCCACGATGAGATCGTAGCGTTCGCCCGCCGCCGCGAGTTGCGGCAGCGCGGTGAACACGTCCTGCACGCGCACGCGAAACGAATTCTCCGGCAAGTTCAACGACGCGCAGTTCTGCTCAATGATGCGTGCGTGTTTGGCGGAAAGCTCGATGCAGAGCGCCTCGCGGGCGCCGCGACTGAGGCATTCGAGACTCAGCGCGCCGGTGCCACCGAAAAGTTCCAGCACACGCGCGCCCTCGATGCGCGGCGCGAGACTGTTGAAGAGCGCCTGCCGCACGAGGTCCGGCGTAGGCCGCACGTCGAGACCCTTGGGCGCTTTGAGAATGAGTCCGCCGGCTGATCCGCCAATGATTCGCACCGGCCAGTTGTGGCGGAAGCCAACTTCAATCGCAAGCGCGGCGCCGAACAAGGCAGCCTACGCAGGGTTAGGCGACGTGGTCACACAATTGAAACAGTGATGTCCTCCTGCTCACGAGAGAACTCCAGAATCGAACCGGCCGGTGCGCCAAGCTCTCGCAACCTGCTACGAACGAACTCTACGGCACCATCAACGTCCGCAAGCTGAAGCTCCAGACTAACCCACTCGATTTTGCCATCCTTGTCCAACTGAGTGCCACCACCGCTGACTCGACCAATACCTCGCTGCTCCAATGAATCGTAAAGAGGATCTTCGTATTTCTCACCGCGCTCTAGCGGCTGAACCGGGTCGTAAATTTTGGCGAAAACAAAGTGCGGATAATTTGGTGGCTCAGTCGGTGTTTCATTACGCCGCGACCTCCAGACATGGAAGATCCGCCATGCCACCAGCACCCAAACGGTCACTAGCGTAATCACAACAACCCATTCAGGTGGGGATGTAATTTTTGCGAGCATGGGGCGATCGCCGCCTAACAGTCGCCAAAAGAACTACAGCTTCTTGATCTGCACGTTGCGGAAGGCGACGGGATCGTTGTGGCCCGCGAAACCGAAGTGGCCGCTGGTGTTGTTCTTCCCGGGGTGCGGGCTGTTCGCCATGTAGTTCGTGATCTTTGAGAGGTCAGTGTTGAGGATGAGCACGCCGTTCAACTCTGTTTTGATGGTCGAGCCTTGCACGGTCACTTCCTGAAAATTCCATTCGCCGACCGGGCGATGATAGCCGCGCTGCGCCGCCGCCATGCCGTAAGCCGAGCCGTGGGCCTGGCGCGGATCAATCTTGCCCTTCACCTTGTCGTAATCGTCGTCCAGGATCTGCAACTCGCAGAGGCCCACGTAAGCGGTGTCGCCTTGGCCGGGATAGCGCAACGCGAGTCCGTTGTTGCCGCCCGAGGGGACTTTGAATTCCAGGCGCACGACGAAGTCGCTGAACTGGTCCTTGGTGTAAATCGTTCCGCCTTTGCCGGGCAGGCACATGACCGCGCCGTTGGTCACGATGTAGTTGTCCACGGGACCAGCCCAGCCGGTGAAGTCGCGACCGTTGAAGACGGACGCGAAATCTTTGCCGCCGTGGCTCGCGAAAATCTTGTTCGCTTCCACGCCGCCGATTTCGCGCAGCTTGATGTTGCGCCAGCGAATCTCGCCGCCGTGGGTCTGGAGCTGAATCGGGCCGCGCGCCGGCACACTCGACTTGCGGTCGTAATAATTTTCCATGAGCGCGTGGTCCACGGTGAGCTTGCCATTCAGCCAGATGCTCACGCGCGAGCCGACCATGAGGATGCGGAACTTGTTCCATTCGCCGAAGGGATGGTCGGCAAAGACGAGCGGGTCTTTGCCGGGTGCGCCGGGGCTGTTATTCCACAAGCCGCCGCTGCCCTTGTCCGCGCCGAGGGAAAATTTGTTGGTCTCGGTGAAGTCCCAGATTTGCACCTGCGGGCAGCCCCGGAGGTAAACGCCCGAGTCGGCGCGCGCCACGGTCTTGTATTCGAGGAGCAGCTCGAAATCGCCGTAGTCCTTTTCCGTCGTGGCGTAAGCGCCGAGGCCGTCGTTCACCAGTTCCTCGTTCTCGACATACCAGTGGGATTTTCCGGTCTTGTCGTTCTTGGCCAGCATGGACTTGTTCCACTTCTCGATTTGCTCGGCGCGCTTGTCGTCCGGCAGAGCGAGTAGCTTGCGATGATCGTAAGTGTCGCCGCCGCGCCAGCCCGTGAGGTCGGTGCCGTTGAAGAGGGAAACGTAGCGCGAGTCTCGGTCCTGCGCCGTGGCGCAACCGCCGACCAGGACCGCCAAAAGTCCGACGGAAAGAATCCGTGAGAGCGTGGGAAGTGATTTCATAAAATTGATTTAGGCAAAACCCGACGCGTGGCGAAATGAATTTCTTCAACCCATCCCGTAGCGGCGTCTCGGCAGAGCGCCGCCATTCGAAAAATTGAGGCGGGGAAATTATGGCGGCGGTCTGCCGACGCGCCGCTACGACACCGCCAACCGCAGCACCACCACGCCCGCCACGGCCACGAGTCCGCCTGCAAGCGAGCGCAGCGTCGGGCGCTCACCTTCGACGTAGCGTGAGAAGGGAATGATGACGAGCGGCGTCAGCGCGACAATGGGCAGGACGACGCCGGACTTTTCGGTCATCAGCGCCCATTGGTAGCAGGCGACGCCGATGGCGGGGCCGGAGAGGGCGTTGACCACGACCCAGGGCCAGATGGGGGCGGAGGAGTTGAGGGTTGAGGGTTGAGAGTTGAGAGCAGGAGCCGTGGTGGATTTTTTAAATTTCATCCCGAGCCAAAAAACCACCGCTACCGCCAGTCCCGCGAGGATGCGTTGATACGCCGCCGTGCCGCCATCCACCGGTGTGCCGGCCGCCGCGTCCACGCGCGAGGCGTGACCGCTGAAGACCGCACCCATCCCCTGCCCTAGTGCCGCGACCACGCCGTAGGCCACGCCGATCCAGAAGACACGTTTGGAAATGTCGAGGTGCTTGCCCGGCGCAATCGCCAGCGCCACACCGCCGAGAATCAAGGCCGCGCCGCCCATTTCCATCCCGGTCATTTTCGTGTCGAACCACAGCCACTCCGTCGCCGCCGCAAACGGCGCGGCCAGGCAATGCACGATCAAAATGGAGAGCCGCGAGCCGAGACGTGGCAACGCCTGATACAGTGCGATGTCGCCGAGACCGAAGCCGAGCAGGCCACTCAGGAGAAACATCGGCAAAGCTTTGCCGATCAACCCCTGCCCGAACGTGTGCGCCCAGAGCGCGAGCAACGCAGTGGCGAGCAGCACGCGCCAGAAGTTTGCCTGCACGCCGCCCAGCACCTTGCTGGTCCGCTGCGCGCAGACGGCGGAGATGGAAAAGAAAATGGTGGTTAAAAACGCCGGCCACATGGCGCGCGGAGTTCAAGGGCCGCGCCGGGTGAGTGCAAGTTTGATTTCACGCCCGCCCTCGCCACACGCGTGGAGCTTCACTTCTTCGGCAGCACCGTGAACACCACCGCGCCGAGTTGGATTAAACCAGCCGCACGGGAATGTTGCGCCCGGCCAGATACTCCTTCACCTGTCCCACCGTGAACTCGCCAAAGTGAAAGATGCTCGCGGCCAGCACGGCGTCCGCCCGCCCTTGCTCCAGCACGTCCGCCATGTGTTCAAGACTGCCCGCGCCGCCGCTGGCGACGACGGGCACGCCCACGGATTCGCTGATGCGCCGGGTGATTTCCAAATCGAAGCCCGCCTTCGTGCCGTCGGCATCAATGCTGTTCAGCACGATCTCGCCCGCGCCGAGCGCCACGGCGCGCGTGGCCCACTCGACCGTTTCGAGTCCCGTGGCCTTGCGTCCGCCATGCGAAAAAACTTCCCAGCGTCCGGGCGCGGTGCGCTTGCAATCAATGGAAACGACGATGCACTGGCTGCCGAATTTCTCCGCGCCGGCGCGGATGAGTTCGGGCGTGGCGAGCGCGGAGGAGTTGATGCTCACCTTGTCCGCGCCCGCCATCAGCATCTGGTGCATGTCCTCGACGGCGCGAATGCCGCCGCCCACGGTGAGCGGCATGAAGCACTGGTCAGCGGTGCGTTCGATGACATTAATGATCGTCGCGCGTCCGTGCGCGCTGGCCGTGATGTCGAAGAAGACCATTTCGTCCGCGCCCTGCTCGTTGTAGCGCACGGCCAGGGCGACGGGATCGCCCACGTTGCGGAGTTCGCCCGCCTCGGCGCGACCGAACTGCACGCCGCGCGTGACTTGTCCGTCGTGAACGTCGAGGCAGGGAATGACGCGTTTGGCGAGCATCGTGAAACACCTCCCGCACCGGGGAGGGAGACAGGTTGTCTATGGCCGCGAATTACTTCTTCGCGGAACCCCACTTGCCACCGGGGTGCTTCTTCAATTTGCCCGGCGTATAGACCAGCGTGTTCAGCGACATCATGGGATTGGACGCCGAGAACTTGTAGCCGAGGCCATCAATGGCCTTGAGAATTTCCGGTTTGGTCAGCGGCTTGGCGGCCACGGCCTTAGCCACGGCCTCGTAGAGCGACATCGTGTTTTCGACGCGCGCGGCGCGTTTCTTCTTCGGGGGGCGACCGAGAACGACGGACTTGGCGGGCGCAGCGGCCGCAGGCGCCGTCATTTCGAGACCGGCGCAAATTTCTTTGAGCCGGGCTTCGAGCTGGGCCTTCTCATTGAGGAGGGCGGCACGCAACGCTACGAATTGTTTTACAGAAGCTGATTTCATCCGGCGGGGCTTAAGGGATTGGAGGCCGACGTGGCAAGCCCGGATTCGACCGCGCCGGTCGGCCAAAGAAAAACCCCGCCGTGAATGCCGTGGGAAGCAGTTCCGTTGAACGTCTTATGGACAAGTGGGACCGGCTTCGACAGCGTTCAACGTCCAGTAAAGGCCTGTTGGCGGCTGCTGATAATGAAGGGCCCCGTGTTTCGTCATTACGGTCCAAGGATGTGGCTTCGATACACGAGCATAGGCAGGGTTAAATTGTTTTCCTGCTTGCGCAGTCAAAGAGCGATGTCACCTCGCGGCGACAACGAAACTATCGGCGCGCGAAAAAATTTCTCAAGACCGGAAACTCATTTGCGGAAAAATTATTTTTCCACGTTCGTTCCGCAGCCAGGGAAACTTTCTCCACCATGGAGTGCATGGAGTGATGTCTCGTCTGAAAAGCGGCGTTCGTCATTCCTGTTGATGGCGAGCCGAGGCACCACCCCACGGAAACTCCGCTCCTCGTCCCGCGTGAAGTGACAGGCGGAAACGACGAAGGAAAAAAGCCCGAGGAAACTGCGCCTCTGCTAAACCTGCCCGGTCTTGGTATAGACGCCGAGTTGCGTGAGCCAGATGCCGCCGGTCTTCTCGGCGCGGAGGATGAGTTTTCGTTTCAGCAACTCGGTGATTTCCGCTTCGGTGATGCGCGGCACGGTGGGAACTACTTGGAGGTCGCGGAGGCAGGAGTACGTTTCCATTGAATTCATCCGGCACCTTATCTCCCCTCTCGTGACGCAACCTAAGCTTATCTAAAAGTTTCGCGCGGGCGTTCGCGCGGGCGGTCACTTCAGCGAGAGCGCGCAGAATTCATCGAACGCGCCGCCGAAAAGCTTCTTCACGTCGCGCTGGATTTCTTCGCGGCTCGGCACCCAGCCGGTGGCGGCGAGGTCGCCATACTTCTCCACCAGCACGCGGCTGATGACCTGGCGCGAGTGGGTCCACTTGTAAATCAGTTGATCGAGCACGCGCGCGTCCGAATGCTGGGGCGTAAAGCTAAGGCCGAGAAGTTCGAGGCGCATGCGCGTCATCTCGTCAATGAGGCTCGGATTGTTCAGGAACCACCAGCAGCCGAAGATGTGGAGGTTGCGGAACTTTCGCGCCAGGACGCACAACTCGTGCTGGTTCTCACGCGCGAGCACGGTGGCGATGAACTTGGTGTCGGGAAATTGTGCGCAAAGATTTTGCAGCGCGCTGAGGTCGGTGTAGCCGAGGCCGTCGCCAGCCAGGCGCAACTCGGGATTCACCTGCCGCCGCACGCCGGGCATCACGGCGAAGGGCAGCCCGAACTCACGGCAGTGTGGCACCACAGCCTTCTCGATCAGCATCGCGCATTCGTGCTGGCCCGGAAATTCAAAGTCGGGACTGAGCGAGACCATCACGAAACGCGGATTCATCCGCTCGGTCCAAGTGCGCAGGAAGCGGCGTACTTCGCTGAAGGTGTGGGCGGTCAAATCACTGCTCACATTGTAGCCCCATCGCGACAGTTGGGCGGCGGTGGATTGCCACGAGAGCAGCAGCGGGTCGATGCGCAGCCCGGAGGTGAAACGCGGGTCGCGCGCGAAACCGTGATCCCACACGGGGCGCTCGTCGTCGTCGAACGGCGAGTTCGTCATGCAGATGGAGCGCACGTTGGCCAGTTCCATGCAGTGTGTGGTGTAGTCCTCAACTTCCCACTCGGCGAACCACGAGCGCACGGCGTTCAGGTCGCGCTTGCGGACATCGAGGCCCAGCGCATTGAGCGTGGTGATGACACCCCGGCAGGATTCCGAGACGGGAGAGTTCTTGATGAACAATTGTTCCCAAATCAGGTCCGCCTGCCGCGCCTTGGGCAGCGCCCAAAATTTCTCGAACGGCAAATCCAAGTAACGGAACGACTCGGCCACGAGGTAGTGGTAGGTGAGCACTTCATCAATACCCCACAGCAGGAGCTTCCCAAACGCCGGATCGTAGAGGTGCGTGTGAATGTCTGAGACCGGCGTGCGCGCCACGGCCTCTTCGACCGCGGCGGCTACCTGATCGCGCACCAGTTCTGTCGCGAGGGGATTCATTGACGAGCAGACGCTATCGAAGAGGCCGTGGATACGCACCTGCTTTTTGGAGTTTGCCGTCACTTTGCGGGAGGAAGGGTTTGCCTCACGCCAAGGCTGCCAAGGTCGAGAAGGAAAATTCTCTGCATCGCACACTGGTCATTCGGCGTGGCAATTGCCGTTTGACGCCACGCCTGCTCCGCGCACTATCTTCACAAATCACCGAAGCCATGAAAACTCAACTCACCCGCCGCTCTGCTCTCACCCGAATCGCCAGCACCACCTGCCTCGCTGCCACCGCCGCCTCGCTCGCGCAACGTCTCTTCGCCGCCGATGCCGCCGCGCCCGCGATGAAAGGTCGCGTTCACCACTCCGTTTGCAAATGGTGTTACCCGAGTATCTCGCTTGAAGACCTGTGCGTCGCGGGCAAGGCGATGGGCCTTACCTCGATTGAACTGCTTAATCCGGGTGACGATTTCGCCACGCTGAAAAAGCATGGCCTGACCTGCGCGATGGTGAGCAATCCCGTCATTGATAAACTCGGCGGCATCGAGCGGGCATGGAATCGCGTGGAGCACCACGACAAACTCGTGACGGCCTACGAGCAGCGCATCCAGCAGGTGGCCGACGCGGGCTTCACGAATCTCATTTGCTTCTCCGGCAACCGCGATGGTTTGGCGGATGACGTGGGCATCAAGAATTGCGCGCAAGGTCTCAAGCGCATCATGGCCGCGGCGGAGAAGGCCAAGGTCAACATCGTGATGGAACTCCTGAACAGCCGCGTGAACCACCGGGACTACCAATGCGATCACACCGAGTGGGGCGTCGAGCTTGCCAAGGCCATCGGCTCCGAGCGCTTCAAGCTGCTCTACGACATCTACCACAGGCAGATCCTGGAAGGTGATCTCATCGTACGGATCAAAAAGTTCGCGCCCTACATCGCGCACTACCACACCGGCGGCGTGCCGGGCCGCAACGAGATTGATGACACGCAGGAGATCAATTACCCCGCCGTGATGAAGGCCATCCTCGACACCGGATACAAGGGCCACGTCGCGCAGGAATTCATCCCCAAGCGCGCGGACAAGATCGCGTCGCTGAGGCAGGCCGTGGAAATTTGTGATGTGTGAACGCGGTTGATTGATGACTTTAGGAATTTCCATGATCACCCGACGATTTTTCCTCCTCGCCGTGGGGTGCGGGCTTCTGCCTTGGCGCTCCATGTGATTGGGCTGAATCAATTCACGCGCGGCCTTCGTCATCGAGCCCGCGCGGTTACACTTGTTGGGACTGAAAGAGCGGTAGCCCGCAACAACGCGGACGACTTCTCTCAACGCGGAAACTTAGGGAGACGCTGAATAAAGCGTGGTTTTCAAATGGCGGTGACTGGCCGTTGGAAAAGGTCGCTCGGGGGGCCTTGTTTGCTGGCGATGGCCCCGAT
>JAYVQC010000265.1:0-3587 GCA_043757045.1 Akkermansia sp. | reverse complement strand
TCGGCCCGCAGTTTAATGCGACCTGGTCGGACAAACTCAGCGCGAGTGTCGGTGTTGACCTGCCGGTCGTGATGGACAACACGGCCTTGCAAGCAGTGCCGGACTACCGCGTGCGCGGGGCGATTACCTGGCGGTTTTGACAGCGCGGGAAGAAAGGTTCTGCCGTCCCTGACGGGACTGGCGAGGTGGTTTTGGGGCCGTGAACCCAGAGCTAAAGCTCTGGGCTATTTTCGGGGACGTGCAAACGCCACCGATCATCGCGTCCCGAAAATAGCCCAGCCATTAATGGCTGGGTCAATCATCCGATCAGAATCCAAAGTCCCGGAGGGACGAAAGAACCTTACTCCATCATCCTCGGCTCCACGGGCATCCCATGCTTCTGCAAAAACGTCTCCAATTCCTCGCGGAAACTTTTCTTACGATGATGCTCCTCCTGCGTTTGGATGTAGCGCGTCGTGTCTTCCACGCCGGAGATGCCGATGCTGAATGCGCCGAAACCTTCCTGCCACGCGAAGCCTTGCGCCCGAAGTTCGGGAAACGTTTCGCGCAGCTATTTCGAAGCATTGCCCTTTAGCAGTTGCATGGCCTTGGCCACCGAAAGCGTCGTCGGCAAACTCACGAGTACATGCACATGGTCCGCCACGCCGCCGATGGCGAGCGCCTTCATCCCGTTCTCCCGCGCGATGCCGCCGAGGTACGGCCAGAGCCGGTCACGAATGCTCGGGGTGAGGAAAGGTCGGCGTTCCTTGGTCGAAAACACGCAATGCATCAAGCAGGAGTTGAACGAGTGCATGGCCGAGCATAGCCCGATCTTTCATGGGTGGGTCAATTCACGAAACTCAAAACCACCGTGGGCAATTATTTCGGTGCGGCTCCGTGATGTTTGAAAATAGCCCAGCCATTTATGGCTGGGATCGGATGCACCCCGAATCTCTCCCAAGTCCCGCAGGGACGAAAGAAGGCGGCGAGGGAAGAAAGGTTCTGCCGTCCCTCTGGGACTGAAGGAAGATTTGGAAGCCGTGAACCCAGAGCTAAAGCTCTGGGCTATTTTCGGGGAGGACTGAGCGAGTATGGTTCAAATCATTCGCGCAGCGGCACCAAGGTGATTGTTCCGGCGTTGGCCTTGGGATCAAACTGATAATTCGGAGCATTGGTCAGCGTGAGAGTGATCGTCTTGTCGGTTTCGTCGCGAGTCATTTTGGGAATCACGCGCAAGGAGTTAGTTCGGCTATTGGCCGCGAAGGTGATGGTCTTTGCCAGAGGCCAATAGTCCACTCCGGCGACAGCAGTGCCAGTAATTGAAAAGCCCACCGTCAACGGATTGACACTGTCGCCATCGCGGATGAAGTAGAAAACCGCTACGTTGGTACCGTAACGCAAGGAAGGTTTTTCCAGGCGCGGCGGCATGGGAAACACCCGGACCTCGTGCAGATCGTTTTCCACTAGTTCGACTCGGGCGGGGTAATGATCCACGGTGTAGCCCTTGGCTTCCGTGAGGCGGAGTTCGACGTAGCGATCCATGTCCAGATTTTCCTGATTATCAACGGCGCAGACTTCAATGGTGCCCGTGCTAAGACCAGCGGGAATGGTCAGTGCGTTACCACGAGGGGCGGTGAGGTATTCTTGTTCAGGCACAGAATTGCCACCCTTACGATAATTCACGACCACCCCTCCCGCCGGGGCCGGATAAGGTAGATACACTGCCACTCGACCACACGCTCCACCCTCCGTGGCTCGCAATGCTTCCGTGTGTAAAACAATGTCGTTTCCCCGCGCCTGCTCTAAACTCCAAGGCAGGGACAAGACATTACCTTCTTCACCATCGCTTTTTCCATCGTCGTCGCTGTCGCGTTTCTCCGGGTTGGTCTGACTGACGATCACTTCAAAGGCGTCCGGCAATCCGTCCATGTCGCTGTCCAGCATGGAACCAAGTTTGAACCATCGAGCCTCCGACCAGAGGTTGGTGATGACGATATTCGTCTCGCCAAATTGGGTGCGACCAAGCCAAACCCAAAGCCCTTCGGCCTGCCGCGCCGCATTGGTTTTCAAATGAACCGTGGTGAATACATCAAACGTGTCGAACGAGTCTTCGCTTCCCCACGCGATAGACACGGATGTTGGTGAGTGCCGCACGATGGTTAGCTCCGGTGAGTTCGTCGCATGGTGATAAGCAGGGTCGCTATAGCGTGTTTCGGCGTTTGGCTTTTGGATGTTTCGCCTTACTGGCCAGACTCGCGGTGCGGCTTCAATCACCGTTTGGAGGAAAAAGAACATCACTGCCCACAGCGGCAGCATTCTTACCCATGCGGCCCGCCTCACGCCAACAACCCCTTCACCACTTCGCCATGCACGTCGGTCAGGCGGTAGTCGCGGCCTTGGAATTTGTAGGTGAGCTTGGTGTGTTCGAGGCCGAGGCAGTGCAGGATCGTGGCCTGCAAATCGTGGACGTGGACTTTGTCTTTCGCGACGTGGTAGCCGAGGTCGTCGGTCTCGCCGTAGCTGATGCCGCGTTTGATGCCGCCGCCGGCCATCAGCATGGTGAAGCAGTGCGGATGATGATCGCGTCCGAGGAATTTCGAGCCGTTGCGTTCTTCATTCATCGGCGTGCGGCCGAATTCTCCGCCCCAGATCACCAGCGTGTCGTCGAGGAGGCCGCGTTGTTTCAAATCCTTGATTAGCGCGGCGCTGGCCTGGTCGGTGTCTTTGCATTGTTTGCCGAGGCCGTCGAAGAGGTCGTTGTCCTTGGAGTTGCCGTGCTGGTCCCAGCCCCAGTGGTAAAGCTGCACGAAGCGCACGCCGCGCTCGACGAGGCGGCGGGCGAGCAGGCAGTTGTTCGCAAAGGAAGTTTTGCCGGGCTGCGTGCCATACATCTCGTGGATGGCTTTCGGTTCTTTGTCGATCTCCATCAGCTCGGGCACGGTCGTCTGCATCCGGTAGGCGAGTTCGTATTGCGCGATGCGGGTGAGGGTTTCGGGGTCGCCGAATTCCTTCAACTGCATCTCGTTCAACGTGCGCAAGGTGTCGAGCGAGTCGCGTCGCACCTCGCTGCTCATGCCGGGCGGATTGGAAACGTAGAGCACGGGATCGCCGGAGGAACGGCATTGCACGCCCTGATAAACCGTCGGCAAAAAGCCGCTGCCCCAGAGCGACGCGCCGCCATCGGGCGTCTTGCCGCCACTGGTCAGGACGATGTAGCCGGGGAGATTTTGTGATTCGCTGCCGAGTCCGTAGGTGACCCAGGAGCCCATGCCGGGGCGTCCGAGGCGCGGCGAACCGGTGTGGAGAAAGAGTTGCGCGGGCGCGTGATTGAACTGGTCGGTGAACATGGATTTCACCACGCACAAGTCGTCGGCGACTTCGGAGAGGTGCGGAATCATGGTGGAGAATTCCGCGCCGCTCTGGCCGAACTTGGCGAACTTGTGCGGCGTGCCGAGCATCTTGGGCACGCCCTTGATGAAGGCGAAGCGTTCCTTCTTGAACAGCGACTCGGGGCAGGGCTGGCCGTTCATCTCGATGAGCTTCGGCTTGTAGTCGAACAGGTCGAGCTGCGACGGCGAGCCGGCCATGTGGATGTAGATGACGCGCTT
>JAYVQC010000264.1:0-14206 GCA_043757045.1 Akkermansia sp. | reverse complement strand
TTCATCGCCTGAACAGCGCTGCCGCGAATGAAAGCCGCCAAAACAGCCCGTCAAATCAAGGGATTTGTGCGTCTTTCTTTTTCAAACAGGCTCTGAGGAAGCGCAAGGCCTCCCAACGCGCCGAATGGGCAGCCGACGCTCGCTCCGTCAGCGCCCGCGCCATGCGTGCGGCCAGCGGTGCCGGCTGTCTTCCAACGAGCCGCGGAGGAACGCCTCGCCCCTCCGCGCGGGTGATCGATTGGAAACAGTTTCACGCCCGTGGCCTCCCCCGGCTGACGAGGGGGTTCCGCCACCCGAGCCTGCCTATCCGGTTGGTTGACAAATTTGGAGCGCCGAGCATTGCTCGGCTTGGGTGGGCTGGTTTTGCTCCTTGCCGAGCAAAGCTCGGCACTCCCCTCGGCTCCGCAAATCGCCTATGTCAACCAACCGGATAGGCAGGCACCCCAGGATGCCGCCCGTAGAAACGGGCTTCATGCCTCGCAGAAAATTCGCTTGGCTCCCCATCTGCTAAGTCATCCCGTCCAGGTGCGGCTCACGCCGTGTCCGCACTTGGCTTCGCCACGTCCCGGCGACGGATTCACCAAATGAATCGTATCGCGGCCATGAACCATTTAACTGATGACAGCACCGATCGACACCCGGCAAATCAGGGCCTTTGTCACGCTCGCCCGGCGCGGCAGCTTCACCCAAGCCGCTCGTGAACTGCACCTCTCCCAGTCGGCGGTCAGCCACTCGATGAAGGCGTTGGAGACCGATCTGGGATGCCGTCTTTTTGACAGGATGAGTAAAAAGGTGTTGCTCACCCAAGCGGGCGAGCACCTGCTCCAGCACGCGGACAAAATCCTCTCCGAGATGTCCGCCGCGCGCGAATCCCTCACGCAATTAAACCAATGGGGCCAAGGCCGTCTGCGCGTCAGCGCCAGCACCACGGCCTGCCAGTACATTCTCCCCGAGGTGTTGAGCGAGTTTAAGAAGAGCTATCCGCAGGCGCGCATCAGCGTGGAGCCGGGCGACACGCGCGAGGCGCTCAACCTCCTCCGCTCAAACCAGGTGGACCTCGCCCTCGCCCTCGAACCGAAGCGCGACGACGACTTCGAATTCCTCCCGCTCTTCACCGACGAAATGGTGTTCGTGATGGCTCCCAGTCATCCGTGGGCGCAGAAACAGCACGTCGTGCGCGAGGAAGTACCGCGCCAGCAATACGTGCTCTACAACAAGCACAGCTTCACCCACGAGATGGTGGAGGAATACTTCCGCGTCGAGGACATGGCGCTGAACATGATCATGGAACTGGGCAGCATGGAAGCCATCAAGGAACTGGTGAAGCTCGGCCTGGGCGTGAGCATTCTTGCCCCGTGGATTGCGCGGAAGGAAATCGAGAGCGGCGTGCTCGTCTCGCTGCCGCTCGGCAAGCGCAAGCTCAAGCGCACCTGGGGCCTGCTGCACTGGCGCGGACGGCGGCTGACGCTCGCGGAGGAAACTTTCGTGAACCTCTGCCGCTCCGGCACCACGCGACTGGGGAATGGGACGGGCTAGACCGTTGGCCTAAAGTAATATCTGGATGCGGCTGGTCCGGTCGCGCGCGCGTCTCCCCTCACCCCGGCCCTCTCCCTCGGGGAGAGGGAGAAGGTCAGCCCGCGTGGGGTGACGACGGACGCGCTGGAAGTTACACAGGCTGGATGCCGTGCTCCCTCTCCTCCGGGGAGAGGGCCGGGGTGAGGGGAAGGCGGCGCCAAACGGAAACTAATTCTGGCCATCACTCAGGGTCTGCTCTGCGCCTGTGGCGTCATCTCCCAAAACCAACCGCGCTGAGACCTGTTTCCTTCGCGGCCGTTGCGTCCTTGGCGTGAGGCCGGGACCCCTCGCAGTTGTTCACCGCTTCGTGACGCGAATGTTGATAACCCTCGCTTGCCGTTCCGGCTCGCCTGAGTAGCCTGAGCATAGTTCGTGCTTTCCATGTTCAGAGAGGTCGGATGGCTCAACCAAACACCATGAAGCTTTCGCATGAAAGCCGCGTAAAACGCCCGTCATTCCTGCGCCGCAGCCGCGCTGGGGAGGCGTGGCCCACGCTGGCCGTGGCGATGAGTCGCGCTGATGGTTTGCTGCCAAAATCCGCCTGCCTGAACAATCCGCGGCAGAATCGCAAGACGGATTGGCCGGGCGGCACCTCCGTCACCCGCCGCTTCGTCCCCCAGATTTTTCGGTGCAATGGCCGGACGGAATGGTACGCTGCCGACCAGTTCATCCAACAAAACCATGACGACCAAACCTGAATCTGCGTCCATGAAACGGTTTCATCTCCCGCGCCGCCTGGCTTTCACCTTGATTGAACTGCTCGTGGTCATTGCCATCATTGCGATTCTCGCCGCGCTGCTGCTGCCGGCTTTGGCGAAGGCGAAGGAGAAGGCTAAATCCATTGAGTGCCTGAGCAATGTGAAGCAGTGGGGCTACGCCTTTTGGATGTATGGCGACGATAATGACGAGTTTTTCCCCTACGAAGGCAACGCGGGCGACATCAGCACCGGATTCAACACGGATGCGTGGTACAACTCGACGCCGGAATACGCCGGAGGAATAACCCTGAGCAACCTCTACAAGTCAGGCAATCCGCCTTTGCCAGGCGTTAAATCACTGTTCACCTGCCCCAGCGTGAAGAAGGGACCAGCCGTCACACCGACGCTGGGCAATCCATTTTTCATGTATGGCTTCAACAACCGGATGGACCCGAATGGCGCGGCCCAGTTCAAACGCAGCGTGTGCGAGAAACCCACGGACACCGTGACCTTCACTGAAAATAGCGAAGGAACATTCCCGTCTTCCTCCGGTAGATTCACCCCGGCCCGGCACAACCTGCGGGCCAATCTGGCCTTTGCGGATGGACATGCCGAATCCGTAAGTACCAACGATTATCGCCGCTCCACCGCCGAGGACAACAGCTCGTTGAACGAGTGGGCCGTGCCGCGAAAAGTCTATTGGTACCCCTACCGCGGTGCCCCTCAATGACCCTTTCCAAAAAACTCAACCTAGACAACGAAATGAAAAAAATGCTCCTCCTGCTGACCCTGTTGTCAGCGCTCACCGTCGCGCGCGCGGCGGATGTCATTACCCTTTGGAATTTCAACAGCGCGCCAGCCGATGCCAACACGGCCACCGGCACGCTCACCCCCTCCACGGGCAGCGGCACCATTACCTTCATCGGCGGCGTGACGAACGGCTTCGCGGGCGGTCACACCACCGATCCGGCCAATGCCGCCGGGGATAACAGCGCCATCAACTCCGGCAACTACCCCGCCTCCGGCACGGGCGACAAGACCGCCGGCACGCGCTTCTCGCTGAGCACCGTGGGCTACCAGAACATCACCCTCTCGCTGGCCTTCCGCGTCAGCAACACGGGCAGCCGTTTCTGGCGTGTGCAGTATTCGACCGACGGCGTGAACTTCATTGATTCCACGAATGTGATCGCTGTCACGAATGGTGCGAGCGTCAATTACGCCACTAAAACCGCCGACCTCAGCTACATTCCTGGAGTTACCAACAATCCTAATTTCGCATTTCAGATCGTCTCGGAATTTTCCAACAGCACTAATTACACAGCAGCCGGCAATTCGACATACGGCGTTACCGGCGTCGCCCGTATCGACATGATGACCGTGCAGGGCGACACCTTCGGCGTCTTCAACAATGCCCCGACCATCTCGACCATTTCGAACGTGACCATGCGCGTGGACACCACAACCAATGATCTTCCGTTTGTCGTGGGCGATGTGGAGACGGCGGCGGGCCTGCTCACGCTGAACAAAGGTTCTTCCAATCCCACGCTCGTTCCAACTTCTGGCATCGTCTTTGGCGGTTCCGGCTCCAACCGCACCGTGTCCATTACCCCGGCGGCCGGCCAGATCGGGTTCTCACTCATCACGGTCGGCGTCGTGGACGAAGGCGGAAAATCCAACAACGTCAACTTCACCGTCAACGTCCTGCCGACCAACACCCCGCCCAGTGTGAGCATCATCGCCAACCAGACGTCCGTCTCTGGCGTGCCCACGGCGGCGATTCCGTTCACCATCAGCGATTTGGAAACGGCCTCGTCGTCGCTCACCGTCACCGGCGCTTCGTCCAATCTCACCCTGCTGCCGTTGAGCGGCATCCAGTTGGGCGGCAGCGGCTCCAACCGCACGGTCACGCTCACCTCGGCGTCGGGACAGTCCGGCTCCGTGGTGGTCACGCTCTCGGTCAGTGACGGCGTGCTGACGACCAACCGGTCCTTCGTGTTCGCGGTCTCGCCGTCCCCCGGCACGCTGCTTTACGAGCCGTTCAATTACGCGAACGGCCCGCTGACGACCAACTCCGGGTTCCTCTGGAACACCCACAGCGGCACCTTTGGACAGCTCAGCGTGGTGAGCAGCAACCTGTATCTGACCTCGGAGAACAGCGAAGACGTGAACGCGCCTCTGCGCGGCGAGCCGTACGCACCCGCCACCGGCACGAACCTTTACTACAGCTTCCTTTACTCACTGGAATTTTTCCCCTCCATCATTGGCGACTACATCGCGCACTTCAAAGACAACGCCACCACCTTTCGCGCCCGGTTGGTTGTTTCCACCGTAAACGCGACCCTCGGCTCCTATCGGATCGGCATTGGCAACGGCGCGGGCAGCGCCACCAACGCGGGCTACGCGGAAGTGCCGACGGATTTCAACCCCGGGCAGACGAATCGCATCGTCGTGCGCTACAACGTCGGCACCGGCATCTCGACTTTGTGGGTAAATCCCGTGAGCGAGGCCAGCCCCAACTATACCGCGTCCGACGTGCTCTCTTCGACGAACGCTGTCACGCAATTCGCCTTCCGCGAATCCAGTTCCATCGGCACTGGCTATGCGGATGAACTGCGCGTGGCCGTGACCTTCAACGAGGCCATCGGCATTTTGCCGTCCCCAGCCGCCGCGCTCCGAATCTTCAGATCTGGCCCCGACGTCATCGTGGCCTGGCCCACGGCGGCCACGGGCTTCACGCTGCAATCGTGCGACAACCTCACGACCACCAACTGGCAGAACGTGCTCACCGCGCCTACCGTGGTCGGCAGCGAGAACTTCGTGACCAACGCGTCGCCCACCGGCCACGCCTTCTTCCGCCTGAAGAACTGAGGAGCGCGGAAAACAGTTTCGCACTGGCGGCGTTCGTAAGAGCGCCGCCAGTTTTGTTTTTGGAACGGAGTTTTTTCAACCACGGATGACACGGATGACGCGGATGGAGAGGAAGGGAACACGGTGCCGCGCGGCCCTGCCACGCCTTAGAGCCTGTCTGAAAAAGGGTGGAACGGGCTACCAGCCCGTTCCGCTGGGCAACCTGCCCAGCGGAATGAGCGTGATCACCTTTGGTCGGAATACACCTGCCTGCCTTGCGCCTCCCCCACCCTTCCGCCGGGCTGGTAGCCCGGCGGCACAGGCCGGTGGCCTGTGCTACCCATCCTGAATTCTCAGACAGGCTCTTACCGCCGGGGCGGCGGTTGCGTGAAGACGCCTTTGATTTTTTCCAGCCAGCTCGTGCGCTTCTTCTCGCCGTCGGCGGGCGCGAGGCGTTCGCACGGGCCGCCGCATTCGGGGCAGAAGCGGCGGGGCATTCCTCCGGCCACTTTCAATTCGCGCACGCAATGGGCGCAGAAAACTTGCTGGCACTTGCCGCACTGCAACGTCGCCGCCACGCCCGCATGATGCAGGCAGCACGGCGTGCCATCCGGCATGAAAGTGGGCGCGTCCACCGGCCCGCCGATGACCAGGTCGGGCACGGAGATGTGCGCGGGAGCCTCGGCCACGAGTAGTTCC
Source organism: Akkermansia sp. (assembly GCA_043757045.1). Taxonomy (GTDB): domain Bacteria; phylum Verrucomicrobiota; class Verrucomicrobiia; order Limisphaerales; family SIBH01; genus JANNGC01. The sequence continues at coordinate 8,387 of JAYVQC010000264.1, read as the reverse complement.
ACGTCGCCCAGGCGTAGCGTCTGGCCGGTGAGGAGGGCGGCCTCCCCCACGCGCGCTTCGTCCACGAAAGTGCCGTTGCGGGAACTGAGATCGCGCACGAGCAGCGCGTCATCCATCAGCCACACCTCGCAGTGCTGGCGCGAGACGGAGGTATGCGGCACGAGGAAATCATTTTCGCCCTCGCGCCCGAGGCGGTTGCAGCCGGGGGTGAGGAGAATTTCCGGCAACCCCAGGGCAGCATCTTTGGCCAGCAATCTTGCCATGTGAATGAGTCTCGAACTGGCGGACAAATTTCTCTGCGTGTGTTCCGTGCCGCCGCACGGTCGTGAGCAATGTGAGTGAACAGCCAAGTGAATGCGCCAAAAAAATGTGGCGGCAGGCATCCTGCCCGCCAGTGAGGGCCGGCTTCCAGCCGCCCGGAGAAGATGTTCAAATGGCGAGCAACCAGAAAATCTTCCATCACGCTTCTTGGTGGATGCTTTTTCCGCCGGGCTGGAAGCCACGGCTCACTGGCAGGCAAGATGCCTGCCGCCACGCGACAGGAACGCCGGGGGCACATCTCCATTGTTTCTCTCAATCGCCCGTTAAAACTTCTCGCATCGCCATTGCCTCGCGCGCGGTGTAAATCCCTGCCGTCCGCGTTCCCATCATGAAAACATTTATGCGCTGGTTGGTCGGTTGGGTGTTTCGCTTCCGCGCTTACAACGAGGAAGTCTTGAAGACGCCCGGTCCCGTGTTGCTCCTGCCGAACCACGCCTCGTGGGTGGACTGGCTCTTCCTCCTCGTCTGCACCGACGAGGATTGGAAGTGCGTGGTCTCGCAAAAGACGGCGCAGACCTCGTGGCTGCATCGCAAGATCATGATCAACCGCCGCACCTTTCCCATCGACACCGACTCGCCCTACGCGGTGAAGCACATGGCGGAATTTTTGATCAAGGGCGGACGGCTCGCGCTCTTTCCCGAAGGCCGCCTCTCGCGCACCGGCACGTTGATGAAGCTCTTCGACGGCACCGGCTTCCTGCTCCACAAGACGGGCGCGAAAGTCATCACCTGTTACCTGCGCGGCGCGCACCGGCTGCCGCTTTCGCCGAATCCGAATGATAAAAAATGGTTCCCGACGATCACCGCGCACTTCAGCGAAGTGCTGACCCCGCCAAAGATCGGACCCATGAGCACGGCGCAGGCGCGCGCGCTCTTCACCAACTGGGTGCGCGACAAGATGGTGTTGCAACAATTCGACACCGAGATGCAGTTCGGCCCGCAGACGATCATCGAGGCGGTGAGCGAAACCGCCGCGCGCTTTCCCCAGCGCGTCGCGATGGAGGACGTGAGTGCGGAAGTGAATTATCGCCGCCTGCTCACCGGCGCGGACTTGATGGCGCAACAACTGGACGGACTGCTGCACGCGGAGCAGACGCGCGTGGGCGTGCTGCTGCCGAACGTGAACGCCACGCCCGTGGTGCTGATGAGCCTGTGGGCGCTGGGTAAGGAGCCGGCGATATTTAATTTCTCCACCGGTCCGGTCATCATGCTCGCGTGCGCGCAACTGGCGGAGGTGAAGCAGATCATCACGTCCCGCGCGTTCCTCACGCGCGCCAAGCTGGACATCAGCACGCTCACGACGGCGGGGTTGCAATTCATCTACCTCGAAGACGTGCGCGCGAAAATTTCCGGCGCGGCGAAATTCAAGGCGCTGTTGAAACAAACCTTCACGCCCGGACTGCTGCCCGGACGCATCGGCTCGAACAGTACCGCCGCGATCCTTTTCACCAGCGGTTCCGAGGGCGTGCCGAAGGGCGTCGAACTGACGCACCGGAACATTCTGGCGAACATCCGTCAGATGCTCGCCGTGACCGACCTCACGGACCGCGACAAGATTTTCAACGCCATGCCGCTCTTCCACAGCTTCGGCCTCACGGTCGGCACGCTGCTGCCGCTGGTGCGCGGCATGTCGGTGTTTATTTATCCGTCGCCGCTGCATTACCGCATCGTGCCGACGATTTTTTACGACCGCGACTGCACCATCATGCTCGGCACGAACACGTTCCTGAACGGCTACGCGCGCAAGGCGCACACCTACGATTTCCGCAGCCTGCGCTACATGTTCGCGGCGGCGGAAAAATTGCAGGAGGCCACGTCATCCGCGTGGGCACAACGCTTCGGCGTGCGCGCGCTCGAAGGCTACGGCGCGACCGAGTGCGCGCCGTGCGTGAGCGTCTGCACACCGTTGCAACCCAAGCACGGCTCCGCCGGCCGCCTCATGCCCGGCATGGAATACAAACTCGAAACGGTCGAAGGAGTGACCACCGGCGGACGCCTCTTCGTGCGCGGACCGAACGTGATGAAGGGTTACTTGAATGCCGACGCGAACGAAAAGTTCCTCGCGCTCGGCGGTTGGTACGACACCGGCGACATCGTGCGCGTGGACGAGGAAGGCTACGTGTTCATCCAGGGCCGCCTGAAACGCTTCGCGAAAATCAGCGGCGAGATGGTGAGTCTGACCGCCGTCGAAGACGCCCTGGCCGGCGCGTTTCCGCACTACGGCCTGCGCTGTCAGATCGCCGTCATCGCGCGCCCCTGCGACGACAAAGGCGAGAAGCTCATCGCCGTTTCAAACGAACCGAAGCTGACGCTCGAAGAAATTCGTGCCGCGATCAAAGCGAAGGGACTGCCCAACCTCGCCACGCCGCGCGAGGTGAAGTTCATCCACGAGATTCCCAAGCTCGGCACGGGGAAGACGAATCATCGGGAGTTGGAGAAGTTGGTGTGAACGGAGCGCGGACCGCCGAGTCCGCGTGTTTCAGAAAATGAACCACGGAAAACACGGAAGACACGGAAGGGGAAAAGACAAGGGGAGGCGGTTTGATCGCGCGGCTTCCTTTCCGTGTCTTCCGTGTTTTCCGTGGTTAAAAGAGTTTTCAATGTTCGCGCGGACTCGGCGATCCGCGCTCCGATGAGGTGAGCGCACTGGATTCCATTCAACTCCGTGTTCACGGCGACGCCGCGCTGCCCACGCTCATCTACCTCCCCGGTCTGCACGGCGATTGGACGCTCGTCTCCAGCTTTCGCGCCACCGTGGCCGGGCGCGTGCGGTTCGTGGAGTTCACCTACCCGTGCCGCACCGACTGGACGCTGGAGGATTACGCGCGCGCTGTGGTGGAACAACTGGCTGCGCACGGCATCACCAGCGGATGGATTCTCGCGGAGTCCTTCGGCTCGCAGGTGGCGTGGAAAATTCTGGAGCGCGTGGCGTCAGGCGTCTCGCCTGCCGTAGAGCCGTGGCGTCCCGCCCGGCGGAACGAGCGTGAGCAGGTCCACGACGTTAAAGAACTTCGCGGCTCTGACCGGGCGGCGGGACGCCAGCCCTCCACGTCAGGCGAGACGCCTGACGCCACGGCGGCGCGGTTCGAACCGCTTGGGTTGATTTTCGCCGGCGGCTTCGTGCGGCATCCGGTGATCTGGGGCGTGCATGGGTTTCACTTCGCGCAGCGGTGGCTGCCGTGGCCGTGCTTTCAACTGCTGCTGAAATTCTACGCCCGCTTTGCCCGGCTTCGCCACCGGCAGGCCCCCGAAACGCTGGCGGCGATTGATGAATTCGTCCGCCGCCGCACGCGCGCGGACAATCTCGCCATTGCCTCGCGCTACCCGCTCATCGCGCGCGCAGATTTCCGCGACACCGCGCGGCGCATGACCTTGCCGGTGTTTGCGCTCACGGGATTTTTTGATCCGATTGTGATGTGGCCCTTTGTGCATCCGTGGCTGCGGAAGAATTGCCCTGGCTTCCGCGCGCGACGAATCATCTTCAACGCCGACCACAACGTCCTCGCCACCACGCCAAAAAAGTCCGCGGAGCAAGTGCTAGCGTGGATGAAGGCCACTGACTGAGGAGCGCGGACCGCCGAGTCCGCGCGTTTCAGCGTGAAGCCATCAACTTGTTTTCAAGCGCCAGTCGCAGTGGACGCGCTTTCCCCTCACCCCGGCCCTCTCCCCAGCGGAGAGGGAGAATCGCATTCAGTCCTCGTCCATGCGGACGCGCTCGTCGCCACCCAACGCTGGCTGACTGACTCCCTCTCCCGGCGGGAGAGGGCCGGGGTGAGGGGAACGGCGTGCTCCAAATCGATATGCCTCATCCGCACGCTGGCAGCGCGATGACCGCGCGGACTCGGCGGTCCGCGCTCCTGTCGCGCCTTACTCTGTGATCACGCGCAGGTTTTTTTCCCAGCCCAGTTGCTTCGCGGTCTGGAGCGGATATTTCCAGTCGGCTTCGCTCGCGCCGCGCAATTCCACACGACAACGCTCGCTCGCCATCGCCACGGCTTGCGGGAGGTCGAGGATGCGCAGCACGTTCAGGTAGTCGGGGCCGCTCGCGTGCGACTTGGGGAGATGCGTGAGCACCAGTTCATCCACCGGCGCGAAGAGCGAGGCGTAGAGCGCGTTCACCGCCATGTCGCCGTCGGCTTCGAGGCGGAGCGAGAGTTTGCTAAACTCTTTCGAGGCGCGAATCGCCTGAATGGCGCGCACGAATTCGGACACGCGCTGAGAATCCGCTGTCTCGCCGAGCAGCATGTGCCGCCGACGAAGTTGGACTTCCTTTCCCGCGAGCGCCGCGACGTCAACGCGCACCGGCCTCTCCGAGACCAGCCGTTTTGGGTTCACAAGCGCGTTGGTATCGAGCCACGGAAATGAAATTCGACCGTGCCATGCCCCAGGCGTACGCCTGGCCAGCCGTCCGCCCATCTTCAAGAACTCCGCCTCCATGATCACACGCTCCGCCTTTTCACCCTCGCGCGTCGTGATGAACATGTTTGCGCCGGAAACTTGCAGCCGCAGGTTGTGATGACCATTCGCGGCGTTGAAGCTGAGCGCAGGCGACGGTTCCTCCGCACGCGCCAGCGACGGAAACGATTTCGCCCGCAACGCCGCAAGCCATTCTGCGCGCTGCTTGTTCCATTCGTCCTTTGTCTTCGGTACTTCCGCGCGTGCTGTTTCCACAAACGCCTCGTGAATCTTCCCATTCAGCGCGTCGGTGGGCAGCGTTGCGAACACCTTCAACTGTTGTGGCGAAAACAATTTCACCGCCGCGTTCTCCACCAATCCTTCCCCGCCTTTGAGATGCCGGTTGAACCAGCGCATCACCGGCACCTGCAATTCCTGCGTGTCCTTGTGGCCGCCGGGCGTGATGACGAGGCCGCACTTCTCGCCTGCGCCGAGCAGGTCATAGACGCGGCGCACTTTGTCGCGCAGGCGCACCACGCCATCGAGCGGGAAAAGGTTGTCGTCGTCCGTGTTGACGATGAGCAGCGGGCGCGGCGCGGCCAGCGCGGCGAGTTGCGGATAATCCCAGCGATAGGTGTTCACGAAGAACATGCAGTCGCAATGGCCCTCGACCGCGCCATCCACGACGTGGTTTTCCAAGTCCGTGATGCCCGCGACCGGCGCGGCGGCCTTGATGCGCTCGTCCATCGCGGTGACGAACCAACTGTAAGCGCCGCCGCCGCTGCGGCCCGTGACACCGAAGCGATTCGTGTCCACTTCGGATCGCGTGCTCAGGTAATCGAGCGCGCGCATGCTGTTCCAGCATTCGACGCCGGCGGGCGTGTAACCGCGCGAGTTCCACCACCACATGCCTTCGCGATACGTGCCGTGATGCACACCCGAAATCTCGCCGAGCTGCACCGTGTCGAGAATGAGGCAGACGTAGCCATTCCGCGCGAACCACGCGCCGTGATGCTGATACGAAACCTTGTTCCCGTAGCTGATGCCGTTGGTGACGACCGGCCCGTGTCCGCTGACGTAAAGAACAGCGGGCGCAGGCTTCGTGAGATTTTTCGGCACGTAAAGATTCGCGGTGACGTAAAGGCCGGGGCGTGATTGGAAGTGCAGGTTCTCCACCGTGAACGTGTCGTGCTCGAAACGCTTCGTGACGACAGCGCGCAAGTCCGTGCGCGGCGGCATGGGCGCGAGGCCGAGCATCTCGGCGAGTTCGGCGCGGCGCTGCGGCAATTGCGCGAGCCACGCGTTGCTCGTGGTGAGATCGGTCAGACAACGATCCGAAATCGCGCGCGTCTCGCGACGGAAGTATTCGGCGAGATTCGTGTCCGCGACTTGCCACGCTACGGGCAGCGTCGCGGCGTGGAGAGAGAACGCAAAGGCGGTGGCGAGGAGGATGACGAGCGGTTTCATGAGTGTGCGGAGGATGATGCGCCCGGGCGGCTCAGGCAATCTTGGAGTTCGCGGGGGATGAACGCTTTTGGAGGATGCCTCACGCCAAGGCCGCGAAGGGCGCAAAGGGGGAAATGATTTACGAACAGCGACGGCTTCCCGTTTTCCTTTGCGTCCTGCGCGGACTTGGCGTGAGGCCGGTTCCCCTCTCCCGTGAACGACCCGCGCCGAAGAGAACAAGAACACGCGGACTCGGCGGTCCGCGCTCCGCGTCAGGGCACCGTTAGTTGCGCGGACGCGCTGAAATTTGTGCCGACAAAATTGGTCACGCGCACGGAGTAGAGGCCGCTGTTCGTGGTCTGCACGTTGCGGAGGCTCAGGCTGGATTTCGTGGCGTTGCTGATGGCCGTGTCATTGAAATACCACTGGTAGCGCAACGGGGTGCTGCCCTTCACGCGCACGCGGAAGCGGGCAGCCGAGTTCGGCTGATTCGTGCGCGAGAGGGGCGGAGTGATGACGGTGGGGCGCATCAGCACCTTGAGATTCGCGTAGGCGCTGATGGCGGCACCCGCGCTGTTCGTGACGGTGACGCGGTACTTGCCCGAGCTTTTGTTGGTCACGTTCAACAGCGTGAGCACATTGCTGTTCTGGTGGAGCGGCTTTTTTCCGAAGGTCCAGTTGAAGTGAAAGGGCGGGGTGCCTTGCACGCCCACGGCGAGGCGCACGGTGCCGCCGGTCGGCGCATAGGTGAGGAGCGCGGGTTGGGAATTGATCTGGGGAGGCAAAACGCGCACGCCGAGACGCGCGGGATTGCTGGTGGCCGCGCCGCCGTTGCCGAGCACGCGCAGCGTGTAGAGTCCGGCGTTCGCGGGTTGAAGGCTGTTGAGCCAGAGCAGGGTGTTTGTTTCGCCCGCGAGTTCACCGCCGTTGAAGCGCCATTGATACTGAAGGTTTTCGCCCGAGGCTTGCGCCTGAAACATGACATTGGCTCCGACGTCGTTGGTCGTGGACTGCGGCTGTTGCGTGATGACGGTGGGCGCGCAGGTGGGGCCGAAGAAGTGAATGGGCGGGCTGTCGATTTTGTTGCCGCTGGGCGGAGAATCGGTGGTCGTGAGATAGCCACGGCCATGGGGCAGGAAGGCGATGGCCTCGCCGTTCGGTTCCGCCGCGAAGCCCATCACGGGGATGGGATGGCCGGCGCGCGTGAGGGTGTTGCTAATCGTTTCGCCGGGGCAGCGCATCCAGATTTGCGCGGTGAATTCATTCCGCAACGCGATCTGGCTGCCGTCGTGGGAAATGGCTGCGCCCGAAACTTCATTGAACGGAACGGTCAGTAGCAGTTCCAACATGTTCGTGGAACCAGCGGCGGCGTTGTTCAAGTTCGCGCGATAGACGTACGAGATGCTGTTGAACTTGGTGAAAATGTAGAGGTCGCCGTTCAGCGGATCGACAAGCAGCCCTTCGGCGTCCCAAAAAAAGGAATTGGGATATCTGAGCGTGAAGACTTGCACGCCGGTGAAGTTGAGCAAGGGCGGCCCCCCCGCTCCGAGCGGCGGCACGACGGGTTCGGGAATGCGCACGATACGGATTTGGTTCCGAACCTCGTTCGGAGGAAAGCCCTTTCCTCCAATGTCGCCCACGTAAAGATATTGCACACCCGCCGCCGGCCCGGGTCCGACCGCCATGTCCTCGATGTCGCCAATGCCACCGAAGCTGACGTTCATGTTGTAGCGCGCGAGTCCGGTGCCATTGGTGCGGAAGGCGAAGAGACGACCGTCGGTGCCATCGTCATTGTGCGACCAGATCACGCCGGGATTGCGAATGCTCACGGCGAGGCCGGAGGCTTCATTGAGTGAGCTGAAGGAAACGTTGCCCCACTTGACGCCCGCGTTGAACGTCACGCAGCCGGGGCATTGCGCGCGCACGCTGGCGGTCGCGAGGAGACTCATCAACAGACCCGTCGCGAGCAGCAGCGGACGCCGTGCGACACCGGAGAAAATTTCAACCAAGCATTTCATATAACGGTGCGGACAGTAACACCGTGATTTGTGAGGGCAAAATTTTCCTCGGGTGATGAAGTGATCTTAATCCTTCAGGAACTGTAGGCGGAACCTGGACGCGTGGCCCTTTGGACTGCGCCGGCAGAGCGGAGCGGCGACGGCGCGCACTGTTGGCTGGCGAGGGAAAAAGCGGCGCTGAAGCGACCGCACTCCAAACGCTGGCGC
>JAYVQC010000263.1:0-14231 GCA_043757045.1 Akkermansia sp. | reverse complement strand
AAGGGGTGGAACGGGCGACCAGCCCGTTCCGCTGGGCAACCTGCCCAGCGGAAGGAGAGTGAGCCGACTTGGCTGGAGGCAGGCCTGCTTGAGTTGCGCGGCCCTCACCCTTCCGCCGGGCTGGTCGCCCGGCGGCACAGGCCAGTGGCCTGTGCTACCCGTACTGAATTTTCAGACAGGCTCTTAGCAGGACAGGGCGCAGGTTGCCGGGACCACCCTCGGAAAGCGGCGCTCCATCGAACGCACTCCCAACGCTGGCGCGGAGCAGCAAGCGCGTTGTGCCGCGCGGAGGGTTTGGAGTGCGGTCGCTTTAGCGCCGCTTTTTCCACGCTCCTCTCATTGCCTTCCCCGCTTTCGGCTGGCACGTTGCGCGGGTGGAAAAACTGGAACAACTGCGCGCGCTGCTCCGCTCGTTTGGTTCGTGTGTCGTGGCCTACTCGGGCGGCGTGGACTCGGTGTTTCTCGCGCGCGTGGCCCGCGATGTTCTCGGAGATCGCGCGCTGGCGGTCATTGCGGATTCGCCGAGCTTGCCGCGCCGCGAACTGCGCGAGGCGCTGGAAGTGGCGGAGAAATTTGGCATCCCCGTGCGCGTCGTCCAGACGGCGGAGTTCAACAACGAGGCGTATCTCGCGAATCCAAACAATCGTTGCTACTTCTGCAAGCACGAGCTGTTCACGGAACTGGAGCCGGTCGCGCGCGCCGGAAAATTTGCCGTCATCGCCTACGGTGAGAACGCGAGCGACGTGGGCGACCACCGGCCGGGCGCGCAGGCCGCGCAGGAATTCCAAGTGCGCGCGCCGCTCAAGGAAGCTGGGCTGACGAAGGCAGAGATTCGCGCGCTCTCCGCGCAGCTCGGCCTGCCCACCGCCGACAAGCCGCAGATGGCCTGCCTCAGTTCACGCATCCCCTACGGCGAGCGCGTGACGCCCGAGAAGCTGCGGATGATCGAAGAGGCAGAGAATGCGCTGCGCGACGCGGGCTTTTACGACGTGCGGGTGCGGCACCATGAGGTGGGGGGGCGGGTGCCCGTGGAAATTTCCAAGTTGAACGAGCGCGAACCTTCAACCTTCAACCTTCAACCTTCAACCGCTCAGCACCTCGCCCGCCTCGAACTCGGCGCGGCGGAAATCCCGCGTCTGCTGGAGGAAAACGTCTTCACGAAGATCGCGGAGGAATTGAAGCGCCTCGGCTACGCGCATGTGACGCTCGATCTTGCCGGCTACCGGCGCGGGAGCATGAACGAAGCGCCGATCCGGATTAAAGCCAGCTAGAGTCTGTCCCGCACGATGCGAACGGGTCAGTCTGAAGCGGCGGTCATTTGCCACTTGCCCGCTGCCCTGCTCAGCCGCACAACAGCCGCCGCATGTTGCTCTGGCGCGAAAAAAATTCCTGCGGACTGGCTGCCGAAAATTCTCGGCCATCTGCCCGAAATCCTCGTGGACCACGCGCACCTCGAACGCAAGGCCGCGACCACCGCGCTCAACTTGGAAAAATACCGCGACCTGTTCCCGCGCGTCCGCGAGTTGAACGCCATCGCCATCGAGGAATTGCAACACTTTGAACTCGTGCTCGATCTACTGGAGAAACGCGGCATTGAATTCGGCCAACCCTTCCCCAGCCCTTGGATCAGCGGCCTGATGCGCGGCATCCGCAAAGGCACACGCCAGCAAGTCATTGATCATCTCATCTGCTGCTCGCTCATCGAGGGACGCAGTTGCGAGAAGTTTCAAATCCTCGGCCGCGCGCTCGCGAATGTGGACGCGGAACTCGCGCAGTTCTACGTCAGCCTCGTCGAGTCGGAGGGCAACCACTACGCCGCCTACATCCTCATGGCCCGCGCTATTGACGACGCGGAAACGGACCGCCGCCTCGACTTCTTCCTCGATCTCGACGCGCAACTGATGCGCGTTCCGAACGCGGAGTTGATCCTGCATTAACGTGCCCCCGATGGACCATCGGGCCGGAGGCCGAGGGTGCGCCCCGGTGAATATCTTTCGGAAGTTTTCCATTGCCCCAACCCGATAAAGTGGCAGTGTCCCATTGAGGTTACGCGCGTAACCGAAAACGAATAACCGCCAGCGTGATGCTGGCGGTTTTTTTGTGAACAATTTTATGTTGCGCCCCCGCGCGAACGAATCAGAGTGAAAACGTAGGTTCCTTAAGTGGACCGCCAGTCGAAAGACTGGCGGCTTTTTGTTCCCGCTGAGGCTCGGACATCATTTTGCTTTCTTCTCCTTCGCCGCATCCGCCGCGCGCCAGAGGTACCACGCGGCCACCGTGCGATGCGGACGCCAGCGCTCGCCATGCACGAGCAATTCCTTCGGCTTCGGCATCTCATCCAGTCCGTAGGCGACACGGAAGCCGTTGCGCACGCCAAAATCATCCGCTGGCAAAACATCCGGCCGGCCCAGTTGAAAAATCAGCAGCATCTCCACCGTCCACTGGCCCACGCCGCGCACTGCGGTCAGGCGTTCAATAATTTCCGCGTCATCAAGTTTCATGATGATGCGCGAGGACGGCACCGTGCCATCGAGCGACTTCGCCGCGAGGTCGCGCAGCGCGGCAATCTTCGCGAAGGAAAACCCGGCCGCTCGAATGGCTTCGTCGCTCACGCTGGCCAGATCTTCGGGGCGTGGAAATTTCCGGCCCGGAAACAATTTGATGAAGCGTCCGAGAATCGTCTGCGCCGCCGTGCCGTTCAACTGCTGGTGCGCGATGGCCTGCGCGAGCGACTGAAAAGGCGGGCGCGACTTCTCCGGCACCAGACCGCACGCCCCGTGCGCGCGAATGATGCGGCGCAAAACCGGATCGGATTTGGAAAGATGTTTGATGGCTTCAGCGGTCATGTTGGTGCGGCGGCATTGATCCGGAAACAGACGGCGCTGGCAACCCTGCGCGATGGAAATCGCTGTTTGCACCCGCCGTGGTCCTGTGTTGTATTCCGCCCGAGCCGCCGAACATCCGGCCACAAAAAATTATGACAACGACCGCCACGGAAAATGCCGTCCTCGAAAAGACGCGCGAACTTTGCCAGACCATTCTCGACCAGCCGGAATATCAGAAGCTCCGCGCGGGGGTGGATGCCTTCTTTAACAACGAGCAGGCGCAGGCGGCTTACCAGACGCTCTCCAGCAAAGGTGAAAGTCTCCAGCACAAGCAGGAGCAACGGCTGCCGCTCTCCGGCGAGGAAATCGCGGACTACGAGGCACAGCGCGAACATTTTTTTGCGGACCCGATTGCGCGCGACTTCATGGCTGCGCAACAGGCCATCCACAAGATGCAGGAGACCGTCGCGCAACACGTCGCGAAAACCTACGAGTTGGGCCGCGTGCCGACGGATGAGGATTTCGAGGCGGGGAGTTGCGGCTCGGGCTGCGGCTGCCACTAAGACGGCATACTTGACTTGCGAAACACCAAACCTGACCGCGCGGAACGCGGGTTGGGTTTGGTGTTTTTCTTTTCTGAAGTGCAAACGGAGCGACGGCTTCCCAGTCGAGTGTTCAGCCCAGCGGAATCGCCTCATCCACCAGCAAGACCGGCAGACGATGTCGGATGGGGTAGAGCACTTGGCAGTCGTGGCGCAGCAGACCGCCGTCGAGTTTTTCCGCGAGCGTCTGGCCCGCGCGGTTCTTCAGCGCGCCGCTGGCGATGCGCTGGTTCAATTCGCCGACCAGCGCCGCGTCCGCCTCGCTCAACGGTTGGTGCGTCTCGGGGCAGCAGAGAATTTTTAGCAGCCCAGGATCAATGAGGCTCATGCTTTCAAAGCCTTGAGCGCGGCGGCATAAACTTCGCGCACCGGCACCCCGCCCTGCTCTGCCAGCGCCCGGCACGATTCAAATTCCGGCGCGGCCTGCACCCGCTGGTTGTTCAGCCGGCCAATCTTCACCGCCACTTCACCGAACTTCGTTTGCACTTTCACGCTCTCGCGGTGCAGCTTGCGCCGCTCGGCCAGGGTGCGGCGCACGCCAAACGCGGTCGTCTCGCGCAAAATCATTTCGGAGAAACGATCCGCGTCGTCACGGGCGCACAGCACCGTGAGCAGAACGCCGGGGCGGTTCTTCTTCATCTGCACCGGTGTGTGGAAGACATCGAGCGCGCCCCCCACGAGCGCCTGTTCGACGAAGCCGCCCAGCCACTCGGCATTGATGTCGTCCAGGTTCGTCTCCAGCACAGCAATGGTGTCCGTCTCCCAATCGAGTGCGCCTCCGGCCTTGGACTTTGGACTCTGGACCTTGGACGTGTTGCCCAGAACAGCGCGGACGACGTTGGGTCGCGTCTTGTTCTGCCGCGTGCCAAGACCGTAGCCAATTTTTTCAACGGTGAGTTGCTGCATCGGCCCGAAACTTTCCGCGAACTCCGCGAGAATCGCCGCGCCCGTGGGCGTGATGAGTTCGCCTGGTTCCTCGCACTGCTGAATGATCACGCCGCGTGCGCTGAGAATCTCCAGCGTGGCCGGTGCGGGGATGGGAAAATTTCCATGCGCGCAACGAATCATACCCGTGCCTTCGACCGGACTCGCCGCGAACACACGCGGCTTCCCGAGCATCTCCAGCGCGACGCACGCGCCCACGATGTCCACGATGGAATCCACCGCGCCGACTTCATGGAAGTGAACTTCCTCCGGCGGATGGCCGTGAATTTTCCCCTCCGCCACCGCCACGCGATGAAACACCGCGATGGATTTATCCTTCACCCATTTCGAGAGCTTGCTGGCCTGAATCAGCGTGCGGATTTCGGCAAAGTTGCGCCCGTGCTCATGCGGAGCGGCGGTCTCCGGCACGCCGTGGTGATGCTCATGTCCGTGGTCATGGTCATGGTCGCAATGGTGGTGATCGTGGTCTTCCACAAACTCGATCTCGCACTTCTCCACTCTGCCGCCGCGTTTGATTTTCAACACCGCCTCGAACTCATGCGGCTCCGGCAGTTCCGCCGCGGCCTCGAGATAAGTGCCGTGCTTCTTGAATTTGAACAACTGACGTTTCTTCCCGCCGCGCGTGGTCTCCAGCGTCACGTCCTTGTCCGCTGGCGGTTTCGCCTCGTGTCCGTGCGCGTCAAAAAAGTAGAGCCGGAAACGCGGAGGCACACCGGTCTCGAACACGCTCAGTTCCACGCGCCCGGATTTCGTTGTGACCAGTGGTCCGCCGTGCGGCCCGTGGGTTTCGCCGTCGAGATGGTCGTGATGTTCCGCGCCGTGCGCGTGTGAATGATCATGCGCGTGGACTTCCTCTTCATGTGAATGCTCGTGCTCAGGCCCGCCCGCCAGATGCACATCAAACTTCGTTCCCGCAATCGCCCCGCGTTCCTGCCGCGAGACGTGGAGATGAAATTCATCCAACCCCAGCTTCTCCAACTCCTGTGCGAACTCCTGCGTGTCCACGCCGAGGTCAATCATCGCACCGATGAACATGTCGCCGCTGAGGCCGCTGAAGGTATCGAGGTAAAGAGTTTTCATTTTTAATGGCCGCGAGAGAACACAGAGAGCGCAAAGAAGAAGACTGGTTGCATCGCGTGCAGAGGTTTCTCTCTATGCGTTCTTTGCGTTCTCTCGCGGCAAATCACAAAGCGCATTGATCTGGCTCGCCGCGTAGCCCGCGCCAAAACCATTATCAATGTTCACGACCGTCACGCCGCTGCCGCAACTGTTCAGCATCGCGAGCAGTGCGGCCACGCCGCCGAAGTTCGCACCGTAGCCGATGCTCGTCGGCACGGCGATGACGGGCTTGGCGACTAATCCTGCGACGACGCTGGGCAGCGCGCCTTCCATCCCCGCGACTGCAATGATCACGTTGGCGCGCTGAATGTCGTCGAGACGGCGCAACAGCCGGTGCAGTCCCGCCACGCCCACATCAAAAATTCGCTCCACGGTGTTGCCCATGATTTCCGCCGTCACCGCAGCTTCTTCCGCCACGGGCAAATCGCTCGTGCCCGCGCAGAGCACGGCGATCACACCGGGCCGTTTCGCACGCGCCTTGCCTTCAATGGTCACACAGCGCGCCGTCTCGTGAAAAACCGCGCGGCGAAATTTCTTCCGCAACACGCGCGCGTGTTCGGCAGTGAGGCGGGTGACGAGGACGTGTTGCTCGCGCTCGACGAGTTGGCTGGCGATGGCGAGCACCTGCGCAGGCGTTTTGCCCGCGCCGAAAATCACCTCGGGAAAGTCTTTGCGCAGCGCGCGATGCAGATCGACTTGCGCGAAACCAAGATCGGCCACGGGCGCGGCCTGAAACGCGCGCACCGTTTCTTCAACGGAAATTTTTCCGCGCTGGAATTTCTCCAGCAGTGCTTTGGCTTCAGTCGCAGTCACAAATGGAAGTCAGGTTCACGGCGAGTCCACCGCCACGATGCGCTCCGAGCCTTCGTGCTGCGCCACGCGGCTGCGTTTGGCCTCGACCTTGATGTAGTGCAGGATCACCGGCGCGAGGATCATGCCGGGGATGCCCATCAGCTTCTCGCCCAGCACCAGTCCGATGAGCGTGAGCCACATCGGGTTCTGGATGCGGTCGCCGATGATTTTGCTGTTCAGGAAATATTCCGACTTGTGCAGCACGATGAGAAAGATGAGCGCGATGAGCGCCAGCTTCGGCGAGATGGTGAACGCGACGCCGACGATGAGCGTGTTGCTGATGAGGTTGCCGATGATCGGCAGCAAGCCGCAGAGAAACGTCACGCCCACGAGCACCTTGGGATACGGCACGTCGTTCCAAAACAGGAAGACCGCCGTGACCGCCGTGTTGATGGCCGAGATGATGATTTGCGCGCCCATGACGGTGGCGAAACTTTCGTAGAGCGTCCCAAAGCGCAGCGTGATTTCGCGCGCGGTGATCGTGTAAAGATTGTTGCTCTGCGCCGGCTGATCCGGGGCAAGATCGAACTTCGAGTTCAGGAACAAGCTGATGGACACCACGATGCCGATGAGCACCGCCGCGCCTTGAATCAGCCCCACGCCCGCGTATTTACCGATGTTCTCGAACTCGCCCTTGATCGCATCAATGGCCAGCGCGCGCAGGCTCGCGTAGTCCGTGAAGGCCAGTTCGATGCCCTGCTTCTCGGCCCATTCGAGCACGACGGGGATGGTGATTTCTGCGATGCGCGGCAAGGCCACGGCGGTTTGCTTGATGAAGAAATAAAAGCCCACGCCCGCGCCGGTCAGCAGAACCAGGAAGAGCAACATGCCCAACCACTTGCGCCCACCGAAGGACAGCACATGCAGCGCAAAGAAACAGAACAACACTGTGACCAGCGGCGTCGCCAGCTTGAGCCAGCCCGCCGCGATGATCAGCAGCGCGATGAACACATAGGAGAGCCGGGGCGGTAAGCTCATGGGTGCGGAGTGTAAGTCGCACCTTGGGAAAGTGCGAAGGAGGAATAACGCGCGAAAATTCCTGCGCCGTTTTCCATCGGCACGCCTCGCCCGAAAGCGGCGCTAAAGCGACCGTACTCCAAACGCTGGCGCGCAGCACCACACGCCCCTTGTCGCGCGAAGCGCTTGGAGTGCGGTCGCTTCAGCGACGCTTTTCCCCTGCTCTGTCGCGCGGCAGCCATATCAGCGAATCCGTTCCAGCAGCCAGTCCTTGAGTTGCGCGATGGGCAGGCGCTCCTGCCGTCCGTCGTCGCGATAACGCAGCGTCACCGTGTCGAGCAGTTCCGGCTTCTCGCCCAGCGTGTCGAAATCAATCGTCAGGCAGAAGGGCGTGCCGGCTTCGTCCTGGCGCGCGTAGCGGCGGCCAATGGAACCGCCGTCGTCGTAGAAGACGTTCATGTGCGGACGCAAGAGGTCGCGCACGAGCATCGCCTTCTTCACGAGGTCGGGCTTGTTCTTGAGCAACGGCAGCACCGCCACTTTGATCGGCGCGACGCGGGGATGGAACTTCATCACCACGCGCGTGTCGCTCTTGCCCTTGTCGTCGGTGTCCGTGATTTCGGTGAAGGCGTTGCAGAGCAGCGCGAGGATGAGCCGGTCCGCGCCCGCCGAAGGTTCGATGACGTGCGGGATGTACTGGCCCTTCGCCAAGCCGTCCGCGTCTTCCTTCGCGTCCTTCTCAGCCTTCGCCTGTTCCACGCCGCTCTTGGTCATGTACTTCAGGCGCGCTTCGTAATAGCGCTTCGACACGTCCGCTTTCTTCGCGTCGTCCAGTTTGGCCCAGGCGGTGCGCAACTCCTCGTCGAACACGCCCATGGGCTTGCCGGAGAAACGCTCGTGCTGGCTGAGATCAAAATCGCTGCGCGCGGCGATGCCTTCCAGTTCCTCGCCCTTGAGGTCGCCCTTCTCGTCCAATTTGCCGAAGGGGAACTTGAACAGGATGTCCGTGCAGGCGCGCGCGTAATGCGCCAGTTCTTCCGCCGTCTGGATGTGAAAGCCGAGCGTGCTGCGCGACAGGCCGATGCCTTCGTAAAACCGCACGCGTTCCTCGACCCAATACTGGTGCCACCGGCTCCAGCCCCAGTTCGCCTGCGGCTCGCCCGGATGCCCCGACACTGATTCACTGTTCACTGACCCACTGATGACTTCGACCACCTCGTCGGGCTTGATGAAGAACTCCAGTTCCATCTGCTCGAACTCGCGCGAGCGGAAGGTGAAGTTGCGTGGCGTGACTTCGTTGCGGAACGCCTTGCCAACCTGCGCGATGCCGAACGGCACTTTCACCCGCGACGAGTCGGCGACGTTCTTGAACTGGGCGAAGATGGCCTGCGCCGTCTCGGGGCGGAGATAGGCGATGTTGTCGTCGGACTGAATCGGGCCGACGTAGGTTTGGAGCATCAGGTTGAAGGGGCGAGGATCAGTAAGCAGCGAGCCATTTTCAGGATTGAAGCGGACGGAGTTTTCTACTGCTTCCGTTGTTTCACCCAAAAGCAACGCATTCTCAACTTTCCGAGCTTTGTAAAACTCCCTTGCAACTTTACGCGCGCTCTCTGGGTTTTTTCCGGTTGGAATCAAAACCGAGTATTTTTCCCGCATCGTGATACCGCCCAACAGTCCAGTCACCGCCTCTGCGCGCTCGCGATAGTCAGACCCCCCTTGCGTTTCAAAGTGCTTCGTGACGATTTCAAGAATCGCCGTTTTTTGGATTTGTTCTTTCGTTTGTTGAGTTACCGACGAAGGGACGTTCGCGAGGAGATCCTCAACCAGAAGGCGAATAAAGCGGAGTTGAAACTCTTCGGTCCAGTTTGGTTGGGCTACGAAACTTTGAACCCGCTTAACAGTCTCACCATCAAGTGCTCCAATGTAACTAAACACCGTTCCGCTTTGTGGCTCCACTTGGTCTGCTCGAAACCGTTTCTTCGTCAGCAAGCAATCACACATCGGATCGCTGAACGTGTCCACATGCCCGGACGCGCGCCAGATTTGCGGGGCCATGATGATGGTCGCGTCGAGTCCCACCACGTCGTCGCGCAGGCGGGTCATCTCGTTCCACCAGAGTTCCTTCACGTTGCGCTTCAGCTCCGCGCCGAGCGGGCCGTAGTCCCAGAAGCCGTTGATGCCGCCGTAGATTTCGCTGGATTGGTAGATGAACCCGCGTCGCTTGCAGAGGGAGACAATCTTCTCCATCAATAAATTTTCTTTTGGCTCGGCCATAAATGGGGGCGCAGTCTTTGGGAAGGGGCCGGGGGTGTCAAGGTGAGCGCAGGCGGAATGCCCATCCCGGCCCTGTCCTCTGCGGTTCACCTCCCAACAACGTGAGAACAAGTTGTGAATGAATCCGAACGAGTTTGCCTTGCCCGCGCGCCGCCACTCTTTACCGTCATCCGCCGTGAACTATCAGAAATTCGCCGCCCTGCTCGCTTTGATCTTTTCCCCGCTCTGGATCCACGCCGCCGATCCCGCGCCGCCGCCGCCCGCCGCCATCACAAACGTCGTCGTCGTCGAGCCGGACCCGCAGTTGTTGCGCTCGGTGCTCATTCTCCAGGAACAGATCCGCACCACGCAGCGCGCCGTGGAACAGGCCCGCGAGGAATCGCAGGCCGACTCGAAGCGCGCCGCCGAAAGCCTGACCGCGCGGCTGAACACCATCGAGCAGACGTTGAACACGCAGCGCGAATCCGAACTCCGCGAGCTTCAGCAGTCCACGCACAAGATGATCATCATCGTCGGCATCGCCACGGCGATTGGTTTTCTGGCCATGATGGTCACGGGTTTCATGCAGGTCCGCGCGGCCACACGGCTCACGGAAGTTTCCCGGCACCTGGCCGCGCTCCCCTCCCCCTTCACCTCGCGCCTGACAGAACTGTCCGCGCCCGGCGCGTTGCCGGGCACCGCCACCACACCCGCGCTCGAAGACGCTAACGCCCACCTGCTCGGGGCGATTGACCGCCTCGAACATCGTCTCGAAGAAGTGGAAACCAGCCCCGGCGGCACGCAAACCGCGACCAATGGTCACAAGCCCCTCACCGCTGGAGCGCCGGCCACGCCGCAACTCGCCACGGTGTTGAGCAAAGGCCAGGCGCTGCTGAACATGGACAAGCCGGAGGAGGCGCTCGAGCAGTTCGATGAAGCGCTGCGTCTCGAACCGCGCAATCTCGAGGCGTGGATCAAACGCGGCACCGCGCTCGAACGCTTGCAGCGCGTGGAGGACGCGATCACTTCCTACGATCAGGCCATTGCCATTGATGCCTCCACGGCCACCGCCTACCTGTTCAAAGCCGGCGTGTACAACCGGCAGAAGAAATACGCCGAAGCCTTGCAGTGCTACGAGAAGGCCTTGCACGCGCAGCAAAAGACCCGCACGGCGGCGCAGGCCTAGTCTGAATGCCAAGGCGTGAGCGTTCCTCCGTCCAATCTCCACGAGACCCACGTCCTCGGTCGCGACACGACCGAACGCCGCGTGAAGGTGGAGGCATGTCCTGCGCTGGGCCGCCATCAGATCAAGCACCTCGGCAGCGTGGACGCCGCCACTCCGTATCAAGTGGTCCGCACCGATCTCAGCGGCACTTACATGCTCGCGTGCTTCGGCGGGCGCGGACAAATCCTCCTCGACGGACGCTGGCAGAACGTCGGCGCGGGCACCGCCTGTCTCGCGCCGCCGCATGTCGTGCTCGCCTTTCGCGCGCTGCCGAAGACGCGCTGGCAATTTTGCTGGGTGCGGTATCAGCAACGGCCCGAGCAGAAGCCCATCATCTCCTCTTCGTCGCCCGCCGTGGCGCGCTTCGATGCCGAGCCGATGCGCGCCGCCATCACCGGGCTGTGGCAGGAGGTGCAATCACCCGTCGCGCCCGCCACGGTCGAGCATTGGGTGGACATCATTCACACTTACGTTCTGCGCTTCGCGCAACCGTGGCATGTGGATGACCGGCTCCACCATTTGTGGAATGCGGTCTCGGCGGAACTCGGCGCGGATTGGAACCTCGAAAAACTGTCGCGCCAATGCCACTTCAGCGCGGAGCATCTGCGCCGGCTCTGCCATCAGGAAATAGGCCGCAGCCCGATGCAGCAGGTCACTTACCTGCGCATGGAGCGCGCGGTGAAACTGCTCACGACCTCGAACGACAAGATTGAAGTGATCGCCGCCGCCGTGGGCTACGACAATCCATTCGTCTTCTCGCGCACGTTCAAGAAGTGGATCGGCTGGCCGCCTTCCGACTACCGCGCGCGGCAGAAGTCTTAAAAAGAAGTAAACCGCTAATGGACGCTAATAAAGAAAGAAGCGGCGGCAGAACCGGCGAGAAGCGGATGCGTTCGGCAACCTGTTTTCATCAGCGTTTATTCGCGTCCATTAGCGGTTAAAAACCTTTTCAGTTCACCGCAAGAACCGGGTGGAGCGTCTCATCAGCGTGAGCCACACTTCGCGCATGAATGACTACGAGCGCGTGGCACGCATCATCCGGTTCCTCGATGCGCGGCATGAGGAGCAGCCGGACTTGGACGCGCTGGCGGCGCGCGCGGGTCTGAGCCGTTTTCATTTCCACCGCCTGTTCTCCCGTTGGGCCGGCGTCACGCCCAAAGATTTTCTGCAATGCCTGACGGTCCGCCACGCTCGCGAACGGCTGCGTCGCGGTGAGAGCGTGCTGGATGCTACGCTGAACGAAGGTCTGTCGTCACCGGGCCGCCTGCATGACTTGTGCGTGACGCTGGAAGCCGCCACGCCCGGCGAAATCAAGGCTGGTGGCGCGGGCTGGACGATTAATGCAGGCTTCATCGCCAGTCCGTTCGGGAATTGTTTTGTCGGAGTCAGCCCACGCGGCGTGTGTCATCTGGCTTTTGTTGAAACGCGCGACCGGCGCGCGGTCGCAGAGCAACTCATCAAGGCCTGGCCGCAGGCGCGACTGCGTTGGAGCAATGCTTCAGTGGAAAAACTCGGCGCACAAATTTTCCAGCCGCGCCGCAAGCACTTCACTGCCGTGACTCTCCGCGCCTTCGTGCAAGCGACGCCGTTTCAATTGCCAGTCTGGCGCGCGTTGCTGCGTGTGCCGCCGGGCGCGCTCGTCAGCTACGGCGATCTCGCTGCTGCGGTGGAGCGCCCGTCCGCAGCGCGCGCGGTCGGCACAGCAGTGGCGGGTAACTCGCTGGCGTTTCTCATCCCCTGCCACCGCGTGATTCGCGAGACGGGCGTAGTGGGCGACTACCGCTGGGGCCACGAACGCAAGCGCGTGATGCTGGGATGGGAACAGGCGCGGAGGGGGTGAAAAGTCATGGAAGCCGGCGCTCCCCTCGCCGTTCACTTCTGCTCCGCCGCCGCGCGGCAGGCATCCGCTACCAGTGACAGGTTCTGCAAAAAATCCTCGCGACCCGCCGCCGGAAGCACGGCGAGCAGTTCTCCCTGAAGCTCCACGGCAATCGCGCGCGCGGTTTCGTAAGATTTTTTCCCCTTCGCCTGAACTTTAATGCGGTGCGCGCGGCGGTCGCGCTCGTGGGGCGTGCGCTGGACGTAGCCGAACTTCTCCATGCGTTCGAGCAGCGAGGCCACGGTGTTTGGATCGCTGGACATGGCGCGCGCGAGGTCGCGCTGGGTAATGCCGCGAACGTCGTGCTCCAACAAGGTGCGCAAGACCGTGAACTGGTCGGGCGTGAGTTGCAGATGCGCGATGCGGCGGCGGAAAGCCTGGTTCAAGCCATACCACGAACGACGCAGCAGTAGCGGCAGCCGCCGGCGGTTCGGTGAATCAATCGGCTCGAAGAATTCGGTCTTGGGCATGGCTCAGGATTTTTTCTCGCCGTCGAGGCTATCCAAGAACGGGCTGAATTTTTTCTCCAACGCCGCAATACGCTGGAGCACGTCGGGCAGGCGGCGGATGGCGATGAACTGGCGTTTGGCCTCACGGTCCGGGGAAGCGGGCATGCCAAGGTATTTGCCGCCGTCAGGGATGTCGCCCATCACGCCAGACTGTCCGCCGATGATGACCTGGCTGCCGATTTTCAAATGCCCGGCGACGCCCGCCTGCGCGGCCACGACGGTGAAGTTGCCAATCTTCGTGCTGCCCGCGATGCCGCACTGCCCGACGATCAGGCAGCCCTCGCCGATGGTGACGTTGTGCGCGATCTGCACGAGGTTGTCGATCTTCGTGCCGCGCCCGATGACGGTGGAGCCGAGTGCCGCGCGGTCCACGCAGGAGTTCGCGCCGATCTCCACGTCGTCGTGAATGATCACGTTGCCGAGTTGCAACACCTTGAGCTGCTGGCCTTGGTCGAAGACGTAGCCGTAACCGTCCGCACCGATGACCGTGCCCGAGTGAATCCGCACGCGGCTCCCGATCTGCGAGCGGGGATAGATAACGACGTTGGGGAAAATCTTCGCGTCGTCGCCGAGACGCACGTCGTCGCCAAGGTTCACACCTGCGAGCAGCGCAGAGCGCGCGCCAATCTTCACTCGCTCGCCGATGACGCAATGCGGCCCGATGTGTGCGGTGGGATCAACTTGCGCCGAGGTGGCGACCACCGCCGTCGGATGCACACCAGCCAGGAGCGGCGGCTCGGAGAAAAAAAGCGGCAGCACCTTCGCGTAACCCACGCGCGGGTTTTTCATCCGCAGCAAGGTCTTGGTTGTCGAAGTCGCATTGGCCCCGACGAGGAGCGCCGAAGCGCCGCTCTGCTCGGCTTTCGCCAAATAGGCTTCGTTCTCCGCGAACGTGAGGTGTCCCGCCTGCGCGACCTCCGCCGGTGCGAAGCCGGTGATGATGATGGAACCATCGCCGACGAGTTCGGCTCCGAGTTTTTCCGCGAGTTGCGCGGTGGTGAAATTGGGCATGGTTGAAAAAATCAGGCTGGGGAAAAAGCGGCGCTGAAGCGACCGCACTCCAAA
>JAYVQC010000262.1:0-3643 GCA_043757045.1 Akkermansia sp. | reverse complement strand
GCCGGCGATGAAGACGACGCCGAGCAATACTCCGGTGATGATGGAGGCGATTTTCATGGTGGTGATTGGTTCATGAGCAGTTCGCGTGCATGATTTTGTTCTCGAAACCGGAAGACAACATCCCGGGCGGCATCGGTTCGGGGCTGTCCTTGCAACGCATCATCATCTCCACTTCCGCGCCGAGGGCTTTGCGGTAGAATTCGACGGCCTCTTCACAGCGGCCATTGAAGAAGAGATACGGTTGGATGACACGATTGTCTTTGTTTGCGCTCATGGTGTTTATTGTGGTCGTTATTTCTCTGTTCTTAAAATCGACGAACGGGACAGGCTGCTGAGGACATAGTTCGCGAAGTTATTTTGCAGGGGAAGCGCTCACGATTTTACCGAGGTCGGCGAGTCCCTGCTCAAAGGGCGGGCCGCACATTTTTTCGCACGACATAAACAAGCTCACCGCTTTGCCAATGAAACTGTTTTTGCCGTACATCGCCCAGGTCACCACGGTCTTGTCGCCTTGCGGCTTGAATGTGAAGTCCACGGTGCTCGTGCCCTCCATCGGACGCTTCCAATCCATCCGCATTCGCACGAGTTCACCCGACTTGCTCTCGGTAATGGTAGATGAACCCGCGCCGATATCGCTGTTGCCGTCCCAAATGAGGAAGATAACAATGACGGCCGCGAGGCCAATGAGAATTTTCTTAATCATGGTGATTTGATCCTATCGGTTTTCACAACGCAGGCAATCCCATCTGCGATGACTGCTTCACGCGTTTGAGAGTCGTTGGTTTTTCCGGGACTTCCCTGCCGTCCATAATGGCCTGACAACTCGTGGTGATGGTGTCCGCACCGTCGAACGTGATACTCAACGCGTGCATGTGCGACTCCTTTTTGGGATTGATGCCGCAGGTTGCATCGAAGTCGAATTTGATGGTCTTGTCATCGGACGATTTGAGCTTCATGCCCGGACGATTGCCCATCATGCAGTAGTGGGTCATCGCCAGATTGCCGTCCTGATCGTAATACATGGTGACCCTCTCGTTGGGCGTGCCGGACACGCCTTTCGATTTAGATTCGAGCCGAATCGGCGTTACGACCACATCGGCTTTCGCGTTGTGGTCGTAAGGCCATAGCTGGACCGAAGTGAGCCTGACACCCTATCGCGCTCCGAGCAGGATTTTTTGCCGCATTCTTGAATCCGACTTGGGGCAGACCCGAAACCCCCTCTTGGCACCTCTCATTTGGGCTTTCGCTCTACGGGCCCTTCTTGGCAGGATTGGCCCATGTCCCAGTCCCCTTCTTCACAATCGGATCCCAACCCAAAGCCAAGTGACACGCTGGAAGAGTGCAAGCGCGCGTTCGAGGAACAAGACGCCCCGCGGGTCCGGCAACTTCTCGAACGTCATCCCGAACTCAAAGCGAAGATCAACGAGCCGAGCGGCCCCTTTGATTCGCCGGTCATCACCCAGGTACGCACGCGTGAGATGCTCGACGTCTTGCTCGAAGCCGGTGCCGACCTTGACGCCAAGAGCCGCTGGTGGGCTGGCGGGTTTGGACTCCTCCACAGCGCCGAACCAGACCTCGCCGCGTATGCGATCGAACGTGGCGCGATCGTGGACGCGCACGCCGCCGCGCGTCTGGGGTTGCTCCAAAAACTGCGCCAACTCATCGCCGCCGATCCGCGGGGGGTGAACGCGCCCGGAGGCGACGGTCAGACTCCGCTACACTTTGCCCGCACGATCGAAATTGCCGAGTTTCTCCTCGAACACGGCGCGAACATCGACGCGCTCGACGTGGACCACGAATCAACTCCCGCGCAATACAGGGTCCGCGACCGTCCGGAGGTGGCGCGCTTCCTGGTTGGGCGTGGTTGTCGAACCGACCTCCTCATGGCCGCCGCACTGGGCGACGCCGCTCTCGTCCGCCAGCATCTTGACGCCAGTCCCGAAAGCATTCGGACGCGCGTCAGCGACGAGTATTTTCCCAAGATCAACCCGAAATCCGGCGGCACCATTTACCAATGGACCCTGGGCTGGTACGTGTCGCCGCACGAAGTGGCCAAAGAGTTCGGTCACGAGGAACTCTTCCAGCTGCTCATGGAAGGTAGCTCCGCGGATGTGCGACTCGTCGTCGCCGGATGGTCGGCAGACCCATCCTCCGTCCAGTCTCTGCTCGCCCAAAGTCCCGGTCTCGCCTCGAGTCTCTCTAACTCCGACCGGCGCCAGGTGGCTCACGCCGCGCGCAACAACAATAGCGCCGCCGTTCGCGTCATGCTCGCCGCAGGCTGGCCCGTCGATGCGCTCGGTCAACATCAGGCGACGCCGCTGCACTGGGCGGCGTTTCATGGCAACGTTGAGATGACACGCGACCTTCTGCGTTACCATCCGCCCCTCGAAGCGACCGATGCCGACTTCCACGGCACGCCCATGGGCTGGGCGATTCACGGGTCTGAACACGGCTGGCATTGCCGGACGGGCGATTACGCCGCGACGGTTGAAGCATTGCTCGAAGCCGGCGCGACGTTGGACGAGAAAAAGTTCGGCGGCACGGCGGCCGTCCGGGAAGTCTTACGCCGCCACGGAGCGAAGGACTCCCCCGCGTGAACAAGCCCATCTGATGCTTGAACGTCGGGCGGGAAGAAATGTAAAATTCCGTTCAGCGCGAATCTGTTCGCGCCAAACGCCCGGCGCGCTCGATCCAGACGTACGTTTGGCCGGGGACAGGTTAAACCACGAAATCCCAACACCTTCATAGCACGCCGGAGTTGATATCAGCAATAGAGCCACTGCCCCAGCCGAATGGACTGTGCCCGATCACCTCATCGAACTTGCACCCCATTGGGATTTACTCCAAACAAATCTCATAGACAGAAGCAGGACGCTCGGAGATCCGCGGCCGACTGACTCACTTCGCTTCAAACTGATTCGCCAGCCACTCAAGTGTGATATTCTCAGCGATGGCGTCGTGGGGCACCAGCAAGTATTTCCAGACCTTGCCTTCGTAGGTCTTGGCGTGATCGCTCGCAAGCTTGCACCACTTTACGGCGGCTTCCCGTTTGGCGACCACATCGTCGGCATTCAACTCCGCGCGGCTTTTGGGTTCCAGCATGTAGAGAAATGATTCCGTCTCTGCCACGAAGTCGGGTTGGTATTCAGGTTGGTCCGCACCAGACTTGTAGTAGATCTGGAACTGACCCTTTACCGGCTTAAACCACTTCAATGCCTCGCGCTCCAGAATGATGGACACCTTCCGCTCGCCGTCAGACTTAAACTTCTGCACCGGGTAGAGGCACCGTTTGAAACCTCCGAAGAGATACTTCGCCATGTTGCTCTTGTCCGCCGGTGGATTGCGATAATCGAGAACCGGATTCGCGGCAGAAGCGGAATAGGCGCTTGGCTTCAATTCCGTAAAGCCTTTGCTGATCTTCACTTCGTAGCCAGTGGCCTTTTCCCAGTAGTGCTTCTGCATTTCTACATGCACGAAGCGGGCGATGTCCTTTTGGTAGCAGGCAAGAACCTTGCGAGTCTCTTCTGTATTACGCGGGTAGCTCTGAAGATCTCGGACAACTTGGCTGGCCAGGTCATAGAGCAGCGCGGAGTGCGAGTCGTAAGAAACGTCGTCATAATCCACCAAACCGCTGATGATGTAG
>JAYVQC010000261.1:0-14525 GCA_043757045.1 Akkermansia sp. | reverse complement strand
TCGTCCTTCCGTTTTCAGCAGGTGTTTTCCGCTTCGCAGTTTGGTTCGGCTCCATTCATGATCAATAATCTCTCATTCCGAATTGATGGGGCACCCTCGGGCAACGTGCTCTACTCATTTGGTGGAGGAACCATCCAATTTTCAACGACGGCTAGAAACGCGGACAGCCTTAGCCCGGTTTTTGCCGACAACATTGGCAGCGACGTGACCACTGTCCGCAGTGGCGCTTTTTCCTTCGGCGGACTGTTTCAATCAGGTGCGAACCCGCAGCCCTTCGGACAGACAATTTCCACCGCGCCCTTCTTTTATAATCCGGCGGTGGGGAATCTGTTGGTGGATATTACTGCCGGTGGTGGTCTCACCCTGTTTCCCGGCGCTCTTGATGCACACTCGGTCGCTGGGGATTCAATTTCGTGGGTCTATGCGAACTCTGAATCTGCGCTGTCCGGCGTGGCGGAAACACGCGGCCTCGTCACGCGCTTCACTATCGTCGCAGTTCCTGAGCCAACGAGTTGGGTGCTTACTCTCACAGGATTGATTATGTTCTATGCGTTTGGAAGGAGGCGACTATGGCGTTAGTTGACGCACTACTCCAAGAGCCAGCGCCGTTAAACTTCTGGATTGCCGCGCGCACTGACGGTGTCATCGGGTCTGGGACTGCCAGTGACCCGTTCAATGCGACCACACAGAAGTCAGGCTCCATTGTGATCACGACACTGACAAGGGGCGGCACAGCGCCATACGACTTTGAGGCCACTGCCACTACTGCTACGGAGCATGGTCTGCAAAACGGCGACGTTGTGATGATCGCCGGTGCAACGAGCAACTCGGATGCTTGGAACGGGGTTTTTGCGATCTACGGAAAGACCGATTCGACCTTCAAGTATTTCATGCGCGTGCGCCCTAGTCCCTCTGCCGCTGGCATTCTTACGATGGCGTGCCTGAGCTTTCCCTTCGACGCACTCATGCGCCAGGCACCTGCAAACATTCGCGTTCACATTGGTCCCGGTACATTCCAGACCCGCGGGTTCGCCGCGAATGATGATCGGGGCTGGCAGCCGAAGACCGGGCAGAACATCGTTGGTGCGGGCTTTGATGTGACGGTGTTGCAACTCGTGGGTGCAGACCGGGCTGACGAGCACTATCATGTGGTGGGCACGCCCATCACACCGCCGGTGGGAGCGACCAGCCGAATTGAACCCCTGAAGTCTTTTCAGATTTCCAACCTGACGATTGATTGCAACGTGGACAACCAACCCGGTC
Organism: Akkermansia sp.; assembly: GCA_043757045.1. Classification (GTDB taxonomy): domain Bacteria; phylum Verrucomicrobiota; class Verrucomicrobiia; order Limisphaerales; family SIBH01; genus JANNGC01. The sequence continues at coordinate 13,262 of JAYVQC010000261.1, read as the reverse complement.
GTCCCGATCCAGGTTACGGAAACGTGGCCTGCGGGGCGGTGCGTATTCTCGGCACGGGTTGCCGCCTTCACGACCTCAAAGTCATCAACTGGGGAACAAAAAGCCTTCAACAGGGCTGCTTTGTCCTTTCCATCATCCAAGCCAGCGCACAGCCCTCACATGCGTTTGGCTATCCCTTGCTGACCGAGACGCAACATAACGGCATCGAGGATTGCATTGCGGTTCAGCCCTCAAAGAACAATGCGCGCGAAACAACCGTGCTGCATATCGGTGGCGTGAAAAACGCCACCAACCACGCGCAGGGATTTGGCTTGGCGGCCTACATTCGCAAGAATTTTGTCGATGCGCAGCACTTTACCACCGTCGGCTCCGGCCGTCCGAACACGTCGCCTTTTCCCAGCCATTTCGTGACCTCTCGAAACGGCACGCTTATCACCAGCGACACGGGGATATTCATCGGAAAGCGCCCTCACTTTCGCAATGATTTAGATGAGCGCAGCTACGTGCGCTTTTACAACCCGAAAGAGCCATTGAGCCGTTGGAATGGCTATTTCAAAATCGTCCCGATTGCGGCGGACCAGTTGTCCGTAGTCCTTGGCACTGCACCACCTGGCACCACCGACGACAGCAGTTTTGTGGTCATGGGCACGGAGTTCCGGGGCATCGCGGTGAGTTCTAGCATCTGCGCGGTGGTCGAGCAAAACCAGATTCACAACTGCTGGATCGGCGGCCCCTACCAAAGTCCGATGGACGCCGAGGCGGAGTACGATCCTGAAGTGCCGCCCACGCTGGCCCGTGAAGAAAGGCTGGACATCTTGAACGCGCTGCACATCCGCAGCCTGATCGTGCGCGACAACTTCTACCGAAATGTGGCCGTGGGACCGTATTTCAACGCCGGCGGAAAGGTGCATTATTACTCCCAGGTGGATTTGAGTATTTACCCACATCCGTTCGACATCTCTATTCCATATCCCTTCTACATTTTTAATGCGCCCGGCAGACTGTGGCTTTGGCGGGGTGCGCCCTTTGTCGGCGAGTGGAAATGCGACCAATATCCCAATCCTCCTGTCATTTTGACGCTGGCTCATGAAGTGGAAGCTGTGGACGCGCCCAACTCTCGAGAGTTCTACCTAGCGATGCCGCCCGAATTTGCCTCGTATCCCGACGTCACTTTCACCGCCTCCGCCGCCAACCGAAACTACTGGCGTGTTTTTGGCACCGATCATCTCGTCATCGAAAGCAACCAAATCTGGCTGGCGGATCTCGACAAAACGGAGTTTGCCCTCAAGGACTACCCGCTGGCTGTCACGCCCTCGGCGCAGAAGTATCGCCCCTACGGCATCATCGTGGCCGACAACGAACTGTCCCCCGGTTACGCCCACCGGCAGGTCTTCGTCCGCAACAATCGTTTCCGCTACGTGGACAGCCTGAGCGGTCCCACGGATGGACTGGCGCTGCAAGTTCAGGGCATTGCAGCCGTGACTGTAGCCGAAAACTTGATCGACGTGATTCCCGCCGAAGGCAGCCCTTTGCAGATCGAGGACTGCACGAATACGACCTTGTTCAACAACCACGATCCAACAGGGCGGCCCTTTGACATTGAGGCTGATCGTTACCCGGCCCAACTGGCTTTACCGGCCAATGATGCCATGGCCTCCGCGTGTTTTGCTAAGTGAACAACGAACAAAAACGAAAAAGCTTTATGAAAATGAAGATGATTGCAATTTGGCTAGGGAGCGCGGCGGTGGCGCTGTCCCAGAGCACGCTGGTGGTGCCGAACGGATTGGGCAATGTGGAAGGCAACAGCAGCATGAGCGCGCCCTTCACGTCGTCGTCGTTTCGCTACCAGCAGGTGTTCAGCGCCTCGCAGTTTTCGGTCGCGGGTTTCATCAACAGCATTTGGTTCCGGCTCGATGGCGCGACCATCAACAATCCCTCTCTATTCTTCGGCGGCGGTTCGGTCACGCTCTCAACCATACCGGTTGGGCCCGATGGCCTGAGTGCAGTCTTTGCCGACAACGTGGGTGCAAACGCGGTGACAATTTTTAATAATGGCTTTTCGTTTGGTGGTTTGTCTCAACCGGGCGCGATGCCGCAGGCGTTTCGCCAGACCTTCACGGCCACCACGCCGTTCTTTTACAATCCAGCGGCGGGGAATTTGTTGATGGACATCGCTGGAGCAGGCGGGCAGGTCTTCATTCCGGGTTCATTGGACGCACAATTCGTGAACGGAGATTCAGTTTCAAGCGTCTCCGGGACGGGATTTGGGGTGTTGAATGGGACGCCTAGCACCCTTGGTTTAGTGACACGGTTCGACATGACCACGGTTCCAGAACCATCGACTTGGCTGCTGGGGTTATTGGGGATCTCGGTGTTAATGGCCTTTCGACGGAAATAAGTTTATGGGGCTCACAGAGGCATTCCTGCTCGACGCCGTGTCCTTCAACCTGTGGATTGCGGCCCGTACGGATGGCATTTCTGGCAGCGGAACTGCCCAAGACCCTCGGAACGGAACAACCAAACGCGAGACGGCGGTTCCCTTGGCGTTATCCATTGAGAATTTGGCCGATCTTCGGGAAGCCACGGCTACTTTGGTGTCTGGAAATCACGGCTTCGCCAATGGTGATCTGGTGGAAATCTCCGGCGTCGAGGGTAGCAGCCAAGATCGCTGGAATGGAACATTTGGCATTTACGGCGTAACCAACTCGACTTTCAAATATTACATGAAAAGAGAGGTGGCTCATCCCGCTGCAGGCAATCCTCGGGCTGTTCGGTTAATTTTCCTTTTTGACGAAGTGATGCGCAACGCCCCTGCCAGCATTCGGATTCACGTTGGTCCCGGCGTTTTCCAGACGCGCGGGTTCGCGGTCGGCGATGACCGTGGCTGGCAGCCCAAGACCGGCCAGAAAATTGTGGGCGCAGGTTTTGACGTGACGACGTTGCAACTGGTGGGCGCGGATCACGCCGACCAGCACTATCACGTCATTGGGATGCCGATCACGCCGAATGGCTCAACGCCCATCACGCCCCTGCAATCCTTCGAGGTCTCCGATTTGACGCTGGATTGCAACATGGACCAACAGCCCAACCGGCCCGATCCCGGCTACGCCAATGTAGCCTGTGGCGCGGTGCGTATCTTCGGCACGCAAAGCCGGATTCGGAACGTGAAGGCGATCAACTGGGGCACCAAGAGTCTTCAGCAGGGCTGTTTCGTCTTTTCCATTATCCAGGCCAGCGCCCAGCCCTCGCACGAGTTCGGTTATCCCCTGCTCACCGAGACCGCGCACAACGGCATTGAGGACTGTATCGCCGTGCAGCCCTCGCAAAACAATGCGCGCGAGACCACCGTTCTTCACATTGGAGGGATCAAGAATGAGAGCAACCATGCGCAGGGATTTGGCCACGCCGCGTTCATCCGGAAAAACTTTGTGGATTGCGCCTTCCACGCGAGCGATGGTCGTGCGTTTCCAAGCGCGTTTATTACTTCGAGGAATGGCAGTGGCATCGAAACCCCTTTGGGAACTTTTGCCGCCAAACGGCCTCACCTTTTGACGGACTCGAATGTCACTAAGTATTTCAGGTTTTACAGTCCGAAAAATCCTAGCAGCCGATGGAATGGGTATTTTCAATTAGAGTCTGTCTTGGCCAGCGATACGGTTCGCGTGATTCTCGGCACCGCACCGCCCGGCACCACCGACGACAGCAGCTTCGTGGTCATGGGCACGGAGTTTCGGGGCATCGCGGTAAGTGCGAGCATCAGCGCCGTCGTGGAGCAGAACCAGATTCACAACTGCTGGATCGGCGGTCCCTACCAAAGCCCGATGGACGCCGAGGCGGGATATGATCCGGAGGTTCCACCCACGCTGGCGCGCGAGGAACGGCTCGATCCCTTGAATGCTCTGCATACCCGCAGCCTCATCGTGCGCGACAACTTCTACCGCAACGTGGCCGTGGGGCCGTACTTCAACGCAGGAGGTAAAACGCATTATTCCTCTACGGTGGCGTACGACACGAACGTAAATCCATTTTACGGTTTTCCACCTCCCTACTACCTCTTTACGCCGCCCAACCGGCTGTGGGTTTGGCCGGGCGCGCCGATCTTGGTCGAGTGGCAATGCGATCAATATCCCAATCCTCCCGTGATTTTGACGCTGGCCCATGAAGTGACCGCCGTGGATGCGCCCAACTCCCGCGAGTTCTACCTGGCGGTGCCGCCGGAACTGACGCAGCGTCCCGGCGTCACCTTCACGGTTTCCTCCGCCAACCGGAATTACTGGCGCATTTTCGGCACGGACCACCTCGTCATCGAAGGCAACCAAATCTGGCTGGCCGACCTCGACGAAACGGAGTTTGCCCTCAAGGAATATCCACTGCCCGCCACGCCTTCGGCGCAGAAGTATCGCCCCTACGGCATCATCGTAGCCGACAACGAACTGGCCCCCGGTTACGCGCATCGGCAGGTCTTCATCCGCAACAACAAGGTCAGCTACGTGGACACGGAAATCTTTCCCACGCCCGCCGGCATTGGTGTGCAGGCTGGTGGCGGCATGTTGCTGGCCGGGATCAAACAACTCCACGTCACGCACAACGTAGTGGAAGTGAATGCGCGCCAGCCTCTGCGCACCTTCCGCTGCGGCACTGTCCGCTATTTCAACAACAAGAAACTTGGAGGCACCATCGTCCCCGGCGGCATCGCCGATGGCGACGGCCATTACGACGAGCCAGAAACCCTGATGGAAGACGCCTTCATGCTCTCCCTCCTCCTGAAAAGGAGACGGCGATGAAACAATTTCCGAAAGGTTGCCCTGCCCGGGATACCGCAAGTGGATCAGCAGCTCTTCGGAGCACGGTGAAAAAAAACTCCTAAAAACTATGGCAAACGAAATCAACATTCAGGCGGCACTTTGTGTCACGCGCACAGGACTTAGCTTGCAAGCAACGGGCAACACCAATGCGGATCAGGCGTCGGGTTCGAGTTGTGCATCCAACGTCCAGAGCGTATCGGCGTCCACCACCACCGGCAGCACGCTGGGTTTTGGCGGACTGTCCTTTCCAAACAGTCTGGGCTATCTCTTTGTGAAGAACACGGACGCCACGAATTTTGTGGAGCTGTCCGTGGCTAATACCGACCAAACAGCTTTTGAGGCGTCGGTGTTCGCAAAAATCAGGGCGGGAGAATTTTGCCTTGTCCCCTTAAAAACGAGCAAAACTTACTACGCCCGGGCCAACACAGCCGCCGTCGTATTACAAGTGGCCGTCGTGGCAAAATAGCGCGCACATCGGCAAACGTCCCGTTCTGGCCGGGCAACCAAACAATACCTATGTCACTTCAAATCAAATCACTTTTCACGCGTGACCCAAACTCAAACCAGCCTGCTCAAGCGAGTGGAACAGACGGGCAGGCCAACCTGATTCCCGGAGCCAATGCGTTCTACATTCTCTACACGGCTTCAAAGGCCTCCGGAAACTTGAAGTCCGCCATTGTCAAAGGCATTCGCCTGTTCAATGACGACACCTCGCCCGTGAGCGTGTCTCTCTGCGTGAACAGCCCGCCCGATAACACTCACTTCAGCCGTTATCATTTGATCCCGGAAAACACCTTGATACCAGCCAAATCCACGCTTATTGACGACACCGAAATCACCCTTGGGCCGGGTGACGAGATCCAGGCCCTGGCAAGTGCGGCTAGCAAGATTCGATTCCTCATCAGCGGAGTCGAACGCGACGTGGTGTGAACGAAAGGCAAACCTATGCTCCAAATACAAAACGCACTGGGAATTCTCTCCTCCCAAGTCCCCACCGGAAATCTTCTTTGGGTGGATCAAATCAACGGGGTAGATGCGCTCGCGACCCGTGGCCGGCTGACCATTCCGTTCAAAACCCTCACCGCCGCCAAGAATGCCGCGAAGAGTGGCGACACGATCATGGTGTTGCCGGGCACGTACGATGAAAGCGATTTACTCAAGAATGGCGTGAACTGGTATTTTTTCCCGGGGGCGAAGATTGATTCAACCAGCGAGAATTCAGTGTTTGCCACCGGAACCAACGCCATCACCAGTCTTATTGGCGGTCACGGAGAATTCCTGGCGGATGGGGCTGTGCTGTACAGCAGCGGTGCCGGATCTAACCTCACCGTGCAAGCTCTACGCATGGAATCGAGGGATGCGTCCTGCATCGTCTGCGGAGCGGCAAGCGGGCGGGTGCAAGTCATGGTGCTGGACTCCATTAAAGCCACATCTGGCGTGGCCATTGAGGTAAATGGAGATGCGGAGGACAATTCGATTGAGGCTCGTTTGGTTGAGTCAGGCGGGTATTCACTTTCGGGGAGTGCCGGAGGGGCTTATTTGAAAGCGAACAAGATCTCGAGCAGTGGTAATCCCATTAACATTTGGGGCGGGACAGCCTTCGTCGTGGATGCATTTGAAATCACTGGCGGAAGCGGCAACTATGCGGTGAACCACGCTTCTTCGGCGACCTTGCTGATACGAGGAGCCAGACTCCAAACCACAAATCAGAACACCGTTCACGCAGGGGCCGGAACTTCCGACAAAATTCGGCTGTCGGGCTGCCTTCTCCTAGCATCTTCCGGGCATCTGACGCTCAATGCAGCAAACGCCTCGACCAATGTACATATTCTCGGCGGAACCGTTGGGAACAGGGACAAGGGAAGCAACGTGGTCGTAATTCCGGGTTCCTGGCAGTTTAACACAAGCCTCTCGTAAGATGTTTCAAACAAAAATATTCCAGAAAACCTATGCAAATTCATCAAATCCTTGTGCGACCAGATGATCAAAAGATGATTATCTTGTACCTCGACTTGGTCGGGCGGCGGAACAGTATCGTCGTGGACACGGTCAACAACAGCGTGGTGCAGCAGTTGGTGACCGAGTGCTTGACCAAAATTCCGGCGGATGCAGACAACCCCGCCAAACCGCAAATCCAGCAGGAAATCGCGGAATTGGAGAGCCGCGTGGCGAAGCTGAAGCAGTCCATCGGCGTGACGCCGTAACTGCGACTTAGCAACGCCTCCGTCTGCGAAAGCGTGACGGCGGAGAGGCAGTCGAAGGCGGCAGCCCTCACAGTCTAGCAGAAATCCGCGAAATTCGTGGTTCATATTTCAGGATTGAAGGGCAAAAAATCAGCGGCGTCTCTCGCGAGACGCCGCTGGAAAACTTCACACCCGCCACGCGCGGGCGACACGAGTCAACTAACCTTGCCTTCGAGCTGGTTGAAAGGGTTGTTGGCAAAGCCGTCGGCCGGAGCTTCAGGTTTGGGCTTGGTCGAACCGGCCACTGGAGAGGGTTTGGGCTTCGTCGTGGCAGCAGGTTTCCCGTTGTCTTCTTCTCCCGGCTTTCCCTCTTCATCCTCGCCCTTCGGATGCTTCGCGCGCTTGTTGCGCGGATGCGGGCTGATCATGGCGTTGATGCCTTTGCCGATCAGCTTCGGCTCGAAATCAGGATGTCCCCAAGGCGCGACCTCGGCGATGAACTTCTGCACCTGTTGGAAGCCGAACTCCTTGTGCGCCATTTCGCGACCGCGAAACTTGAGGGTGATTTTCACCTTCATGTCCTGGCAGAGGAAATCAATCGCGTGATTCAGCTTCACGCCGAAGTCGTGCGGGTCAATGCCGGGACTGAGCTGCACCTCTTTCACCTTGTTGGCGTGCTGGTGCTTCTTGGAATCCTTTTCCTTCTTGGCCTGCTCGTAGCGGAACTTGCCGAAGTCCACGATGCGGCAGACCGGGGGGACCGCCGTCGCGGCGATCTCGACGAGATCCACGCCGAGCACCTGGGCCTGACGAATGGCTTCGGACAACGGCAGCACCCCGAGCTGCTCGCCCTCCAGACCGATGACGCGGACTTCACGGGCGCGGATCTTCCCGTTGATTTTGAATTGTGGACCGCTGTTCCACGAGCCACGGGGCTGAAACGGGCGGCTCAAAGCGCCCTCCAGGGAAGGAAGTTCATGCAGATTTGATTGACGGTCTTGCGGCCATGTTCGGCATTTTTCGCAAGCGTAATTTGCGCGTCGCGTCGCGCGCTGGCAAGCCTAAACATGCCTTCAGTGGCGAGCGGGGGAAGTGCGGATTCACGCACCGGGCCGAGGCACAACGTACCGCCGAGTTTCCAGTCGGCAGGTCGGGAGACTTTCGAGCCTCGCGTTCTGAATCGCGGCGCACCGGACACGAGACTGGAAAGCCGGCGTTACCTCCGAATTTCCCATTGCCCCCGCACCGTCACGTTCGTATCACTTCCGCCCCTTATGAATTACAAGATTTCGCAGCGCGCCGCCTCGCTCGCGCCTTCGCTCACGCTGGCCATTGATTCCAAGGCCAAGGCGATGAAAGCCGAGGGCCTCGACGTCGTCGGCTTCGGCGCGGGCGAACCGGACTTTGACACGCCGCAGCACATCAAGGACGCCGCGATCAAGGCGCTGAACGAAGGCTTCACGAAATACACGCCGTCGAGCGGCATCCCGGAATTGCGCCAGGCCATCGCCGACAAATTCCAGCGCGAGAACGGCCTGAGCTACAAGCCCTCGCAAGTGATCGTCTCCTGCGGCGGCAAGCATTCGTGCTACAACGTCATCCTCGCGACGTGCGAGGCGGGCGACGAAGTGATCATCCCCGCGCCGTATTGGTTGAGCTATCCCGAGATGGTCAAGCTCGCGGGCGCGACGCCGGTGGTCATCAACACGAGCGACAAAACGGAATTCAAAGTCACGCCCGAGCAACTGCGCGCCGCCATCACGCCGCGCACGCGCCTGTTCGTGCTGAACTCCCCGAGCAACCCGACGGGCAGCGTTTATACGCCGGCGGAAATCAAGGCGCTCGGCGACATCTGCGTCGAGAAGGGCGTGCTCATCATGAGCGACGAGATTTACGAACACCTGCTCTACGACGGAGCGAAGCACCAGAGCGTGGCGAGTTTTTCGCCGGAGCATCAAGCGCACACCATCATCGTTCACGGCTTTGCAAAAGCGTGGAGCATGACGGGCTGGCGGCTTGGCTTCCTCGCCGCGCCCGAGCCGATTGCCAAGGCCATTGACGCCATCCAATCGCACAGCACGAGCAACCCGACTTCCTTCGCGCAGAAGGGCGCGGTCGCCGCGCTCACCGGCTCGCAGGAGCATTTGAAAAGCTGGCTGCCCGAATACGACAAACGCCGCAAATACGCGCACGCGAAACTGAATTCCATCCCCGGCCTCTCCTGCGTGAACTCGAAAGGCGCGTTCTACCTCTTCCCGAACATCTCACCGACCGGCCTCAAGTCCGCCGACTTCTGCGCGCGCCTGCTCGAACAAGAAAAGGTCGCCGCCGTCCCCGGCATCGCCTTCGGCGCGGACGACTACCTCCGCATCAGCTACGCCACGAGTCTCGCGAACATTGAGAAGGGCTTGGACCGGCTGGACAAATTCGTGCGCGGTCTCATGTGAACGGATCGAGGATCGCCGAGTCAGCGGTTTACGTCTGCATCGAAAGCGGGAAGCTCTGCGAGACGGCAAGCCGTGAAATCAGCTCTACGAGCGCCCGCCACTTCCCATCGCACCCGATGCGAGGTGCATCTTGAGAATCCCTCGGACACGAGGCTGGAAAGCCTCGCAACCTACCGACAGAAATGTCGGCACGACGTAACGCCGGCTTTCCAGCCGGCAGGTTCCGAGGCCTTCGGCCTCGTGTCGCCGGGTGATGGACGGCCACCTTCAAGATATGCCCCGATGCCTCGCGTAAATTCTCTTTCCCTCCGGCGCGGCGCTCAGGCGAAATAGCGGGGTGTCCATGAATTCTGAATCAGCCTTTTTGTTCCCCGCTCCGCGCATCGTGCCGGTGCTGGATGCGGCGTTTCGTCCAGCCTCGCTCGCCACACGCGCGTTTCGTGACGCCGTAAAAACTTCCGGCTCAGCGCGTCCGGTGCGGCTCGCGCTGGAGCAGGCGGATGGCTCGGTGTTCCATTTCGCGACGGGGATTTTCGAGGCGGGCCAACACGACGCGGCGAACTTCACGCACGTCGAACGGCTCGTGAAGTTCATGCTCTGGGGCTGGGGCGGCTGGCGTGTTCACGTCGAAGGCGCGACCGAACTGGTCGCGCCGTTGCAGAAACATTTTCACGAGATGGCCACGGGGAAGTTTGATTCGCAGATCATCGGCGAGAAAATTTTTGACCACGCGATTGAAGTCGTGGCCGCGCGTGAACTGCCCGCGCCGCGCGCCGCCACGCAGCCGCTGGGGCGGCACTTGAACGGCTGCCGCATCGGCTTCGATCTCGGCGGCAGTGATCGCAAGGTCGCGGCGGTCATCGAGGGCAAAGTCGTGTTCAGCGAGGAGACGGTTTGGGATCCGTATTTCCAGGCCGACCCGCAGTATCATTACGACGGCATCATGGAGTCGCTGCGCCGGGCGGCGGCGCATCTGCCGCGCGTGGACGCCATCGGCGGCAGTGCGGCGGGCTGCTACGTGAACAACCGCGTGAAGGTGGCGTCGCTCTTTCGCGGCGTGGCTCCAGCGGATTTTGAAAAGCGCGTGCGCAACATGTTCCTCGACGTGCAGCGCGCGATGGGCGGCGTGCCACTCGAAGTGGTGAACGACGGCGAAGTGACCGCGCTGGCCGGCTCCATGTCGCTCGGCGCGAACGCCGTGCTCGGCCTCGCCTTCGGCACGAGCCTCGCCGCCGGTTACGTGACGCGTGAGGGCAACATCACGAGTTGGTTGAACGAATTGGCCTTCACACCCGTGGACTTTAATCCCAATGCGCCGCGCGACGAATGGAGCGGCGACTACGGCGTGGGTGCGCAATACTTTTCGCAGCAAGCCGTGGGACGATTGATGCCCGTCGCCGGCATCGAGTGCGACGCGAAGCTGCCGCTGCCGGAAAAGTTGAAACTCGTGCAGGCGCTCATGGCGCAGGGCGATCCGCGCGCGCGGAAAATTTACCAGACCATCGGCACGTATCTCGGCTACGCCATCGCGCACTACGCGGACTTTTATGACTTCGATCACGTCCTGATTCTCGGGCGCGTGACGACGGGCGAGGGCGGCAGCGTGATGATCGAGGGCGCGAAGGAAGTGCTGCGCGTGGAGTTTCCTGACATTGCGGAGCGCGTGAATTTCCACATGCCCGACGAGAAGGACAAACGCCACGGCCAGGCGGTGGCGGCGGCGAGCCTGCCGGAGATTGGGTGACGGAAGTAATTTCCCCCGCGCGCGGAAAGTCAGAGCAGTTTCTTCGCGCGCCGGAGCCACACGCGATTGCGCTGGCGGTCGAAGGTGGGCGCGTGCGGGTCGGTATCAATCACTTCGCGGAGTTGCTCGCGGGCTTTTTCCTTCTCCCCTTTCGCGAGGTAAAGCTCGGCGAGCTGCACGCGGGCGCGCGAGTAGGAATGATGCGCGAGCACGCGCTGCCAGAGCTGGATGGCGACTTCGGGCTGGTTCAACGCGGCGGCCGTCTCAGCCAGCGCCATCAGCGTGTGGCCGTAATCGTGTTTCTCATCTTCCTTCGCCACGCTTTCCAGGAGCGGCAGCGCTTCGGCGAACTTTTTCTGACGCAGGAGGCATTGGCCCAAATGCGCTCGAGCGTCGAGGTCGGCGGGGTCGCGTTCGAGGGAGGCGCGATAGTGCTTCTCCGCGAGAGGAAGTTTGCCGCGTTGGAAATAAATGTCGCCGAGTTGCAGATGATGATGCGGCTTGTCGAGGTGATGAATCTGCGCCTGGAGTTCCTTGATGCGCTGCCGCGAGTGCGCGCCGGGCAGATCGAAACCGCGGGTGGCCAGCCCGCTTTCCGCGCGATAGACCATGAAGAAGTAAAGCAGCGCGCTGAACACGGAGAAGAAGAGGATGAAAAATAGCCACACCCACTCGCGTCGGCGCACGGCGTCCACGCCCATCCAGAGCTGGAAGAGCACGCCCACGAGGAGCAAAGGCGAACTGATCAGGTATTTCAGGCCGTCCCCGGTGAACAGATCGAGCATGTCGGCGGTTTAGACGAAAAACTTTTCGTGGGCAAGACCGCGCGCGTAACCTCCGACGCATGTCAGAACTCAAAGCCCGCGTGGTGTCACTGCATCTGCATCCTGAGAAATCAGGCGAACCGCTGCGCACGGTGGAACACATCGAAGTCGTCGAGCAGAAGGGCATTCGCGGGAACGGACGTTACTTCGGTCGCAACAGCCGCAGCACGGGCCTGCCGAGCAAACGCCAGGTCACGCTCATCGAACGCGAGCAAATCTCCGAGCACGCGACGACCCTCGGGTTGGAGACGATTGCGCCCGGCGCGGTGCGTTCCAACATCGAGACGCTGGGCGTGAAGCTCGTTGAACTCATCGGGCGCGAAGTGCGCGTCGGCGAAGCCACCCTGCTCTTCTACGAAGCGCGTTTGCCCTGCGAGAAAATGGACCGCCTCTGCCAGGGCTTGCGCGGGCTGATGGAGAACAACAAACAAGGCGTGCTCGCCCAGGTCATTCATGGCGGCGTGATTCAGGTGGGGGATGAGATCGTGGTGGTCTAATTTGGACGACGTGATTTGAAAAGTGGTGCCAGAGGCAGGAATTGAACCTGCGACCAAAGGCTTATGAGTCCTCTGCTCTACCCCTGAGCTACTCTGGCAACCAGCGGGCCGGGATATTTCGTGAAGATTCCGCCCGCTGTCAAACGGTTTGCTGGCCCGTCTTAATTACGGATCGAAGCGTGCCCTACTCGTTCCTCACCGCTTCCTGAGCAACCGCATAATCTGCCGGTGCGCCTGCTCCAACTTTTCTCCCGCCTTGGCCGCGCCTTGCGCTTCCAACATCTCAAAATCCTTATGCGAGAAAATGGGCGATTCGATGCCCGCGCCTTCGCCGCCGTCCGCGTCCTTGAGTGTTCCGGCCATCGCGGCTACCAGCCCATTCATGTTGTCCACGTTGCGGCGCAACGCCGACACAGAGCGGCGCGGCCAGTAATCGCCTTCGTCAGTGATTTTCACGCGCACACCCAGCGTGCGCCACTCCGCGAGCGATTCCACCACGGCGCGATGACAGCGCAGAAAATGTTCCCAGCCCTGCAAACTCGCGTATTGCGTTTTGCTGAATCCGGCGAAGCGCCAGCCGCCGCCCATCTTCGTCGGCACGCTCGCGCCCTGGTGCGTCACGGTTTCGGGATAACGGCACAAGCCGAGCGTGAGCGGTTCGCAGTCTTTGGCAAGCCCCCAATCTTTGATCCAGTTGCTATGAGAGTTTGGGTTCATGGTTGTTTGGTTTCCGCGCTGGCGTGCGCAGGGAGGGGCGGAGCC
>JAYVQC010000260.1:0-14553 GCA_043757045.1 Akkermansia sp. | reverse complement strand
TGAACAGCACGCCCAACGAGAATGCCAGCAACTTCGACTCCGGCGCGGCCTACGTCTTCGCCCCGTTCGCCACCGTGACCTCGCCGACCAGTGCGAGTATCACCCTCACCACCGCCACGCTGGGCGGGAATGTGACGAGCGACGGCGGCGCAACCATCAGCGGGCGCGGGGTGGTTTTCGCCGCGACGGCGACGAACGGGGAACCGACCATCGGCGGCACCGGCGTCACGATCGTGCCCGCAAGCGGCACGACGGGCGTCTTCACCGTCCCCGTCACCGGCCTCACGCCTGGCATTGCCTACAGCTTCAAGGCGTATGCCACAAACGCCTTCGGTGCCGCTTACACCATCGCGGGCACGTTCACCACCTTCGGACCGGAGATCGCCATCGAGCAGCCTGCCGGGACGGACCTCACCGCAGGCACGGCCAGCATCGGCTTTGGCGGGCGGCCCCCCGGCAGCCTCAGCGCGCCAAAAGTCTTCACCATCCGCAACCTCGGCACGAGCGACCTCACCATCACCGCACCCGCCGTCACCGGCGGAAGTGCGGGCGACTTCAGCGTGAACACCACCGGCATCCTGCTCGTCATCCCCGCCGGGCAGCAGACCACCTTCAGCGTCACGTTCAACCCCGGTGCAGGCGGCGCGCGCGGCACCACGCTGCGCATCCCCAGCGACGACGTGAATGAAAACCCCTTCGACATCGCCCTCACCGGCACTGGCCTCCTCAGCACCCAGGATACGGACGGCGACGGCATGAACGACGTGGCCGAGTTCAACCTCAGCGCCCTCGGTTTCGACTGGCAGGTGAATCAGGCCGCGCTGGTGACCACCTATTACGGCGGAGCTGAAAGCGCCGGCCTCTACACCACGAACCAGATCCAGGCGCTGAACGTGGGCGTGCCACTGCTCCAGAAAGACTCCACAAACGGGTTGTTCAAACTCACCATCGCGGTGCAGAAGGCGAGTAGCCTCACCACCAACCTCACCAATTTCCTGGCTTTCCCGATGAATGGGGCGGGTTCGTCCACTTTGATCAATGGGCAAGGGAAGTTGGAATTTCAGTTTCCCGGATCGAACAATGCGGCGTTCTTCCGGCTCCAGTCGCAGTAGCCGGGCAGGGCTGCACCATGCTGGCGATCATGTCCGATTAACGTCGGAGTTTCGGCCCACCACCGTCGGCTATTCCTCCACCGCCACGACCAGATTCGCCATGATGTAGTCCTTCCGCTCGGGCGTGTTCTTGCCCATGTAGAAGGTGAGAATCTGCTGGCTGTCCACCTTGGGCGCGTATTCCACGCGGCTCACCCGCATGTCTTTGCCGATGAATTGCTTGAACTCCGCCGGGGAAATTTCGCCCAGCCCTTTGAAGCGTGTGATCTCCGGCTTGCCGCCCAGCTTTGCCGACGCCTTGTCGCGCTCGGCTTCGCTGTAGCAATAGATCGTCTCCTGCTTGTTGCGCACGCGGAAGAGCGGCGTCTCGAGAATGTAGAGGTGCTGGTCCTGCACCACCTGATCGAAGAAGCGGAAGAAGTAGGTGATCATCAGGTTGCGGATGTGCAGCCCGTCCACGTCGGCGTCGGTGGCGAGGATGACCTTGTCGTAGCGCAATCCCTCGATGTTGTCCTCGATGTTCAGACTCTGCATGAGGTTGTACATCTCGTCGTTCTTGTACACCACGTCGCGCTTGAGGTCCCAGACGTTGAGCGGCTTGCCCTTGAGGACGAACACGGCCTGGTTGCTCACGTCGCGACAGCTCGTGATGGAACCGGCGGCGGACTGGCCCTCGCAGATGAAGACCATCGTGCCTTTGCCCTTGTCGCGCTTCTTGTCGAGATGGTTTTTGCAGTCCTTCAACTGCGGGATGCGAATGGTGATGGCCTTGGCGCGGTCGCGCGCGAGCTTCTTCACCTCCTGCAATTCCTTCCGCAACTGCTGCGTGTCCGTGACCTTCGCGAGAATCTTCGTGGCGATGTCCTTGTTGCGATTGAAGAAGTGCAGCAACTCTTCGCGCACGGTGTTGACCAGCTCGGTGCGAATCTCGGTGTTGCCCAGCTTGTTCTTCGTCTGCGACTCGAACATCGGGTCTTTCAGGCGAATCGCCACCGCGCCGATCATGCACTCGCGCACGTCATCGCCCTCGAACTTGCCCTTGGCGTATTCGTTCACCGCCTTGAGCAGGCCTTCGCGAAACGCGCTCAGGTGCGTGCCGCCGTCGCTGGTGAACTGGCCGTTGACGAACGAATAAAACGTCTCGCCGTAGCGGCTGTTGGTATGCGTGAAACAGAATTCCAGCGTCTTGCTCGTGTAATGGAGCGGCGCATAAATCGCCTCCGAGCCGTCCTTCGCCAAATCCTCGATCACCAGGTCCATCAGCCCGCGCCGCGACACAAACGTCTGGCCGTTGAAGTTCAGCTTCAGCCCCGTGTTCAAATAAGTGTAATGGCGCAGGCGCTTCTCGATGAACTCAGTCTTGAACTCCGAGTCTTTGAAAATTTCCGGGTCCGGCTCGAACTCGACGTAGGTGCCATTCGGCTCAGTGGTCTTGCCCTTGTCTTCCTTCTTGAGCTTGCCCTGCTTGAAGCGCGCCTCGACGAACTGCCCGTCACGAAACGAGCGCACGATGAACTCCTTCGACAGCGCATTCACCGCCTTCGTGCCCACGCCGTTCAGGCCCACGCTGAACTGGAACACGTCGTCGTTGTACTTCGCGCCGGTGTTAATCTGCGACACGCAGTCAATGACCTTGCCCAGCGGAATCCCGCGCCCGAAGTCGCGCACACTCACGCGCGTTCCCTCGATCTTGATGTTCACCTCCTTGCCGTGGCCCATGATGAATTCATCAATGGTGTTGTCCACGACCTCCTTCATCAGCACGTAGCAGCCGTCGTCCTGATGCGACCCGTCGCCGATGCGCCCGATGTACATGCCCGTGCGCAGGCGGATGTGATCGAGCGAGGAGAGCGTCTTGATCTTGCTCTCGTCGTAAACATGCTTCTTGTCGTCAGCCATATTTTGAAAATCCATTCAGCGGAGCGCCGAGCATCGCTCGGCAGGATTCGCCATCGCCCCAGCCGAGCAATGCTCGGCGCTCCTAAAATTCTTGGGCGCGGAATATCGGCAGGGAGGGCGGCGATGCAAACTGATTTCGTGGTTGTCGAAGCGTGCGCAGTTCTGACTTGAGCAAGTTGGTTGAAGCTCGGGCGGCGCAGGTCAGCGATTTTTTGGCCAGCCTTCAAGCAGCTTTAGCTTCTCAGCGCGCGGAACTCATAGAGCAATTTTTCCAATCGCGTGTCGTCGGCCTCGCCGGATTTGCGGCGGCCTTGTCCGCAGTTTGCTTACTCACCTGTGAGGTTGATTTGGCGAGGCATGGCGACGCCCGATCAACGAATGCAAGTTTCATCATGGTGCGGATGCCGCTTCATCCTCGTCTCAGCGTTCGCTGCCCGTCCGGCCCGCCACGAATTGCTTTTCCATCCGCGTCGTGCCGTTCACATCGATCACTTGCAGGCGCAGGAGCGGCGCGGGTTCGCGCCAGTCAATGGTCAGGAGGCCGACGTTGGTGTCGTGATACGTGGGGCCGTCGCGCAGGCGGTTGGGCGTGGGCGTGCCGCGTGCGTGGGACTCCGTGAGGCCGCTGGAGGTCTGGTCGTAAAGGGGATAATCGCCGGTGCGGTCGAGGCGCGAAAGCTCCGCCCAATGCCGGTCGCCGCTGATAAAGACGACACCGTTCGCGCGGGTCTTTTGCAGGAGGTCGAGCATGCGCTGTTTTTCGCGGGGGAGATTGGCCCACGCCTCCGCGCCGCTGAACTCGGAGAGAAACTGGATGCTCGACGCGATGACGCGCACATCCGCCGGCACGCGCAATTGTTCCTCCAGCCACGTCCATTGCGCCTCGCCGAGCATGGTCACGTCCGGGTCGGGATGCGGTATGTATTTCCCGCCGCTCGGCGTCACGTTGTTCTGGCCGGTGGCCAGGGCGCTGCGGAAATAGCGCGTGTCGAGCAGGATGATTTGCACGCTCCGGCCCGGCGAACCGAAAAGATGCGCGTCATAAACGCCTTCGCGACGACGGCGCGGCGAACGGGCCGGCTCGTCCATGAAATCGAGGAACAGTTTTTGTGAGGCCGCACGCTGCGCGTAATTGGATCCCGCATCGTTCCAGCCGAAATCATGATCGTCCCAGGTGGCGAGCACCGGCGCCTTCTTTCGCAGTCCCCGGAAAAAAGCGCTCTCCTTCCGCACGCGATATTTCTCCGCCATGACGTTCATGTTCGTGGTATCCGCGTAGATATTGTCCCCGAGTAGCACGAAGAGATCGAAGGGCAGGGTGAGCGTCCGGTCGAGCATGGGATGCTCGGCGATGTTGATGCAGGAGCCGAAACCGATGCGGGTGATAGGCCGGGAGGTGGTGGGTTTTCGAGCCGCGCAGCCCGAGCTGAAAATCAGCAGCGAGACCGCGAGGCTGAACACCAAGACGGTCGGAATTTTTTTGGCCATGCGCGCGCGTTCTCGCAGAACGGCGCGGCGGTTGCAACCCGTTGACCAGCGTCAGGGGGCGGAGGTGCCCGGTGAACTTCCACCCGTGACGGGCGGCGCAGCGTTCGCCAGCGCGAGGAGTTTCTCGTGCCGCCCTTTCTTTGGTGTCGCCGCGAGCGCCTTGGCCTCGGCGTAAAAGGCGGGCCAATCCCCGCCGTGGCGGGCGAGCAACTGTTGGAACGCCGGCACCAAGGTGTGGTAGGTCGCGATGGTGTTCAGCCGCGCGTTGTTGACCGGTCGCTGGAACCAGCCGTCGTAGCCTCGATAGCCATTCCAACTCATCTTCAACGCTTCGTAGTCCGCGCGCAGTTGGGCGATGATGCGTTCCTTCGCCGCCTGCTTCTCACGCACCGGCCGTGGGATGGCGACCGCCGCCGTCTCGTCCTCGCCATAAACTTTCTTCAGCTCCGCCCGTGCTTGCAGCACCAGCGCCACGAATTGTCGCTGGCGCTGCAAATCCAGATCGAACTCCGCGCGCGCCGTCGCGTCGCCGTGTTGCGCCAGCCAGCGGCGCGCGCCTTCCTCGCCGACCGCCGTGGCGAAGGCTTCGTTGAAATCCGTGTCGCCGCTCGCGAACAGGCGTTGATGCGCGAGTTCGTGAAACAATGTCTCCGCCAGGTCGGCCGGCGGATGATGGATGAAGGTGTTCAGCACCGGGTCTTTGAAGTAGCCGAGTGTCGAGTACGCCTCCGTGCCGCCGACATGCACATCGTAACCTTCCTGCGCCAGTTGCGCGGCACAGGCGCTCGCGTCGGCCTCGGCGAAGAAGCCGCGATACTTGAGCTTGCCGACGACGGGATACCACCAGCGCTTCGGCTCCACGGAAAATTCCGGCGCGGCATAGACGTTCCACACCACGTAGGGGCGCTGGAGGTCGGCGTATTTGGCATAGTGGCCGTCGGTCTTCAGGTGCAATTCGCGCTCGGCAAATTCTCGCAGGCGCAAGACCAGTTCCAGTTTGCCACGCAACTCGGGCGGCGTGTTCGTGCGCGAGAGCAGTTTGGAAATTTTCTCCTGTCGCGCCATCAACTCGTATTGCCCCGCGATGGCCTGACGGTAATAGCGCGTGGTGTCGCAGCCGGTGGTCAGCAGCGCGAGTATCGTGATGAAGAACAGCCGCCAAGGATGGCGGCGCTCCAAGCACACAGACGCAACGATGGGCAACACGCGCGGAGTAAAGGTGAAACGCGCGGGCGGCGAAAGCCGGAACCGCGCGGTGGTGCATCTGGAAGATGCCGCCATGTTCGGAGCGAAGGAGCGCGGGCGTCCCGCCCGCGCCCCAATCGCGGTCTCTGCAAGATGCACCCGCCGCGCGGCTTGTGAACAGATCGTCCTTGCCACACCTTTGCCGCTGTTTAGATTCGCGCCTCGTCGCCACCAGAACGGTGGCGTTTGTTGTCTCGGAATCCGTTGCACCTGTGAAAATTTTTTGCGGCACGTCCAATCGTCTCCTCGCGGAGGCCATCGCCAAGAACGTCGGTCTCGAACTGGGCCAGAGCACGGTGAGCGCGTTTCCCGACGGCGAGACCTTCGTGAAGATCGAGGAGAACGTGCGCGGCGAGGATGTCTTCCTCATCCAGTCCACCTGTCCGCCGACGAACCACAACTTGATGGAGATGTTCATCATGATTGATGCGCTCAAGCGGGCGAGCGCGAATCGCATCACGGCGGTGCTGCCGTTCTACGGTTACGCGCGCCAGGATCGCAAAGACCAGCCGCGCGTGCCCATCACCGCGAAGCTCGTGGCGAACCTCCTCGTGACCGCCGGTGCGAACCGCGTGCTCACGATGGACCTGCACGCGCAGCAGATTCAGGGCTTCTTCGACATTCCGGTGGACCATCTCTACGCCGCGCCGGTGATTTACGAGTACTTGAAGACGAAGGACTTGAAGAACTTCATCGTAGTCAGCCCGGACGTGGGCGGATTGAAGATGGCTTACGCCTACTCGCAAGCCCTGGACATGGAATTAGCTATTGTCGCCAAGCGCCGCAAGAGCGCCAGCGAGGTCGAGAGCATGGGCATCATCGGCGACATTGACGGGCGAAATATTCTGCTCGTGGACGATTTGACGGAGACGGCGGGGACGCTGACGACAGCGGCGGCGTTGCTCAAGAAGAGCGGGGCGAAGCAGATTCTAGCCTGTGTTTCCCATGCTTTGCTCAATGATCTCGGCATCGAAAGATTGAAAAAATCGGCGATTGACGAACTGATCACCACTGATACTGTCTGCCGCCCCGAAATAGACGGTGTGAAAATAACCACGCTGTCGGTGGCGGGTTTGCTGGGTGAAGCCATCAAACGAATTCACAGCAATTCGTCGGTGACTTCGCTTTTTGAATTTAAGGGCGGGCGCACCAGCTAGCCTTTTGGAAGAAAGATTTAAGAATGAAATCAGTGCCATTGAATGCGTTTCCCCGCACGGCTGTCCGCCGCGGTGGAGTGAAGAAACTGCGTGAACAAGCCAAGCGCGTGCCCGCCGTCATTTACGGCCGGGGCGTGCAACCGCAAAACCTCGAGCTGAACCAGATCGAGATCGATAAACTGATCCACCACTCGGTCAGCGAGAACGTGCTCGTGGACCTCTCGGTGCAGGGCGACGCGAAGCCCAAGCGCCTCGCGCTGGTGCAGGACATTCAGCACCACCCGCTGCGCGGCACCATTCTTCATGTGGACCTCCACGAGGTCTCGAACAACGAAGCAGTCACCGTGTTCGTGCCGGTGGAACCCACGGGCGAGGCGGTCGGCGTCAAGTCCGGGGGCGGCACGCTGGAACACGTTGTTTTCAAAATCAAAGTTCGCGCGCTGCCCAAGGATTTGCCCGAACAGATCACCGTGGACGTTTCCGCGCTGGAAATCGGCAAGTTTATTCACCTCGGCGACATCGCGACCATCGAGGGCGTGGAATTCCTTGGTGAAAAGAAGAAGGTCGTTTTCTCCGTGGCTGCTCCGGTGACGGAAGCCGAAGAGACCGCCGCCGCGGCCGCCGCTGGTACGACTGGCGAGGTCGAGATGATCAAGGAAAAGAAGGAAGACGGTACTGCCGCCGACGGCAAAGCCGCTCCTGCGAAAGCCGCGTCCGCGAAGGGTGCTGCTCCGGCCAAGGCCGCAGCGGGCGACAAGAAGGAAGAAAAGAAGAAGTAACGCGGCGGCGTTACGCTGGAGTCCAAGCTTTGGCTTGTTCCGGCTTACGCTAAAGCGTGAACTCCAACCCACTGATGGAGAGTTTGTTTCTCATCGTGGGCTTGGGAAATCCAGGTGCGGACTATGTTCGCACGCGGCACAACGCCGGTTTTCTCGTCGTCGAGGAATTAGCGCAGCGGGCGAAGGCCGGATGGAACTTCGAGAAGAAGTTCCACGCGCGGGTGGCGAAAGCCGAGCGGGACGGGCGCAAGGTTCTGTTCGCGGAACCTCAGACGTTCATGAATTTGAGCGGGCAGAGCGTGGCGGCACTGCTAAATTTTTATCAGGTGCCGCTGGGGCAGTTGCTGGTGGTGGTGGATGACGCGGATTTGCCATTCGGCGAAATCCGGCTGAAGCCGAAAGGCAGCAGTGGCGGGCATCATGGACTGGAGTCCATTGAGCAGCATGTCGGCTCGCGCGAGTTCGCGCGGTTGAAAGTCGGCATCGGACGAAAGGATGGCCGGCGGGAAATAACGGGCCATGTGCTCGGCAAGTTCGGCGCGGACGAAGCGTCGCTCTTGGAAAAAGTTTTGCAGCGGGCCGCCCACCAGGCCGAGTGCCGGGTGGCGGAGGGGATCGAGAAGGCGATGAATCGGTTTAACGGAGTCGTGGACTCCCAAGTTTAAGAAGCATGAAACGATACGAAGGTTTGTTCATTTTGAACACGGCGGCGAAAGAAGAGAGCGTCAAGGACATCATTGACGCCATCTCGGCGGACATCACGGCGGCTGGCGGCAAGGTCGAGACCGTGCAGAAGATGGAAAAGCGCGCCTTCACGCGCGTGGCCGACAAGCGCCACACGTCCGGCTTCTACGTGAACGTTATTTTCGAGGCGGGCGCGACCGTGATCGCGCCGCTCCGCAGCAAGTTCGCGCTGAACAACGACGTGTTCCGCGTCCTCTTCACCGACGCTCCGGCGGTCGTGGAAGCAACGGCGGCGAAGTAATCCAGCGAGGCAATCGTGGCCAATTTCAACAAAGTCATCCTGGCGGGCAATCTGACGCGCGACCCCGAGTTGCGCTACACGCCCAAAGGCATGGCCATTGCCAAATTGGGCCTCGCCATCAATCGCAAATGGACCAACGAGTCCGGCGAGACGAAGGAAGAAGTCACGTTCGTGGATGTGGACGCCTTCGGGAAACAAGCCGAGACGCTCGGCCAGTACATGCGCAAAGGCAGCCCCATTCTGATCGAAGGCCGCTTGAAGCTCGACCAGTGGGACGACAAGGCCACCGGCCAGAAGCGCAGCAAGATGGGCGTGATCGTCGAAGGTTTTCAATTTCTCGGTACCGGTAACCGCGAAGGCGGCGGCGGCGCTCCATCGGCTCCGTCCGCGCCCCCGGCCCCGCGCCCGTCGCGGCCCGCTGCCCCGTCCGCGCCAGCTCCTGATTCTGATGTTCCGCCGCACGAAGGCGACGACGTTCCGTTCTGATTCACGTTCAACTCTCAAAAATTTATGCCCAAGACTGAAGTCATTCTCACCCACAACATCGCCGGACTCGGCGGTGAATCCGACCAGGTGAAGGTCGCCGCCGGTTACGCGCGCAACTATCTCTACCCGCAGGGACTCGCCATTCCGGTCAGCGGCGCGAACAAGCGCCGGCTCGAATCCCTCCGTCAGCGCCGCGCCGAGCGCGAGGCGCACGAGTTCAACACCATGAACGAGCTGTCCAAGAGCATCTCGAAGCTCATCGCGGTCATCACCGTGAAGACCGGCGACGACGGCAAGATGTTCGGTGCGGTCACGTCCGGCAGCATTGCCGACCAGCTCAAGACCCAGTTCGACATCACGCTCGACAAGAAAAAGATTCACCTCGACGCGCCGATCAAGACCCTGGGCGAGCACGAGGTCCAGTTGCGCCTGCACACCGAGGTTACGACCTCGATGAAGGTTCGCGTGGAAAGCGATCATCCGCTGCCGACCGCGGAAGCCGCCGCGACCACGGGCCGCGTCAGCGAAAAGCGTGGCCGCAAAGGTGAGGAAGCGCCGGTCGAAGCGAAGCCCAAGCGCGCCGAGAAGAAGTAAGCGCGAGTTTTTTACGAAGAAGCGGCGGTCGAAAGACCGCCGCTTTTTTTCTTTAACGTGTCGCCAGCGCCTCGCTGGCGCGGTTGGCTTATTCCGCCAGCGAGACGCTGGCGGCACGCTGCGATCAATACCCGCCCGCCAACAACCCCTTGGACGCGCTCTCCATCGTCACGGGAGTTTCGCCGATGCCGCGTTGCTTCGCCTCCTCCAGCATCGCCGCCGTGGCCGTTGCTCCGATGCGCGTGACGCCCAGCGAGCGCACGAGCAGCAAATCATCCAGCGTCCGCACGCCGCCCGCCGCTTTGATCTGCACGCTGGGCGGACAGTTCGCGCGCATCAGTTTCAAGTGCTCGATGGTTGCTCCCTTGTAGTTGTAGGACCCATCCGGCTGCTTCACGAAACCGTAGCCCGTGGAAGTTTTCACAAACGCCACGCCAACCTCCGAGCAGATGGCGCAGAGCCGGAGGATGTGCGCGTCCTGCAAATAGTCGTTCTCAAAAATTACTTTCAGAATCGCGCCGTGCGTCACCACCGCATCGTTGATGGCTTTGATCTCGTCGCGCACATAAGTCCAGTCGCCGCCCAGCGCCTTGCCGATGTTGATGACCATGTCGATCTCCGCGCCGCCGGCCTGCGCCGCCGCCTCGGCCTCGCGGATTTTCATGCTCGTGGTGCTGTTGCCGTGCGGGAAGCCAATCACCGGACAGATGAGCACGCTGGAGCCGGCCAGCACTTCGCGCGCGAGCGGAATCGAGTAGGGCTTCACGCACGCGGTGGCCACGTCGTATTTCCGGGCCAGCTCGCAACCCTTGCGCACGTCCTCATCCGTCATCGTGGGATGCAGGAGCGAGTGGTCGATCATTTTAGCGAGGTCGCGCAACGTGATGGTCATGGGCGCAGAGACAAATCGTTTGCCATCAGGCCGGCAACAGAAAACTGCGCGCCCGGCGGTTGCATTGACATGAGTTTTCACGCCGCTACAGTGCCGCCATTCGGATGCGGGCGTAGTTCAATGGTAGAACGGCAGTCTTCCAAACTGCACACGAGGGTTCGATTCCCTTCGCCCGCTCCACTCTCCCCGTTATCCGCCCGCGACTTGAACCGCATCGTTCCTTGTTTGTCATCCAACCATTCTGAATAGCCGGGGAAAGGGGCCGTCTCTTAACGGCTTAAACCCGTGCCGTTGCGGTGATGAATCATGAAATCTGAGACTGAACAGTTGACCAAACAAATCCAGGCGATGACGCCGCTCATCACCGGCATCCAGCAGGAGATGGCCAAGTCCATCGTCGGGCAGCGCTACTTGATTGACCGGCTGCTCATCGGGTTGCTGGCGAACGGGCATGTGCTGCTCGAAGGTGTGCCGGGCTTGGCGAAGACGGCGACGGTGAGCGCGCTGGCGCAGTGCATTCACACCAAATTTCAGCGCATCCAGTTCACGCCCGACCTGTTGCCGAGCGATCTGCTGGGCAACCTCATTTACAATCCGCGCGAAGGCACCTACTCGACCAAGAAGGGTCCCATCTTCGCCAACCTGATTCTCGCCGACGAAATCAACCGCGCGCCGGCCAAGGTGCAGAGCGCGTTGCTCGAAGCGATGCAGGAGCGGCAGGTGACGATTGGCGAAGAAACCTTCCCGTTGCCGAAACCTTTCCTCGTGCTGGCGACGCAGAATCCCATCGAGCAGGAAGGCACCTACTCGCTGCCCGAGGCGCAGGTGGATCGTTTCATGTTGAAGGTCGTGGTCGGCTATCCGAGCGAGGCCGAGGAAAAGCAGATCATGCACATGATGGCGAAGACCAGCGCGCGCGAGCCGCTCAAGCCCATCATTCAGCCGGAGAAAATTCTGGAGATGCGCCAGCTCGTGGATCAGGTGCATGTGGATGATCAGATTTCCGACTACATCATCAAGCTCGTCTTTGCCACGCGCGAACCGGCGCGGCTGGCTCCAGCCCTCGTCGGCAAGATTCGTTTCGGCGGTTCGCCGCGCGCCACCATCAATCTCACGCTCGCAGCGAAGGCGGCGGCGTTTATGGGCGGACGTGGCTACGTCACGCCGCAGGACGTGAAGAGCATCGCGCCCGATGTGTTGCGCCATCGTATCATCACCACGTTCGAGGCCGAGGCCGATGAAGTGACGAGCGAGCTGCTGGTGAAGCAACTGCTCGACTTGATTGCGGTGCCGTAAGAGCAAATCCGAAATCCGAATGTCGAAATCCGAATGTCGAAATCCGAAAGAACTCCGAAGCCCGAAGTCCGAAGTGCGTTAAGCGCATGGACGGTGTTGCTTCGGATTTCGTCCTTCGGGCTTCTTTCGGATTTCGGATTTCGGATTTCGGATTTCATTCGCCCATGATCCCCAAGGAGTGGCTCAAAAAGATCCGGCACATCGAGATGCGCACGGTGCGGCTCGTGGAAGACCTCATGGCCGGGCAGTACCACTCCGTCTTCAAGGGGCGTGGGATGGACTTCGACGAAGTGCGTCTTTACCAGGCCGGCGACGAAGTGCGCCGCATCGATTGGAACGTCACCGCGCGTACGGGCGAGGTACACATCAAGAAGTACGTCGAGGAACGCGAGATGACGGTGCTGCTCCTCGTGGATGCGAGCGCATCTGGCGGTACCGGCTCGGTGAACCAGAGCAAGCGCGAACTCGCCGCCGAACTTGCGGCCGTGCTGGCCTTCAGCGCCATTCACAACAACGACCGCGTGGGTCTGCTGCTCTTCACGGAGAAGACCGAAAAATTTGTCCGTCCCTCGAAGGGCCGTCAGCATGTGTTGCGCATCATCAGCGAGATCCTGACGCATCAACCCAAGCATCAGGGCACAAACCTCACGGCGGCGCTGAACCACGTCAGCCATGCGCTCTCACGCCGCGCCGTCATTTTCGTCATCTCTGACTTCATGGACAAGGAGTTCGAGCGTGCATTGAAAGTGGTCGGGCGCAAGCACGACCTCATCGCCGTGCCGGTGGTGGACGCGAGCGAACGCGAACTGCCGGACGTGGGCTGGATTGCCTTCGAGGATTCAGAAACCGGCGAGGTGCTTGAGATCAACACCGCCGACCCCGAGGCGCGCAAACTTTTTTCCACTGGGGCGCAGTCGCGGCTGTCTGGCTTGCGGCGTCTCTTCACCAAGGCCGGACTCGACACCATCGAAGTGCAGACCGATCAGCCCTACCTCAAGGCGCTGACGAAGTTTTTTGAGACGCGTTACCACCGGTTGCACCCGTGAACACCGCCACAAACATCATTGACGACCTGCGGCTCTTGGAGCCGTGGCAAGCGCCGCCGGCCTGGGTCTGGGTGTTGCTTGCGGTCGCGGTCATCGGCGGCATCGCATTCTTTATCCGTCGCCGCAACGCCGCGCGCCTGGCTGCACAAGGACAAGTGGCCGCGCACGCGCACGAGGACGCTTTGGCGGAACTGGAGAAAGCCCGGGCGCTGCTCTCGCCTGAGAATTCACGGCCGTACGGCATCGAGGTTTCCAACATCGTGCGCCGCTACATCGAGCGGCGATTCACCATCGTGGCCCCGCGCCGCTCCACCGAGGAATTTCTCGTCGAGGCCGCTGCCTCGCCGAGCCTCGAACAGACGCACCGGAAACTTCTCGCCGATTTCCTCGGCACTTGTGACTTCCTGAAGTTCGCCCGCGCCCGCGCGGAACTGGTCGAGTTGGAAGCGCAGCATCACGCGGCGGTGCGGTTCGTGACGGAGACGCGGGTTGCGCCCGTGAAGGCTGAGGTGCGCTCGTGAATTGGAACGATCTCCAGCCGCTGCTAAAAACCTTCCGCTTCGCCGCGCCTTGGTTGTTGCTGCTGCTGTTGCTCATCCCTCTCTGGGCCTGGCTGCGGGGACGCTTCTCGCCTGTGGCGGCGGTATCTTTTTCGTCTGGTGAACTTCTACGTGCGGCGGCGCGGCAGGCGCGCTTCCGGCGCAAGTCGTGGCTCGCGGCGTTCCGTTATCTCGCGCTCACACTCTTGTTGCTCGCGCTGGCACGTCCGCAAGTCGAGAAGGGCATTGGCGATGAAGACGCCAAGGGCATCAACATCATGCTGGTCATGGATTTTTCCGGGACCATGAAGACCAAGGACTTCATGATGGAGAACAAGAAGGTGTCGCGCTCGGACGCACTGATCAAAGTCATCGGGGAATTTCTGCGGTCGCGGCCCAAGGACAAGATTGGCGCGGTGCGATTCGACATGGACGCTTTTCTCATCAGTCCACTGACGTTGGATCACGACTGGATGATTGCGCGGCTCAAGGACGAGAAGCCTGGGCGCGGCACGGCTCCCGGCTCGGGTTTGTTGATCGCAGCGGAACATCTCCTGCCCGCGACGAACCAAACCAAAGTTATCATTCTCGTGAGCGACGCGGAGCAGGTGAATGCCGGCCCGCCGCCGAAGGACGTTGCGAAGGAACTCGCGAAGCTCGGCATCAAGGTGCATCTGATCCAGGTCGTGGATTTCAAGGACATGGGGATGCTTCGGCAGGATCGCGAGAACGAGATGGTGCAAGTGCCAAAGCTTACGGGCGGCCAGTCGTTTCAAGTCGCGGACTACGCCGGTCTGCGCAGCGTGTATCAGCAGATTGACAAGCTGGAGAAGGCGCATTTCACCGAGGGCAGGCAGAAGAGCTACCGCGAATTGATGGCCTGGTTCGCCGCGCCCGCGCTGGGGTTGCTGCTGTTGGAATTGCTCTTGCGCCAGACGGTGTGGAGGCGGCTGCCATGAAGTTACTTGCCGGGGGAAAAGCGGCGCTAAAGCGACCGCACTCCAAACGCTGTCGCGAAATTGCAAGCGCCTCGTG
>JAYVQC010000259.1:0-3689 GCA_043757045.1 Akkermansia sp. | reverse complement strand
GGCGGCGCTCTCACGAGACACCGCTACAATCGAAAGCGCTCCGACCTTGGACCTCGGACTTTGGACCTTGGACTTCATCGTCGGCTTCATCAGTAGCGCAGATACGGGTCCACGTTCGAGCCATGCACGGCGGTGTGGCAGCCGGAGGTCCAGCAGGTGCCACGCTGCATGAAGGTCGTGTGATTGACCTTGCCGATGACGATATTGCCGCGCGCCACGCCGGGGCTGGCGACCTGCGCGTGGCAGCGCAGGCAGAGATTCGGATCGGGCTGCGTGAGCATCTTGCGATTCATGGAACCGTGCGGCGCGTGGCAGGTGACGCAGCCCTCGCGCAACGCCGCGTGCTCGAAGACGAAGCGCCGCGTCTGCTCGCGATGACAGCTCGCGCACTGCTCGTTCTGACGCGCCATCGCGAGTCCGCCGGCGGGCTTCATGATGTCCGCGCCGTGCGGGTCGTGGCATTGCACGCAATTCATTTTACCTTCGTTGACCGGGTGATGATGCGGGAGCTGGAAGTCGGTCTGGATTTCCAGATGGCACGAGTAGCACGCCTGCGCGTCGCGCCCTGGATTCACGATGAACTTCCCGCGCCCGCCGCCGACCGCGATGTGTTTGCTACCGGGACCATGGCATGATTCGCAGCCAGTGCCGCCGGCCATCTTCGCCAGTTCGACGTGCATCCGTCCGTGTGGGCCGGCGTCGAAACCGCGTGTGTAATTGGCGTGGCAATCCTTGCACGAGTTATTGCCAGTGAAGGTCGCGCCGGGAATTTCCGGCGGCGGTGCGAGGCGGCGTCCGAGCGTCGAGCAGGAGATGACGAACAGCGCGGTGAAAATAATTCCGGCGGCGAGGAGCCAGCGGGGATGCCGGAGCCGCGCGCCAAGCGCGCGCCACGCCACGGAGTTGTTCGGGCTGAACACGGCGTCGTTGTAGCCAAGCGCGGTGCCAGCGGCAACCACGGGTTTGTGGCGCGCGGGTTTTCAACCCGCAGCACTGTTCACACGCCGGGGCGCAAGAACTTGCGGGCACCATTCGCCATCTCACATTGCTGCGGGTTGAAAACCCGCGCGCCGCCCCGCAAGAAGGATTGCGCCCGCCGCGCGACGCATTCTAAATTCCGCCCATGCTTGAAACGGTGGCCCAGCCCGTGTGCGCGCGGTCTTCCACGCAGGAACAACAGGTCCAGGCCTTTCGCTGGATGCTCCTGGCGCGCGTGCTCGACGACAAATTCGCCAGCCTCTATCGCGCCGGCAAAATCCACGGCGGCGTCTTCCTTGGACGCGGCCAGGAAGCGGTCAGCGTGGCGGTGGGCATCAATCTCCGGCGCGGCGATCTCTTCGCGCCGCTCATTCGCGACGGCGCGGGACGGCTGGCCTTTGGCGAGCCAGTCATTGATGCCGTTCGCACGTATCTCGGCTCGCCGCTCGGCCCGATGCGCGCGCGTGATGGCAATGTCCATCGCGGTCGCCCGCGCGAAGGATTGCTCCCAATGATCAGCCATCTCGGCGCGATGATTTCCGTGGTGAACGGCGGACTCATCGCGAAACGTTTTCAGGGTGAAACCGATTTTGTCGGCGCGACCTGCATTGGCGATGGCGCGACTTCTACCGGCTCCTTTCACGAGGCGTTGAATCAGGCGGCGGTGGAGAAACTGCCGCTCATTCTCCTCGTGGCGGACAATCAATACGCCTACTCCACACCCACCGCGTCGCAGTTTGCGTGTGCGTCGCTGGCCGACAAGGCCGCGGGCTACGGCGTGGACGTGCATTCAATTGACGGCACGGACTTCGCGTCATGCCTCGACGTGACGACGCGCGCCGTGCAGTCCGCGCGCGAGGGGGGCGGGCCGCAATTGATCGTCGCGCGCCTGCTGCGCCTCTGCGGTCACGGCGAGCATGACGACGCGGGCTACATCGTGCCGGAGTTGAAACAGTCCACGCTGGGCCGCGACTGCCTGAAGGTGGCGGAGGAATTTCTCACGCGGCAAAAGCTGGCCGACGCCGCGACGCTGGCGGCCTGGCGCAGTGAAGCCGTGCTCGAAGTCGAGCAGGCCGTGGCCACGGCGCAGCGCGAAGGCTCGCCCGATCCATTCACGCAAGACTGGTCGGCGCTTTCGACGAGCCATCTGATCGAAGCGCGGGCGTAGCGTGCCGCCAGCGTCTCGCTGGTCGGTTCTGGAGAACGCAGCGCAAACCCGCCAGCAAGATGCTGGCGGCACACTACTGCTGCCACGATTGCAACGACGTTTCCAGAAACGTCTCGATGCGATCCGTCACCACCGTCTCGTTGAAATTCGAGAGCACTCCGCTCTGCGCGCTCTCGGCCATCTGATGACGCAGCGCAGGCGAGCGCTGGAGTTCCTGGATGCTCTGCGCCAGCTCATACGGCTCGCCGGGGCGCGCGGTGAAGGCGTTCTCGCCGTGCCGCAAAAGTTCGCGTGTGCCGCCCAGCGCGGTGCCGACCACCGGCAGGCCCGCCGCCATCGCCTCCAGCACCGTGAAAGAAAATGGCTCCGGCTCCTCGCTCGGGTAGAGCAGCGCGTCGTGCCGCCGATACACGGCGGGCAGATCGCGCACGAGGTTCGACACGTTCAGAAATTCCACCGGCAATTGCTGCATGGCGATGAGCGAGCGCAATTCCGCGACGTAGGCCGAATCGCCCTTCCCGTAAATGCTCAGGCTGACGCGCACGCCGGTCTTGCGGAGATGTTGAATGGCCTTCACCGCCGTCAGCACGCCGCTGCGCTTGTGCAACGCCGACACCACGAGAAATTTCTCCACCGGCGCGGACGCGGGCTTCACTTCACCGATGAAATTCTGCGTCGGGATGCCGGGATGAATCACCTCGCCGTGGCCGACTTGAAAGCCCCCCTGCTCCGCCGCCTCCTTCAACCACGGACTCGCGAAATAAATCCGCTCGAAGCGAAACGCGTTCAACGAATTCACCACCGGCGTCTCCGCGTACAGCTCCGGCATCCGGTCGTAGCCTTTCATCAACCGCGTCGGCGCGATCTCATCGAGGCTGTTGCGCTGGCCGGACAGCTCCAACGCCTTCCGCGCCAGGTTCATCCCCGGATGATTCCACCAGCGCAGCCACGGGTCTGTCCGCACCTCCAGCGGCAGCCAGTTGTCCGCCACGTCATAGACCACGGGCACGCCGCAGTGGCGCAACGCGAAGAGCAACGACTTCGACACGCCAAGCAGACTGAAAACCTGCACCACGTCCGGCACGAAGTCCGCGATGGTCTCGCGCAGCGCGGCGTGGTTCTGCGCCTCCAGTTCCTTGAGCGGCTTGAAGTCCGTGACCAGCTCATGATCGTGCAGGCCGTTCAACGCCAGCCGCCGCTCGACCTCGCCGCCCTGCTGCGCCGCGAGCATCCCGTGCGTGGACGTGAGCACGCGCACGGTGTGACCGCGCAGCTTGAGATTGTTGACCACCGCCTCACAACGCAGGTCGAACGTGCCCGCGTGATGCGGCGGATAAAGGTTGGTAGTGACGAGGATTTTCACCCGCGCGCGAAGCTAGGGCATGGCATGGACGACGGAAGAATTATTTCCATGTCGCACCGTGATCAGGTGCATCTGGCTACCGTTCTGGATAAGTGCGGGTGCAGGTAGGGCGTCGTCGCTCCGCGCGCGCCGGGTGAGGCATTGTTCCACGCCAGCGCGTCCTGCTGACATTCGGCCCGG
>JAYVQC010000258.1:0-14638 GCA_043757045.1 Akkermansia sp. | reverse complement strand
TGGCCTAGACACAAGTTGTGATGAACAGATGCGCATTCAGGATATTTCATTCGATGGTTCAGAGCTGCGCTTCACGACCGTTTACATCCCGACTGTTTTTCCCCTTCGCCACATTTTCCGCTCTGTGCATGGCGACGAGATTGAGCACCAGTTTACTTTGACAGAGAATTGGGTGCGAAAGAAGGATGTCACACCATGATGCCTCCTGACAAACTAGCCGCATAAGCCCTTGATTTCATGGGGTGGGGACGAGTTGGTAGTTCAGGGCGGCGGCGAGGTTCTGGAGGCGCGCCGCGCTGGCCCCCATCCCAACGGGATTGCATCACCCAAGCCCAGGGTTGGGGCGCCGCGCACCTACCCTGGGTCGGCATCCCACACCTTTACCAACCCTGAAAGGGTTGAATCACCACCACACCCACCGCGCGGACGAAAAGGATTCAACCCCTTCAGGGTTGGACAAAATTTCAACCCGCGAACCCAGGGTAGCCCCTGCGGCGCAACCCTGGGCTGGGGTGCGGCAACCCCTTTGGGGTTGATGGCCCGCGCCCACCTGAAGGTCCGCGCTCTTGCCCTATCTCAACTTCGTCTTGCGCTTGATGTTCCGCGCGGAGGGCGCGGGGATGCCTGCGGCGAGGCGGCGAGCTTCGGCCTTGGCGGCTTTCTCGGCGTCCTTGGCTTTCTTCACGCGGTCGGTTTCTTCCACGGCTTCCACGGCGTCGCGCACTTCCTGGCGGAACTTGTCCATGCCCCCGTTGAACGCGGCGGAGATGGGCAGCACGTCGAGCTTCTTAAACTTCTTCTTGAACGCCTTGAGGTTTTTCTCGGCGGCGGGTTCGTCCATCTTGTTCGCGACCACGAGGCGGGTCTTGGCGAGCATCTCGGGATTGTAGAGTTCGAGTTCGTGAAGGAGCTGGGTGTAATCATCCCACGGCTCGCGCGCATCGGTGCCGGCCATGTCGAGGAGAATGACGAGCACCTTGCACCGCTGAATGTGGCGAAGGAAGGCGTGGCCGAGGCCGACGTTCTCGTGCGCGCCCTCGATGAGTCCCGGCACGTCGCACACGACGAGGCGGCGGAAGTCGGGAAACTCCATGACGCCAATCTGCGGGTGCAACGTGGTGAAAGGGTAGGGGGCAACTTTCGGATGCGCTTTCGAGACGGCGGTGAGGAGCGTGGACTTGCCGGCGTTCGGATAGCCGACGAGGCCGATGTCGGCCACGGTGCGCAGTTCGAAGAGGTATTCGCCTTCGTCGCCAGCTTCGCCGGGTTGCGCGAAGCGCGGGGACTGGCGCGCGGCGGTGGCGAAGTTGCGGTTGCCGAGTCCGCCGCGTCCGGCTTTGCAGATGATGAAGCGCTGGCCGTTCTCGGTGAGGTCGGCGACGAGTTCGCCCTTGGGTTTATCAATGGCGGAGACAGCCTCGGGTTCGTCGGCGAGGCTGTATTCGGCGGCGACTTGGCCGCCTGCGAAACGGATGACGGGGCGTTGGGTGGCGGCGGATTGAATCAGGTTTTCATCACGCGGCTCGGGGGCGTCGTCGTCTTCGTCCTCGTCGGTCTCGATGGGTTTGGTGTCGCGAATTTTCCAGACGAGCGTGCCGCAGGGGACTGGGATGATGATGTCCTTGCCGGCGCGACCGTCCATGCCCTTGCCCATGCCCTGCTCGCCGTCCTCGGCGATGAGGCGCGGGCGGTAGTATTGATTGATGAGATTGTTGAGGTCGTGGCTGGCCTCGAGAATGACGTCGCCGCCGCGCCCGCCATTGCCGCCGGAGGGGCCGCCCTTGGGGCGATAAGCCTCGCGAATAAATGCAACCGCACCCTTCCCGCCGTGACCGGCGCGGGCATACACCTTGATTTGATCGATGAACATCGGAGGCGGAAACTAGCAGACGGAAAACAAACACCAAGCGCCAAACGTGACGGACAGGGTGCGCGACGGAATTGCCGCTTGCTTCACTCGCGCCCATGCCAAACATTGCGCCGCAAACAAATTGAGAAATTATGGCAGTCAAAGTCCGAATCCCAACTCCGCTCCGCAAACTGACGAACGACGTGGAGCTTGTCGAAGTGCAGGCCAAGACGATCGGCGACGCGATCACCGAGTTGCAGGGGCTGTTCCCCGGCATCAAGGAACGCCTCGTGGATGACACCGGCGCGGTGCGCCGCTTCGTGAACGTGTACGTGAACGAGGAGGACATCCGCTTCCTGGAAAACCAGCAGACGCCTCTGAAAGATGGCGACGAGGTGAGCATCATTCCCGCGATTGCCGGCGGCTAAAAAATTATTTCCATGCCTGCGAAAAAGAAATCCTCCCTGGCCGCCGAGTCCAAAGTGCCACAGAAACGCCGCCTTTGGCTGATGTATCCGCCCAAGCTCATCAAGACGCCGGTCATCTGGGAGTTGAGCCACAAGTTTCCGCTCATGACCAATGTCCGCCAGGCCAGCGTCACGGACGAGATCGGCATCGTCTGCCTAGAACTCGAAGGCGAGCGCGCCCAGATCAAATCCGCCATCGCCTGGCTGGAGAAAAAGGGCATCAACGTCGAGCCGGTCGAGATCAACGTGATCGAAAGCTGAACCTGGCCGGCGGTTTTGCTCCTGCCGAATTGTCCCGTAGCGCGCCGTTGACAAGGAAACTCGTTCCGCTAGTTTCTGCGCCCTTAATTTAAGAATTATGCCGAATACGAAATCAGCCGAACGCCGGATGCGCAACAGCGCCCGCAAACAACTGCGCAACCGCAGCGTGAAAAGCCGCCTCAAAACTTTTGAGAAGCGCTACATCGCCGCCCTCGGGACCGGCAAGAAGGACGAGTCCACCACCGCGCTGCGCGAGGCCATCTCCACCTTCGACAAGGCCGTGAAGGCCGGCGTGATTCACCGCGCCACGGCCAACCGCAAGAAGTCGCGCCTCACGCTGCGGCTCGCCAAGCTCAAGTAGAGCGGAGAGTTTTTTCGAGACGCCACGCCCCGGAAACGGAGCGTGGCGATTTTGTTGCCCGGATGGACGGCGTCACGGCGGGAGGAAATGTCAGAGAAAATCTGATTGCATTTCCCGGTCAAATCTTCAATTTCCGCCCCGTCTGTAAGAGGCTTGTTGCTTCCAAAAGTCATGGAAAATCGTCAAGTGAACTCGGTTCAGTGAAGGTTTGAAACCCGGCGTTCGGGAACAGTCTTAGTGAAAGCAGAAGGTCGTCTGGACAGCACAACTGGCATGAGTAACAAACTGTTTGTGGGAAACCTTTCCTTCAACACCACAGAGAATGACCTGCACGACGCCTTCGCGGCGCACGGCACGGTCGTGGAAGCCAACCTGATGATGGACCGCCTGAGCGGCCGTCCGCGCGGTTTCGGCTTCGTCACGATGAGCTCGGCCGATGAGGCGCAACGAGCCATTGAAGCCTTGAACGGCAAGGAAGTGGATGGTCGCGCCCTCACGGTCAACGTCGCCCGCCCGCGTGAAGAACGTCCGGGTGGCGGCGGCGGCGGCGGCGGCGGTCGCGGCCCCCGTCGCGAATACGGCGGTGGCGGTGGTGGTGGCGGCGGCGGTCGTCAGGATCGCTACTAACGCGTAGCCAAAATCAACAAGCGGGACTCGGCCGACCGGGTCCTGCTTTTTATTTACCTGCACGTGAGCGCCGCATTGCCTCGCATCGCTCCGCTCGCTACCTTGCGCGCTTTGAAATTCTTCGCGCCAATTCTCATCGTCGCTGCCTTCCTGGTGGGGAGCGGTTGCGGCCCGTCCGGCGGTAAATCCGCAGACGTGTTCGTCCCCGCGCCCAAGGGCAGCCTCACGTTCTCGAAGGATATCGCCCCCATGGTTTTTCAAAACTGCGCGGTCTGTCATCATGCTGGCGGCTCCGGGCCGTTCCCGCTCGTGAGTTATGAAGACGTGAAAAAACGCGCACGGCAAATCGTGGATGTGACCCACGCGCGGACCATGCCGCCGTGGCTGCCCGATCCGAAAGTGGTGCCGTTGCTCGGTGAACGCCGCCTGTCCGCTCAGCAGCTTGGACTCCTCAAACAATGGGCCGACGAAGGCGCGAAGGAAGGTGAGGCGAAAAATCTGCCCCCGCTCCCGGCGTGGAACGATGGTTGGCAACTCGGTCCGCCTGACCTCGTGGTGAAACCCGACGCGCCGTATCCGCTCGCGGCAGAAGGTCGCGACCTGTATCGCAACCTCGTCGTCCGCATTCCCACCAGCGCGCGCCGTTACGTGCGCGGCATTGAACTGCGCCCCACTTCGCGCGCCGTGCATCACGCCTTCCTGCGTTTCGACAGGACGCCCCATTCGCGCTCGCTCGACGCGCAGGATGGCCAACCGGGCTTTCCCGGCCTGCACGCGCCGCGCACGGCGGAAAGCCCGATCACCTTCGCAAGCTGGCAGCCCGGCAAGACGCCGCGCTTCTATCCGCCCGACCTCGCGTGGCCGCTGGAGCCGGGCACCGATTTGATTTTGCAATTGCATCTCCAACCCACCGGCAAGCCCGAGTCCATCGCGCCCGAGGTCGCGTTCTATTTCACCGACCAACCCGGCGGCGCGATTGCCTTCAAACTCCCGCTCGATTCTTTGACCATTGATATTCCGCCCGGTGCCAGCCGCCACAGCGTGACCGATACTTTCGTCGCGCCGGTGGATTTGGAAGTGCGGCAAATTCTTCCCCACGCGCACTACCTGGCGAAAGAGTTGAAAGGCTACGCCGACCTGCCCGACGGCACGCGTCGCTGGTTGATGGCGATCCAGAACTGGGATTTCAACTGGCAGGGCGAGTATCAATACCCCGCGCCGATCACGCTGCCGAAAGGCTCGCGCCTCACGATGGAATGGACCTTCGACAACTCGACAAACAACGCCCGCAACCCGCACCGCCCGCCCCGGCAGGTCGTGTATGGCTCCGACACCACCGACGAGATGGCCGAGATGTGGCTGCAAGTGGTGATGAAATCGCAGGCCGATTACGCCGCGCTGATGCTGGCGATGCAGCCGCGCATCCTGCGCGACACGTTGCTGATGAACCAGGCCATCCTCCGCCGCAATCCCGCCAACGCGCGCGCCCATGCCGAGATTGGTTCCGCGCTCACCATGTCGGGACGCTTGCCCGAAGCCATGACGAGTTTGCGGCAGTCCATTCAACTCGATCCGAATTACGACGAGGCGCATTACTTTCTCGGACTTGCCTTGCGCATCAACAAACAGTTTGAAGAATCAGCCCGCGAGTTCGAGGCCGCGCTGCGAGTGAATCCGCGCCATGCCCGCGCGCGTGGCAACCTCGGCTTGGTCTTTGTGGAAATGAACAACCTGCCCGCCGCCGCGCAACAATTCGAACTCGCGCTGCAACTCGACCCGCAGGACAAAATTGCCCGCGACATGCTGGGGCAAATCCGCGCCAGCCTGGGCATCAAGTGACCGGAGGTTGAGAGTCGCGAGGATGCGACGGAGCTTCCGGCTCTCCCCATTCAAGTTTCACCGCTCAACTCTTTGCTCCGCCAAAGGAAGTTCTTGAAATCCCGCCGGTCGTGACTATTTTCCGCGCCGCTAGTGGACGCTTAGCTCAGTGGTAGAGCATTACCTTCACACGGTAGGGGTCGCAGGTTCGAAACCTGCAGCGTTCACCATCCTCAGCTTCGCCAATGAAACCAATGGTTTCCGGCGATTTCACCTCTCCGACTAACAACAAAACTAACAACAAGTTCGCCGATTTCCGCTCATGTTCGAGGATGTCCACCGACGATAAAATGACTCCTCTCGACCCTCGTTCCGGCCCGTGTGGAATCCGAAGCCAAGAAACTTGTCGCGGCCTTCCTTCAGCTCACCAGCCTTCCGTCACCCATCTGCCCCTCACAATCTGATCTTCAAATCGAACTCCTTGGTCAACCATCCGCCTCTTTCCAGAGGAGAGTGACTGTGTGGTGGCTTGTTTGGCCCGTCCCTTGGCCCATGTCCTCAACCCTGCAATCTGCTCCGCCATCAACTTGGACAGCGGAACAAATTCCGTGAGCACTTGGGCATCCGCTCATCCCGCAAGACTCACAGACGGCACTCGCGCTCAAGACCTTGTGCGGCTTCAGCCCGGCGGAAATCGCGAAAGCCTTTCTCACCAGTGAGGCGGCGATTGCCAAGCGTCTGACGCGCGCGGCAGAAAATTCAGGAACAGCGCATCGCCTTCGAGATTCCCTCTGGTCAGGAAATGCCCGCGCGCCTCGACAGCGTTTTGCAGACGCTCTACCTGCTGTTCAATGAGGGCTACAAGGCGTCGAGCGGCGACAGTCTGGTCCGCGAAGAACTTTGCCGCGAAGCGATCCGGCTCACGACCCTGCTGGCCGCGCATTCGGTGGCGAATCAGCCGCGTGTCCACGCGCTTGTCGCGCTCATGTATCTGAACGCCGCGCGCTTTTCGGCGCGGGTGAATGAACTGGGCCAACTCCTCCGCCTCGAAGATCAGGATCGCTCGCGCTGGGATCAGGCGATGATCGCGCGCGGCCTGTTGCACCTCGCGCGGTCCGCCAGCGGTGATGAGGTGAGCGCGTATCATTTGCAGGCGGCGATTGTCGCCGGGCATTGCCTCGCGAAAGATTTTGCCTCCACCGACTGGGCGCAAATTCTCGTGCTCTACGATCAATGGGTCGCGATGGATGACTCGCCCGTGGTCGCGTTGAACCGCGCCGTGGCCGTGGCCCGTGTCCACGGCCCACGCGCCGGACTGGAGGCCGTCGAGAGCATCCGCCATCGCCCGATGCTGGAGTCGTATCATCTGCTTCACGCGGTGCTGGGCGAGTTCGAGTCGCAAATGAATAACTACGAGGCCGCCGCGAGCCATCTTCGGAAGGCGCTCGAACTCACGGAGCAAAAAGCCGAGCGGCAGTTGCTGACGCAGCGGCTGGAAAAATTGGAGCAGCGGGGCAGGGGGATGGTGCGGACGTAAATCACCACCAATTTTTAATCCTGAAAGGATTAAATCATCCAGCCCAGGGTTGCGCCGCCGAGGCGCTACCCTGGGGCCGTGTTCCAAAGATTTTTCCCAACCCTGCAAGGGTTGCATCACTGCATCGCCATGCACCCTGTGATTCAACCCTTTCAGGGTTGATGCTTCGTCACGTCGTTGACCCAGGGTAGCGCGTGCCGCGCAACCCTGGGCTGGAGGATTCAATCCTTTCAGGATTGGATTTTGGTTTTTGGAATTTTCCCGCCCGCCCGCTTAACTCCGCGCGTGGCGAATTTGCACATCATCCCCGTCGCGTCCCTCGATGCTCCCGAGTTGGCGTGGTATCTCACGCTCAAGCGCGTGGAGGAGCACGAGCGCGCGGGCGTGCTCGTGGCCACCAACGCCAAGGTCGTGCAACGACTGCTCGCCAGCCGCTTCACCGTTTCGTCCGCGCTGCTCACGCTGGCGTGGCTGGAAAAGCTGGAGCCGCAACTGCGCGCGCGCCCGGAGGAGATTACCGTCTTCCTCGCGGAACAAAAGCTGTTGGAAACCATCACCGGCTACCAGATGCACCAGGGCGCGCTGGCCGTGGCAAAAATTCCGCCGCAGCCCGGCTTCGCTTCCTTGCTTGAAACGTCGCCGCGTCCGCTGTTGCTCGCCGCCGTCGAGGGCATTGCCAGCGCGGAAAATCTCGGCGCGGTGGTGCGGAACTGCGCGGCGTTCGGCGCGCACTTTCTCGTCATCGGCGAGACGTGCGGCAGTCCGTTCCAACGCCGTGCCGTGTCCGGTTCAATGGGGACGATCTTTGAGCAGCCCGTGGCGCAGGTGGAGAATCTGGTGGCCGCGCTGACGACCTTGCGCGCGCGCGGCGTGCGTTGCCTGGCGGCGCATCCGCGGCCAGATGCGAAGAAATTATCCGCCGTGGATTTGCGCGGCGATTGCTGCCTCGTCTTCGGCGCGGAAGGGCCGGGACTCACCGAGGCCGTGCTGGCCGCGTGTGATGAGATGGTGGAAATCCCGATGCCCTCGCACATGAACTCGCTCAACGTGGCCAGCGCCACGGCGGTGTTTCTCTACGAAGCGAC
Organism: Akkermansia sp.; assembly: GCA_043757045.1. Lineage (GTDB taxonomy): Bacteria > Verrucomicrobiota > Verrucomicrobiia > Limisphaerales > SIBH01 > JANNGC01. Next base: position 6,633 of record JAYVQC010000258.1, on the reverse strand, counting down.
CCGCCAGCGGGATAGGTCAGCAACCGGTCGGGCGAGTTGAAAAAGTGCCAGTGCTCGGGCCGTTTAGTGGAGCAGTCTTCACCGCGCGTGCTGCGGCAGTTTCGCGAGGATCATGTCCACCGTGCGATCAATCGATCCGAGATTTTCCCTGACCACGGATTGCGCGTTCGCGCCGAGCCGCGCGGCGAGCGCGGGGTCGCCGAGGATTTCCGTCAGCGCGCGCTCCAGGCCCGCCGCGTGTGGCACCTGCACCGCGCCGCCGCGTTCAACGAGCAGCGACGCGATGGCCGTGAAGTTCTGCATGTGCGGGCCGAAGACGATGGGCTTGCCGCGCGCGCCCGGCTCGATGGGATTCTGCCCGCCCTCCGCCGTGAGGCTCTTGCCGACGAAGACCGCCGTGGCGTGGTCGTAGAAGAAACGCAGCTCGCCCGTGGTGTTGACAAGCAATGCGTTCACTTCGCCTGCCTCAAGCTGCGTGGCGGGGGTGATCTGGTTGCGGTAAATGAACTTCACGCCCGCCGCCTCCAGTTCGCGGCCCGCGTCGCGGCCGCGTTCGTGGTGGCGCGGCACGCTGATGAGAAACAATTTCGGAAAGCGCGCGCGCAACCGCCGCAGCACTTCGCCGAGAATTTTTTCTTCGCCCGCGTGGGTGCTGCCGGCGACGAGCAATGGCGCGTCGGGCGGCACGCCGAGTTGCGCGAGCAACCGCGGCACGTCGAGCAGGCGCTTCTCGGTGACCGTGGCCGCATCGAACTTCATGTTGCCAACGACGTTAATCTTGTCTGGCCGACAGCCGATTTCCTCCAGGCGTTTCGCATCCGACTCGTTCTGGCAGCCCACGCCCGCGAGCGAGCAGAACACTGAGCGGAACAAGAAGCCCGCCCGCTTGTAGCGCGGGAACGAGCGGTCGGAAATCCGCGCGTTGACCAGAAACACCGGCGTGCCCAGGTCGCGTGCACGCCAGAGGAAGTTCGGCCAGATTTCCGCCTCCAACAGCACCACGGCCTCGGGGCTGATCATACGAAATGCGCGCCGCACCACGCGCCAACTGTCCACGGGATAATAAATTTTCGAGATGTGGCTGGGCAGCGTCTTCTGCAACGTGGCCATGCCGGTCGAGGTGGTGGTGGAGACGACGACCTTCAGGTTGGGCGCGCGCGGTTCGAGCGCCTTGATGAGTTGCGTGCAGACGTTGACCTCGCCGACGCTGACGGCGTGAATCCAGAGGATGTCGCGGTTGGTGATGGCCTGCTTGAACTTGGAATCATAGCGCGCGAACCGCTGGCTGAAGCCCGCCTGCCAGCCGCCCCGCCGCCACATTTTCAAAAAATAAAACGGCGCGCTGAGCACGAAAAAAATGTGGAACCCCACGTTGTATAAAAACCGAATCACCGGCGCGTCATGTACCTGCTCGCCGCGCGGCTGGCGAGCAGAAGGATGCGAACGGCTAGAAATCAGGGGCGAGATGGTGGATGACGAATGGAGCGGAGCGCGTGCGGCTTAGTGGGGCAGCCGTCCCGGCTGGTGATTCGCTGCCTGCGTAAGTGCGCGCCCATTTTACCGCAGAGGCGCAGAGGAGCGGAGGGGCGGAGGAAAAGAGGAGGTTTGAATTTCACGCCCGCCAAAAGCTTCTCGCTCCGTTTGTTTCTCTGCGTCTCGGCGCCTCTTCGGGAAAATCCGGTCATCATTCCCTCTGGAGCCGCAGCCAGATCCGCACGGCAGAAAGTTTCTTTCCTCCCGCGTCATTCCGCTGGCGTGCGTGAATCAGTTGTCGGAAAACTCGCGCGTGCAAATCCGTTTCCTGCTCGGCCCCGCCGGCACTGGGAAAACTTTCCGGTGCCTGGAGGAAATTCGCGCCGAATTGAAGCGCGATCCGCAAGGCCCGCCGCTGCTCTTCCTCGCGCCCAAGCAGGCCACGTTTCAAATCGAACGCCAGTTGCTCGCGGATAAAACGCTGCCCGGCTACACGCGGCTGCACATCCTCTCGTTCGACCGGCTCGCGACGTTCCTGCTCGACGCGCTCGGCCAGCCGCCGCCGCGCCTGCTCAACGACGAGGGCCGCGTGATGGTGCTCCGCGCGCTGCTCGCCCGGCACCACGATCAGTTGCAACTCTTCCGCGCCAGCGCCCGCCTGCCCGGCTTCGCCCAACAGCTCGGCGGACTGCTCCGCGAACTGCAACGCGCCGGTCTCACCCCCGACGCCGTGGACGCCGCCGCCGCACCGCACGCGGGAACGCCGCTGGCCCGCAAGCTCGCGGACATCGCGTGGCTCTTTCGCGAATACCAACAATGGCTCGCCGCCGAAAAACTCGAGGACTCCGACCGCCTGCTCGAAGTCGCCACGCGGCAGTTGGATGCCGTGGCGCAACACGCGGGCGCGTCCGCGCGCTTCGGCGGTTTGTGGCTCGACGGCTTTGCGGAAATGACCGCGCAGGAACTGGCCTTGCTCCGCGCCGTGGTGCCGTGGTGCGCGGGCGTGACGCTGGCGTTTTGCTGTGAGGCGGAGGCGCTGGCGGGTGAAGGCTTTTCCCACTGGTCCGTGGTCGCGCACACGGCGCGGCGTTGCCTGAACACGCTGGCCACGGCGACCACCGATATCGTGCCGGTGCCGCTGGCGCGTGCTGCGGAACATCAGCGGTTCGCCGCCGCCCCGGCCCTCGCGCACCTCGAAGCGCACTGGGGCACTCCGTCGCCGTTCTCAGATTCCGCCCCGGAAAATAGTTCCCTCCGCGTCCTGCGCGCGGACACGCCGGAAGCCGAGGTCACGTTCGCCGCGCGCGAAATTGTCCGGCACGTCCGCGCGGGCGGACGCTTCCGCGATCTCGCCGTGCTGATGCGCCATCTCGATCCGTATCAGGACATTTTGCGCCGCGTGTTTGCGCGCTACGAAATCCCGTTCTTTCTCGACCGCCGCGAACCCATCGCGCACCACCCGCTGGCCGAGCTGACGCGCCACGCCGTGCGCACTGTTGTCTTTGGCTGGAAGCAGGAGGACTGGTTTGGCCTGCTCAAGAGCGGACTCGCGGGCGCTCCAGATCTCGAGATTGATTGGCTGGAAAACGAGGCGCTCGCGCGCGGCTGGGAAGGCCAGACGTGGCTGGAGAAGATTCAAATTCCCGAAAACGCCGCGCTGGCGGAACGACTCGAAGCCTTGCGTCAGCGCACTGTCGCTCCCTTGCAACAATTTCAAGACACGCTCGCGCACGCGGGCGGCGGCGCACCGACGGGACTGGAATTCGCCGCCGCGTTGCGCGCGTTGTGGCGCGCGTTCGGCGTCGAGGATCAACTCGAAGCGTGGGCCGAGGAATCGAGCGGCAGCGCCGTCCACGCCACGGTCTGGGAGCAGATGGAGCAATGGCTGCAAACCCTCGCGCTCGGCTTCGCGCATCAGCGCGTGGCGTTGCGCGAGTGGCTGCCGATTCTTGAAGCCGGGCTGACGAGCCTGACCGTCGGCGTGATTCCGCCCGCGCTCGATCAGGTGCTGCTCGGCAGCATTGACCGCTCGCGCAATCCCGATCTGCACACCGTCTTCCTGCTCGGGGTGAACGAGGGCGTGTTTCCCGCACCGCCCGCCGAGCCGGTGCTGCTCACCGACGCCGACCGCGCGAAGATTGAAACGTCGCTGCGCCTCGGCAGCGGCCCGCGCCAGCAGCTCGCGCACGAACGCTTCTACGGCTACATCGCCTGCACGCGCGCGCGGCAGCGTTTGTTCGTGAGCTTCAGCGACGCCGACCGGCTCGGGCGCAAGCTCACGCCGTCGTCGTTTATCGCGTTGTTGCAACGATTGTTTCCGAAGCTCGTCATCGAATCCGCTGCGTGGCCGGAGACGGACGTGCGGCACGCGAGCGAACTGATTGCGCCGCTGTTGCGCGCCCGGTTAGTGGAACTGGCGCCCTCGCCAGTTTCAGTCCAGCAGGCGCCCCCGCCTGCTGAACGGCAAGCGGGGGCGCTGGCCGGACTGACGACAGGCGAGGGCGCCTGTCCCACGACTTCGTTGAGCACGGCGGCGGCCTTGCTGGAGTTGCCACAGTTTCATGCGCTGCGCAGGTTGGTGGACACACCTGCCACGTCCACCGCTGCACCGCTCACTGCCGCACTGGTCTCCCGTCTCTACCCCTCGCCGCTGGTCACGTCGGTTAGCCGACTGGAGGAATTCGCAGGGTGCAGGTTCCGTTTCTTCGTCACCGTCGGCCTGCGCGCGAAGGAGCGACTGCGGCACGAGGTGGACGCGCGGCACACCGGCACCTTTCAACATGAGGTGTTGAAGGAATTTCACGAGGTGGTGCGGAAAGATTTTGGAAGCTGGCACCACACTGAGCCAGCAGCCGCGCGGCAACTCCTCCGCGAGATTGCCGAACGGATGCGCCCCGTGTTCAAGAATGGCGTGCTGCTCTCCACGGAACGCAACCGCGTCGAAAGCGGAAACCTGATTCTCGCGCTGCAAGATTTCATCGAGACCATTGTGGGCTGGATGCAGCAGTACGAATTCGAACCAGCGGCGGCGGAGTTGAAGTTCGGCGGCGACGGCCCGCTGCCCGCGTGGGAACTCGACCTCGACGGCGGGCGCAAACTCGCCTTCACCGGCACGATGGATCGCGTGGACTTGCTCGTGGACGCGGAGCGGCGCGCGGGCCGCGTGGTGGTGATGGATTACAAATCGAGCGCGCGGACGATTGACGCACGGCTGCTCGCGGGCGGCGTGCAGTTGCAACTGTTCGCCTACCTCGCGGTGTTGCGCCGACTGCCGGCGGCGGCAAAGTTTTTCGGCGTCGAGCACCTTGAGGCGGCGGGTGTGTTCTACCTGAGCCTACGCGGGAGTTACAAAGCCACCGGCTCGCGCGACGACGCGCTGGCCAATGCCGACGGCGCGCGGCGCGCGGCGTATCAACATCGCGGGCGTTTCGTGCAGGAGATGCTGCCGCAGTTTGATCACGACGCGATGGCGCGCGGTCACGGCGATCAATTCAGCTTCCGATTGAAGAAGGACGGCGGCGTTTACGCCAACAGCACCGACCCGGTTTCCGCCGAACATTTTCACACCCTGCTTGATGGCGTGGAGCGGCAACTGGTCGCGATGGGTAATGGCATTTTCTCCGGCGACATCCGTGTGAATCCTTATCGCCACGCGAACAAAACGCCCTGCGAACACTGCGACTACGCGGGCGTGTGCCGCATTGATCGCTGGACGCATGAATTCCGCGCGCTGCCCGCGCTACCTGAAACATGACTACCACCGCCGCACAACAACAGGCCATCCATGCCACGGGCAACGTGCTCGTCGCGGCGGGCGCGGGCGCGGGCAAGACCAGCACGCTCGTCGCGCGCTGCGCGCGGCTCGTCGCCGAGGGCGTCTCGCTGGAAAATATTTTGATGGTCACGTTCACCGAGGCGGCGGCGGCGGAGATGCGCGCGCGCATCCGCAAGGCGCTCGAAGAAAGCAGAAAGCAGAAAGCAGAAAGCGGAAATGATACGGGCGCACCGGTCGTGGGACAGGCGCCCCCGCCTGTCGCTAGTCTGGCAAGCGCCCCCGCTTGCGGTCCTGCAGGCGGGGGCGCCTGCACCACTTTGACTGGCGAGGGCGCCAGTCCCACTACCACGGCGGCGCTCGACGAGCAGCTCGCGCTGCTCGACACCGCCACCATCGGCACGCTGCACAGTTTTTGTTTCAAGCTGGTGCGCCGCCATTTCCACGAACTGGAACTCGATCCGCAGCTCAACGTGATGGACGAGGCGCGCGCGGCGGTGCTGATGGAGGAGACGCTGGACGAGCTGTTTCGTCAGCACTACACCGGCGCGCGCGGCGGCGGGGGCGCGCTGGAGGAATTGATTCAGCAGCACGCTGGCGGACGCGAGCAGCCGGTGCGCGATCTGATTCTCAAGATTCATCGCTACACGCAGACGCAGCCGAATCCGGGCGTGTGGATTGCGGAACAGTTGCGCGCGCTGGCGAACCCGCAGCCGACGGCGTGGCGCGGATTCTTGATCGAAGCTTTGCACGAGTGGCGCGCGCGCTGGCGTGGGCCGCTGCGGGCGCAACCGCCGGAGCATGTCACCGCGCAGCAAATCGCGGCGCAGTTGGAGGCGCTGCATGAAGGTTCGACGCTCCAGGATTTTGCGGCGGTGCTGGAGTCGGTTCCTGACGCACGTTCGCTCAAGCCCAAGTTTCGCGAACCGGAAGCCTTTTTCGAGGAAGCGAGTTTTCTCCGCAGCGTGACGGTGCCGCGCGACGGCGTGGACCCGCTGGCTCAGGATTGGGAGTGGTCGCGCGGCGGAATGGCAACACTGCTCACGCTCGCGCAGCAGTTCGCCCTCGCCCTGGCCGACGCCAAACGCGAGCAGGCCGCGCTGGATTTCAATGACCTGGAACAGTTCGCGTTGCGCCTGCTCTGGGACTCGGCGCGCGGCGTGGCCACGGAACTGGGCCGCGAGTATCAGGCGCGCTTTCATCACGTCTTCGTGGACGAATGCCAGGACATCAACGCGGTGCAGGATGCGATCATCCGTGCGGTGTCAAAAGCGGAAAGCGGAAAGCAGCCAGCAGAAATCGAGCAGAGCCTCCTGACGCCGGTGGCTCCAGGGAACAGGTTTCTCGTCGGAGACGTGAAGCAAAGCATCTACCGCTTCCGGCTGGCG
>JAYVQC010000257.1:0-3717 GCA_043757045.1 Akkermansia sp. | reverse complement strand
CACAGCCGGTAATTCACGTAGGCGTCGAAGATTTGCGGCGTGGTCCCGCCAAATTCCGGCACGAGAAGAAAATCGAAATCGCGGAAGAACGTGCCTTCGACGATGGGGCGGGCACGGCGAACGAGGAAACCGTCGTTGCCAGCAATGCCGTGGTCGCCAAAGAACGTGCGCGAGTCAATCTGCAACACGCCGCGCAATCGCAGCGCGAAATTCTTGTCCGCCGAGGCGAAGCCGATGCCGCGCTCGCCAATGGTCAGCGTGGGCGAAGCCTTGGCACGCTTCTCGATGGCAGCGATGTCATCGGCTTCCTTGCCTTCGAGTGTTTTAACTTTTTGTTCCAAATTTTGCACTTTTTGTTCCAGGCGGCGGATCAACTCGGCGCTGTCATCTGCGCAAGCGTTGTGGATGGTGGTGGCGATGATCGCAGCAGCGATCACCCGGATATTGCGTTTCATTGTGATGTTTCATTTTCAGGCAACCTCCGAGGTGCCGGTCGGTCTTCTGCTGATTTTTTGGTTCAAGCCTCCGTTTGCCGGGTGGGCAAACTATATTTCTCTCTGCGCTTTTCGGGTTTGTCGAAACGAATTTTTTCCGTGCGCTCGATCTGTACGACGTGATGCTCATGCACGACGATTTGCACGACGCCAAAGCGCAGGTGCTCGACCTGGTCGCGGACAACTTTGAGCCACTCCGGCGTGGCTTCAGTGCGAGAGAGTTCGGCGTTCATGCCTTTTCCGGTGCAGGCTTCTCCTTCAACAACACCCTATCGCACCAGTCGCCGAAGCGTTCACTGACGATACGCTCCTTCGCGAAGCGCGCGAGGAGCGGGCGCAACTCAGTTTCAAGCTCGGCTTCCTTGATGACCTCCTTGAACAGCTTGTTCAGGCGCGTGCCGGAGGCGTTGCCGCCGAGCCAGAGCTGGTAGCGGCCCGGCGCTTTGCCGACGAAGGCAATCTCCGCCATGTAAGGCCGCGCGCAGCCGTTCGGGCAGCCGGTCGAGCGGATGATGATTTCCTCGCCGGTGAGGCCAGCTTCGGTCGCGAGCTTTTCAATGCGGTCCACGAGGCCGGGCAACATGCGCTCGGATTCGGCGAGCGCGAGGCCGCAGGTCGGGAGCGACGGGCAGGCCATCGCGGCGGCATGAAACACACTCGCCTGATCGCTGGTCTTCACGCCGTGCGCGGCGAAGATGGACTCGACGCCAGCCTTGTCGGTTTCCGCGATGTTGGCCACGAGGACGTTCTGGTTGCCGGACAGCCGGAACTCGACGCCGGCAAATTTCTCCGCGATGGCGCGCAGCGCGAGTTTCTTCGCCTCCTTGATGCGGCCCGTTTCCACGAACAGGGTGAAGAACCACGAACCATCCAGCGCCTTGTGCCAGCCGTAAACGTCGCCGGTGGTGGTGAACTTGTAGTCGCGCGCCGGGGCCAGCTTGATTTCCGCGCGCTGATTCACCTGCTCGCGCATGAATTCCACGCCGCGCTCGGCCACGACGTATTTCAGACGCGCGTGCTTGCGGTCGGTGCGATCGCCGAAGTCGCGGTGAATCGTCAGCACGGCTTTCGCCACTTCGACAACGTGCTCGCGGGAGAAATAGCCGATCACATCCGCGAGGCGCGGGAAGGTCGCGTTGTTCCCGTGACTGCGGCCCATGCCGCCACCGACGGCGAGATTGTAGCCCACGAGCTTTCCGTTCTCGACCACGGCGATGAAGCCGAGGTCGTTGATCAGAATGTCCATGTCGTTCACGGGCGGCAGCACGAAGCCCGCCTTGAATTTGCGCGGCAAATACGTTTGCCCGTAGAGCGGGTCCACGAAGTCCTTGTTCTCCGCGTCGTCGAGTTTCAACTGCACGCCATCGACCCAGATTGAGTGATACGCCTTCGTCTTCGGCGCGAGCGCCTCCACCACGCGATGGCAATCCTCCAACATCTCCGCGCGCGCCGTGGTTTGCACGGGCGTGGGCGAGGCGGTGATGTTGCGGTTCACGTCGCCGCAGGCCGCGAGCGTGGAGAGCAACGACTCGTTGATCTTTTTCATCAACGGCCCGAGACCCGCCATGACGACGCCGTGGAACTGGATGCTCTGTCGCGTGGTGATGCGCAGGGTGTTGTTGCCGTAAGTCGTCGCGAGATCGTCGAAGGTGATCCACTGCGCCGGGGTCATCACGCCGCCGGGGATGCGTCCGCGGATCATCATCATGAATTTCTTGCCCGTCTTGCGCAGGTCGCGGTCGTCCTGCTGATAGATGCCGTGGAACTTGATGAACTGCTGGTCATCGGCGGAGAACTGATCCGTGCCACTCGCCATCGTCGCGGCAATGTTGCCGGCCAACGTGGGGATGGCGGTCTTGATGACCTCGTTGTGGGTCAGTTTCGGTGCTTCGGCTGTCGCGGTGGTCTCGCTCATATTCAATCTCTCCCGGCTGGCGAGGGTAACTTTTTCAATGTGAACGTCGCTCAACTCACCCAAACCGGAGCGGTGATTGAACCATATCGCAACGCTCGCGCAACGCTGAATTATGCAGAATCCCGTGTGGTTGGGTGGGGATTTGGCGGTTCGCAATGTGGCGGCAAGCATCCTTGCTTGCCAGTGAGCCGTGGCTTCCAGCCCGGCGGGAAAAGTGTGAGATGGCGACAGTGCTTTGAAGTTCTTCAAGCTCTCCGGCGAGTCGTGCCCATTCTCCGGGCGGCTGGAAGCCGGCCCTCACTGGCAGGCAAGGATGCCTGCCGCCACATTACTTTGGGTGGATCTTCTGCCACTCGATGAAGCGGTCGTGCGCGCTGCTCCACCGCCAGTCCTCTGGTTTCGCGGACAGCATCGCCTTCACCGGATTGTTCTCCGTGTAAGTCACCAGGCGCGTTCGTTCCTCGTCGTCTTCGATGATGTGATCGTAGCTCTCCGTCTGCCAGAAGGGGTGCCCGGTGCGGCGCAAAATCTTGTTCGCCTGCGTGGCGGTGAAGGATTTCCAACTGTGCAGAATGTCGCTGAGCGCGTAGCCTGGCATCGGCCAGACGACCGCGTGAACGTGATTTGGCATCACCACCCATGCGCGCAGTTCGTAGCGTTGTCCCTCGAAGAATTTCAGCGCGTTGGCCACAAGCTCGCCGATCTCTGGTTTGTTCAAACAACACGCGCCGTGTCCGGCATCGAGCACAGTCTCCACCTTCTCGGAATACCACAGAAAGAGTTGTCGCTCCTCGTGCCACGACAGCGGATGTCCTTGCGCGCGGGCGAGCATCAACTGGGCTTCGCGCTCGTGCTTGAGTTCGGCGATGACGGCGGCAGGCAACGCATCCGCCAGCCGGAACGTGACAAAGTAAAGCGCGCCCTCGCGTTTGTGATGCGGAAGTTTGCCGCGAAAATGCGTGCCAGAGATGAGCGGGTCCGGTGCCTCGGGAGAATCTGGCGGCTGACTCATGGCGTGGACGGTAGCGAGCCAGCGATGTGGCGGCAAGCATCCCTGCTTGCCAGTGAGGGCCGGCTTCCAGCCGCCCGGAAAGGGCTACGACTCGCCGCGCGCTTGAAAAATTTTGAGGCCTCATCGCCATCTCATGCTTTTCCCGCCGGGCTGGAAGCCACGGCTTACTGGCAAGCAGGGATGCTTGCCGCCACATGGGGGCGCATCTTGCAGGTACCGCCATCAGGCGGCGGTCCAAATTTGATCCCAGTGTCCATTGGCGCGGGCTTCTTCCAAGGCGCAGAGATGGCGCAGGC
>JAYVQC010000256.1:0-14691 GCA_043757045.1 Akkermansia sp. | reverse complement strand
AAACTTTCACCGGCGCGGCGCAAATTTGATTCGTGGTGAACATGCCCGCGACGGTGGCGGGCGTTTCGGAAACGATCAGCGCGAGGTCGCGCTTCGGTCCCTTGTTCGAGCCTTTGCCGGTGCCGAGTTTCTTGATGTCGCAGAAGACCGCGCCTGCGGAGAAGCCGCGCGGCGCGACGATGGAGCCTGAAATTTCCTGATACGTGAATTTCATCGGGCGCGGAGTGTGGGCAACGGGTGGGGTGAACGCAAACAGCTTTGCGGACCCGCGCGATTCACGCCCGCGCGGCGTCTGGATCCGGGGATTCTTCCCCGCCTTCGTCATCCGCCGGGGCCGATCCCGCCTGACTGACCAGCACCACGAACTCGCCTTTGAGAGTGCGCTTCTCGAGCACGGCGAGCAGTTCGGCGGCGGTGCCGCGCAGGTATTCCTCGAATTTTTTTGTCAGTTCGCGCGCTAGCACCACGCGGGACGTCGGGTAGAGGTCTTTCAATTCGCAGATCAGTTTCTCGATGCGGTAGGGCGATTCGTAGAAGCAGAGCGTGCCGGGGACGGCGCGCAGGGCCTCGAGCTTTTTGCGGCGCTGACCGGATTTGATCGGAAGAAATCCGATGAAGTGAAATTCACCGGCGGGCAGTCCGCTGGCCGTGAGCGCGGCGATGAGCGCGCAGGGGCCGGGGACGGATTCGACACGGAAGCCGGCGGCCACGGCGGCGGCCACGACGCGTTCGCCGGGGTCGCTGATGCCCGGAGTGCCGGCATCGGTGACGAGCGCAATTTTTTCTCCACGCCCGAGTCGTTCGAGGAGTTCCTCACTCCTTTTTGCCTCATTGAAACGAAAGTAACTCAAGAGCGGCTTGGAAATGCCGAAGTAGTTAAGAAGCTGTCCGGTTCGACGAGTGTCCTCCGCTGCAATGACATCGCATTCCCGAAGAGTGCGAAGAGCGCGGAGGGTGAGGTCCTCCAGATTCCCGATGGGAGTCGCGACAAGATAAAGAGTCGCCGCAGTAAGCGGAGGCAAGGTCGGTTCGGCAGACGGCATGGCGCATCGTTCAACACGAACCGCGACCACGCCAAGAAAAAGAGAAAGGCAGCCAATGCTGGGATTGTTCAAAAGAATGTTATCGAGGTCGCAGCCGACGCCACCGCCGGCCCGACCCGCCGTCGCCACCCGCGCCGGGGCCCTGCCGCCGCCGCGCCCGCGCTCGACGAGCGGACCCGCGCGCGTGACGCCCGTGGCCAAGCCCGCCGCGACCGCTGCGGTGAAAGCCGCCGTCGCCATAGCCCCCGCGCCCGCGCTCTCGGCCATCCCCGCCACACCGAACGGCACGCACGTTTATGTTTCGCTCGCGGCCATTGCCGCGTGCGTGCCGGAGTCTATCAGCCACAAGGTGCCGGCGCAGCATGACAAGTTTGTCGCCATCCCGCTGGAGTTCATCGTGCCGCAATTGTCGCAAGGTCAAATCGTCCTCACGGGCGCGGAATTGATTGCCAGTTCCACAGAATTTTTCGGAGCGCTCACGCCGCAGGATGAAGTATCCGTGTCGCTCCCGCTGGCCGACGTGTTGCAGCAGGTGCCGAAGGAATGTTTCGTGCGCAAGAACCAGCGCAAGGTCGAGGTGCCGTCGGAAGTCGCGTCCGTGTTTGCCGCGAATGGCGAAGGCGTGAGCATCGCGCGGCCACCAGCGGCGGCTCCTGCCCCCGCTCCGGCGTATCGTTCGCAGCCCGCCTTGACCAGCACGAGCGCGCAGCCGGTCCCCGCACCGACGCCCGCCGCCGCGAAGATTTCCATTTCTCCGAATTCGCTCGCCGCGATGAAAGCCGCCACGGCGGCTCCGACTCCTGTGGTCACCGCGCCGCGACAGGTTTCGCCGACTCCGCGCAGCGTCACGCCCACGCCCGCCACGGCGCCCGTCGTGAAGAAGGCCGCGCCGAAAATCACGGGTGAACTGAGCGTGCCACTCGCCGCCGTCAGCGGCGACTGGGATCAGGAAGTGCGCCGCCAGTTGAGCGACGTGGATCAGAAGCAGCATCAAATCATCGTGCCGCTCGAACTGCTCGCCCCGGCGATGAAGTCCGGCAAGGTGCTCTTCAGTTGGGCCGAAGTGGCGACGTGGATTCAACCGCCCCTGCCCAGTCCGCCCACGCCCAGGGTCGGCGAGATGCCCGTGGAACTGGCGCTCAAAGTCATCGCTCCGCTCTTCATGCAGAGCCAGAACAGCACGTCCTCGAAGCGCGTGGCGGTGGATGAAACGATTCCTGATTTGTTCGGCGGCCACGCCAAGGAACCGCAGAACGGCCACGCCTCGAACAGCGCGCAGATTCAAACGCCGCTGGTGCCCGCGCCCGCTCCGGCTCCGTCTCGCGCCTTCACTCCGGCTCCCGCGCCGACGCCCGTGGTCCGCACGGCTCCGGCCATGATGCCTGCGGTTGTCGCCGCGCCTGCGCCTGCGCCGGTGGCCGTTCCAGTGCCAGTGGCCGCACCGGTTGCGGAAGAAATTTCCGCCGACCAGGTCATCGGCCCGGAAGGTTCACGCTTCGGTGCGAAAGAAATTGTCACCAACACCTCGCGCCTCCCCGGCGTCGCAGGCGCGCTGCTCGCCATGAGCGACGGACTGCTCGTGACCAGCGCCGCGCCGGCCTCGGTGAAGGGCGAAACCATCGCGGCCTTCCTGCCGCAGATGTTTGGCCGCATGAATCAATACACCAAGGAACTCGCGCTCGGCCCGCTCCAGCAGCTCACACTGGGCATCGAGAGCGGCCAATGGCACGTCGTCAAAGGTCCGAACATTTACTTCGCAGTGCTCGGCAAGCGCGGCGAATCGCTCCCATTAAACCTCCTCGCTCAAGTTGCCGCTGAATTGAGCGTTCAATCGAAATAGTTATGGCCATCATCAACCAAGCGACCAGAGAGCTGCAGGTTAAGATCGTGTTCTACGGTCCTGCGCTCGGCGGCAAAACCACCAACCTCGTGCAAGTCCACGAGCATGTGCAGACCCAGGAAGGTCAGAAGGGCAAGCTCGTCTCCCTCGCCACTTCCTCCGACCGCACGCTCTTCTTCGACTTCCTGCCCATCGAGGCCATGGCCATCAAGGGCTTCAAGACGAAGTTCCAGCTCTACACCGTGCCGGGCCAGGTCATTTACAACACCACGCGCCAGCTCGTTTTGCGCGGCGTGGACGGCATCGTGTTCGTCGCTGATTCGCAGTACGAGAAGATGGAGGAGAACGTGAAGGCCTTCCAAAACCTCGAGGAGAATTTGCGGACCTTGGAACTCGACCTCGATTCGATTCCCTACGTCCTGCAATACAACAAGCGCGACCTGCCGACCGCCGCGCCCGTCGAATACATGGAGTTCCTCCTGAACAACCGTGACGTGCAGGTGCCCGCGTTCGGGGCCACGGCGCACAAGTGCCAGGGCGTGTTTGAGACTTTGAACATGATCACCCGCATGTTGCTCAACAAGTTCATCAACGAGAGCAACCGCGTGAAGCAACTCGTCTGAGCGTCCCGAAACCAAAACTATTTTATGGGTCTGCCCCAATTAAATGCAGAGGACATGCGGGAAATGGACCGCGTGTTGGGAGAACTGGTCTCCCGGAGCGAGGCTTCGGCCGCACTCATCATCGACAAGGCCGGCTTCCTGATCGCGCAGACCGGCGACTTCGGGGAGTTCGACTCGACCACGCTGGCCGCCCTCGGGGCGGGCACCTTCGCCGCCACGCAAGGCATGGCCTCCGTCATCAGTGAGCCGAACTTCACCTGCGTCTATCAGCAGGGCGAAAACTTCAGCCTCCTCGTCCGCAACGTGGATGCAGAATCGCTTGTCATGATCGTCTTCCAGGCGCACGTCAGCGTGGGCGCGGTCAAATACTTCGCCAACTCCGCCGTCGCGCATCTGGCTACACAGTTTGCCATCGCCCAGCAACGTGACCCCGACCACAAGGTGGACTTCGCGATGATGAACCAGGAGGACAGCGCGCAGTTCTTCCGCAAGGCGGGGTGAGCTGAAAAAATCTGAAACGCTGAAACGCTGAAATGAGCCGCACGGCCATTTCAGCATTTTGCTTTCTGTTTTCGGCTTTTGGAACACCGGCCATGGCGCGGTGGCCTCACCGCGTCGTGCGGGCAGTGGTGAAAGTCGGGGAACTTTGCACGGGGACGCCGCGATGGGGTGCGGGTGTCCAAATTTCCGTTTGAGTTTCAAAAAACCTTCTCACACTCTCGCGCCCTTAAAACTTAACTGAACAAACGACTATGGCCTTGAACATCAAACCCGCCGGCTCCTGCGCCTTTGACCAGATTTCGCTCGGCGAAGTCATGCTCCGCCTCGATCCCGGCGAGGGCCGCATCCGCACCGCGCGCGACTTCAAAGTCTGGGAGGGCGGCGGTGAATACAACACGTCGCGCGGCCTCAAAAAGTGCTTCGGCTACAAGACCGCCGTCTGCACCGCCTTCGTGGACAACGAGGTCGGCCATCTCGTCGAGGACTTCATCATGCAGGGCGGCGTCGCGACCGACTTCATCAAGTGGCGCGAGGATGACGGCATCGGTCGCACCGTGCGCAACGGTCTCAACTTCACCGAGCGCGGCTTCGGCATTCGCGGCGCGGTCGGCAATCCCGACCGCGGCAACACCGCCGCCTCGCAGCTCAAGCCCGGCGACTTCGACTGGGATCATATCTTCGGCAAGCTCGGCGCGCGCTGGTTCCACACGGGCGGCATTTTCGCCGCGCTCTCGACGTCCACCGCCGAACTGACCGTCGAAGCCGTGAAGGCCGCGAAGAAGCACGGCACCATTGTCAGCTATGATCTCAACTACCGTCCGTCGCTCTGGAAAACCATTGGTGGCTTGAAGAAGGCGCAGGAAGTGAACCGCGAAATCGCCAAAAACGTGGACGTGATGATCGGCAACGAGGAGGACTTCACCGCCTCGCTCGGCTTCGAGGTCAAGGGCGTGGATCACAATATCAGCAAGATCGAACTCGATGCCTTCAAGGCGATGATTGAGTCGGCGGTGAGAGAGTTCAGCAACTTCAAGGTCGCCGCGACCACGTTGCGCGCCGTGATCAGCGCCACGGTAAATGACTGGTCCGCGATCCTCTGGCACGACGGAAAATTCCACGAGAGCCGCAAGTATCCCGGGCTGGAAATCCTCGACCGCGTGGGCGGCGGCGACTCTTTCGCGAGCGGTTTGCAGTTTGGCTTCCTCGAATTCAACGACGCGCAGAAGGCCGTCGAATACGGCGCGGCCCACGGCGCGCTCGCCTCGACCACGCCCGGCGACACCTCGATGGCCACGCGCAAGGAGGTCGAGAAAACTTTCGGCGGCGGCGGGGCGCGCGTGGTGCGGTGAACTTTGACTCGGACATTTGCCAAGCGTCGGCCCTCGCCGGCGCTTTTGCTTAGTTAAGGCATGAAACGCACTCGCCAATCAGACTCGGCCCGGTAGAGTCGGCGTGAGATTAGGCGGCTATGATGAGGCGACTTCTTTTCCAACAACTGGCCAAGGCAACGCTCGTGGTGCTGGTCAGCCTGGTGCTTTTCGGCGTCTATTCTGGCACCGCTTTGGCAGGTATTCTCATCCTGTTTGTCGCCCTGAGATTTGCTTGTCTTCTCGCTGAAGCGACGAGGAAGCCATTCTCAGCCGAACATTGGCAGGCGCTGACCGAAAAGCTGATCCACATTCACGAACAATCCACGCCGGAAGAGCGCGCTGCGAAAGCCACTGCCCTCGCTCTCGGCCCGCCCACCTCGGCCCGCGAACTGGCCCAAGCGCAGGTCAGTCAGGCTAGGCAGCAAAACCCGCCGCCGCGCCAGAAGCGTGAGTTGATTGCGGAAGCGTTGGGCGTGCTGGCGTTCGTAATTCTGCTGCCAGCGACGGTGGCCTTGTTCAGTCGAGACTTCTTTTCCCTGCGTACGCCTCAAGGCTGGACCGGAACAGCCGTGATCGCCTTGTGCCTGGTGCTTTACGCCTGGCCGCATCGCTGGATGAAGTCAGCACGCCTGGCAGTTTTTCGGATCTGGTGGTGGGCGCTTCCATTTGGGCCTTTTTTGTTTCTGATGATTGAGGCGTTGCAATCGCGGCATCCGTATTTGAACCCATTTCATCCAAACCACGCCGCGCTGGCGGCCACGCGCGTGCTGAAATTGAAAAACAACGTGGTGGCCGGACACCATGCGGATTGGGTGCTGCGCTACGCACGTCAGCTTGACGAAGGAGGGCAATCGAAAGAAGCGCTGCACTTTTACCGCGCAGGAGTGCGGCTCGACGCCAACGACCGCCGCGCTTACGAGCGACTGGCCATTCTTGAAGCACGCTATCCGGGCGACGCCATCCAGCAGCAGACCTTCACCCCGGATGCGACGCCCTCCTCCAAAAGGTTTTTCGGAGTCGAAAAGAAATTGCCCCGCTGCCAGATCGACTCTCGTCTGGAGAACGTCGAAGAAAGCACCGTGGTCTTGGTGCCAGTGGGGAACGTCCCGGACGAAATTCTCGAGGCCATCGGCACGAGGGTCCGCGCCGAATTAAACCTTCCGGTCCTGATCTCGAGCAACTCGGTGCCATTGCCGTCGCACACCCGAGTCCAAGGTCTGTTGACCGGACGCCAATGGGATGCGGACGCTCTCATCAAGGCGATGCTGACGAACTTTCATCCTTTTCCCAAGGCCCCCATCAAGTATGTCCTCATCACACCTGTGGACATTTATGGCGAGGATGTGAACTACGTGTTCTCGACTTCATTCGAATGGGGCGCGCTCGTGTCCTTGGCGCGGTTCGGAGAACCAAAAGGCGACGGCACTCTCATGCGCCAGCGCGCGGCCAAACAAACGCTGTGCGCTCTCATCAAGAGTTTCAATGTCCCCATGTCGCCGGACCGGCAATGCGTCACCAGCTACGCCCGCAGCCTGGAGGAGTTCGACGCCAAGGGCGACCGGCCCAATGCCGCCACGATGGCTCTGTTCCAGCGAGCCGTGGTGAACATGAACGACGGATGGAAACAATACCAAGCGAGGCGGCGCTGACTGCGTTCGTCTCTGGCCTTTTCACCATCGGTTTTCCGCACTCGGCCGTCTCACGATTCGCTCAGTAGCAGCGTGAGATTCCGACCCGCCACCGCCGCCTCGCGCTCACCCAGCGGACAGCTTTGGTAGTGCGCCCGCAGCCGCGCCGTCTTGATGAGTCCGAGCCGGAACAACGCGCGCAGCAAATTCAAATCTTTCTCGCGCCCGACCGTCAGTTTCACCAGCGCCAGATCATACACGTCGAGCGCAAAGACGTTTGTGTAGCCAGCCACCGGATGCAGGCGCGACTCCCAGCCGGCGGGCAACGCTTCGCAAATCGCGGGGCGCAGGATGTCGGCGTAGTATCCGTTCCGTTTCTCGAAGAGGCTTTCGCTGCCAATCGCTTCCATGAGCATGTCCGCCGTTTCCTGATCAATTGGCTCCAGGATCAAGTCCGCGTCGAGCGACACTTCCAATGGCTGTCCGGGGCTGCCGAGGTGCGGAGCCATTGGCAACAACGAACTGGAGCCAATAATGATGATGCGCTGCGGCGCGCACAGCGCCGAAACAGAATCAATCAGGTGCTTTAGAAATGGTAGGCGCATGAGGGAGCCGCACCACGGCGTTCTTCACGGGTCAAGGTTCCGGCGAAGGGCGCAAAGTCTTTCAGTCGGGCCGACGGCTCGTCGTGCGCGCGCAGCAAATCGAGCAACGCCTCAAAACCCTCATCCGACTCTTGCGCGCGCAGAATGAGCTCCCGCCACTGCTCCAGCCGGTGCGGCGCGGTATGCCCGTTGGCCAGCCAGCGGTCGATGTTCTCCAGCGGCACGCGCAGCAGGGCCGGATCGCGCTCCAGCTTGTCCGCCACCAGTTCGTGCAAGGTTTTCATCGCCGCCGGAATCTACGGCAAGACTTCGCCTGATGTCACGGGCCGGACTTCATTCCCGCTTGAGCCGCCGCGCGCGTCTCACCACAGTCCGCGCGCATGAAAGCATCACATCGCATCGGCATCATCGGCGGGAGCGGCCTCTATCATCTCGAAGGTTTCACGAACCAGAAATGGGTCATGGTCAAGACGCCCTTCGGCCCGCCCTCCGATCAATTGCTCACCGGCCAACTGGCCGGGCGCGACGTGGTGTTCCTGCCGCGACACGCGCGCGGACACAAAATTCTGCCCAGCGAGTTGAACCACCGCGCGAATCTTTGGGCGATGAAGAAACTGGGCGTGCATTGGATTCTAAGCGTCAGCGCCGTCGGCTCGTTGCAGAAGAAATACCGGCCGTGCGACATCGTGCTGCCGGATCAATTCCTCGACCGCACCAAGCGTTCCTTCGAGCACACGTTTTTTGGGCGGGGCATCGTGGGGCATGTCGCGTTCGCCGATCCGATTTGCGAGGAGTTGCGCCAGTTGCTGCTCGCCAGCGGGCGGAAACTCGGCGCGCGCCTTCACGACGGCGGCACCTACGTGAACATGGAAGGCCCGGCCTTCAGCACGCGCGCCGAGTCGCTCACCAATCACCGCGCAGGCTACGACGTCATCGGCATGACGAATCTCGGCGAGGCCAAATGCGCGCGCGAAGCCGAGATCGCCTACGCCACGCTGGCGATGATCACGGACTACGACTGCTGGAAGGTGGACGAGGCGCACGTCACGGTCGAGATGGTGGTGGCGAACGTGCGGCGCAATGCCGAGATGGCGAAAAAGATCCTCATCGCCACGGTGCCGAAAATTCCGGCAGAGCCAAACTGGTCGTGTCACTCCGCGCTGGCGGGCGCGATCATGACCGAGCGCCGCGCGTGGCCGGCGAAGACGGTGCGGGAACTGAGGCCGTTGCTCGCGAAGTATTTGTAGCCATGTTCCGCCGCGATCTCATTCCGCTCCTGCTCGGGCAGACGATGAGTTTGTCCGAGATCGCGCGCGCGGTGGGGGAGAAACCAAAGGACGTGATTGATGCGCTCAAGCATCTCGCGCAGAGCAGCCGTCACGGCAACTACGAACTGGTGGTGACGCCCGCCGAGTGCCGCAAGTGCGGTTTTGAATTTCAGACAGACAAGTTTGCGCGCCCCGGCAAATGCCCGAAGTGCCGCGCGACGTGGATTCACGAACCACTGTTCGCGGCGAAGGCGAAGTAGCGTGCCGCCAGCGTCTCGCTGGCGGGTGTGTCTCCGGAAAACGCCAGCGGGACGCTGGCGGCACGCTGCGTTACGGCGACAGCCGTTCGATGCGCCACAGGCCGCCGGGCTGGCGCGTGTATTGGAAGCGGTCGTGCAGGCGATTCGGGCGGCCCTGCCAGAATTCCACGCGCGCCGGGTTCAACACGTAGCCGCCCCAGTAGGGCGGCAGTTCCACATCACGATTCGCGAAGCGCGCCTCCACTTCGGCCAGTTCGCGTTCTAAATCGCCGCGCCCGTGGACGACGGAACTTTGCTTCGAGACCCATGCGCCGAGTTGCGAACCGCGCGGACGCTTCGCGAAATACTCGGCGGATTCTTCACGCGACACTTTGCTCACCTCGCCCGCGATCAACACCTCGCGCTCCAGTTCCGCCCAGTAGCAGACCAGCGCGGCGTGCGGATTGGCGGCGAGTTCGCGGCCTTTGCGACTCTCGTAGTTAGTGAAGAAGGTGAAGCCGCGCTCGTCCACCGCCTTGAGCAGCACGATACGCGCGGAAGGACGTCCGGTGGCGTCTGCGGTGGCGAGCGTGATGGCGCTTGACTCGATGAGCTGCGCGTTCAATGCCTGCGCGAACCACGTCTGGAACTGGACGATGGGATCGAGGTCGAGGTCGTCGCGGCGCAATCCGCTCTTCGAGTATTCGCGGCGCAAGTCGGCTAAGTTCATAAAAATGTTCACTCCCGCAGCCCGGTCAGCGCCATCAGCTTCGCCGTCTCACGATACGCCTCCTCGACCCACTGCACGATGCGCTTCGGATCGGGCGAGTATTCGAGTTCGATGGAGATGACGCCGTCCGGGATGTTCAGCTCCTTGATGGCGTGGAGGTAGGGCGCGAACTTCACCACGCCGCGGCCCGGCGGCAAATCGCCGTGGACCATTCCGTCGCAGTCGCTCAGATGCACATGCGCCGCGCGGCCCTGCAATTTCTTCAGTTCGCTCGGCGCGGTGTCCGAAAGCACGAGATGGCTCACGTCAATGTTCGCGAGCACGCGCGGGTGATCGCAGTCGTCCACGAAGCGCACCATCTCGCCGACGCTGTTCAACAGGCTCAAACGAAACGGCTCCAGTTCGAGTGCAATGTCGATCTTCTTTTTTGCCGCGTAATCACCGAGGCGGCGGCACGTCTCGACGCCCCATTTCCATTGTGTGGCCGGAGGAATCACTTCGCGTTGCCAGATGTATTCGCCGAGCACGAGCAGCACGTTCTTCGCGCCCCACACGGCGGCGAGGTCAATGAACTTCTTCGTGCGTTCCAGATGAAACTCGCGCACCGGCTTGTTGAAATCCACCAGACCGACAGACACCACGGGCAACGAGACGACCGGCAGGTTGAATTTCTCCGCAGCACGGGCCACGAGCCGGATTTCCTTTTTGGTCACGCCCATCGCCTCGGTGAACACGTCCACGCAATCAAACCCGATGCGCTGGATGTGTTGGAAACCGGTGGCCGTGTCTATGCCGACCTGTTGAAAGGCGGAGTTGATGATGCCGAGCTTCATGCGCGGCAGCTTACGAAAAGGAAGCGGGTCGGGAAGAACAAAGCCGGGCGGTCTCGCAGCACCGCAAACTTTTGCCGCTCCCGCGCGCCTCAATACTGCTGCGTGGATTCCGTCTCCTTGATCGGGCGCGTGAATTGATCCGCGTGCAACTCCGAGGTGAAGCGCACGTCCCCAGCCACCAACGCCTTGACCACCACGCGCCACGCGGCCTGCTGCTTGACCGCGAGTTCCGGCAGTGGAGCGAGGGTAATGACGCGCCCTTCCGCGCTGACCACGGTCGCGCCTGCGCCCGAGACGAACTCCTGGCTTTCCTCCAACGTGCAAACCACTTTCACATTCGTGAGCGGCGCGGTGCCTTGGTTCACAACTTTGATTTCATAAGTCTGCTCCTTCCCCACCTCAACCGGGTCCACCACATCCACCACCTCGAACAAAACCGACGGCAGCCCCACCATTCGCGACTCGCAACGGCTCTCCACCGCCGGCGACACACGCCCTTGCGCACGGGCCGCGAAAGGCAGCGCGCCGAGTTGCGGTGATTGAAACGAGGCGCACAAATTCGTGCTACGGCCCGGCGGCAACGCGCCCAGTTCCCATCTCAATTGGCCAGGGGTTTGCGTCGCGCCGACGGCATTCAGGATGGCGGTGTTGGCCGGGATCGCAAGGGTCACGATCGTGGCGGACTCCGCCTCGTTGCCAGAATTCGTGACCACGAGACAGTAGCGCGCCGCACGTCCGAGGATGACTTCCTCCGGCACGCTGCACTGCATGGCGAGCACGGGACGCAACTCCACGCCGTAATCTTCCACCCAGAAATTAGCGCACGGCTTCGGCGTCACCACCCGATACCGGCGGCCCTGCGAGGCGAAGTAAAACTCGTAGGCTTCAATCGGCTCCTGGCCCATCCACATCACCTCGCGCAACAGCACGGGCTGGCCTTTCTCGCGCGTGGACATGGCCTTCATTACCGACTTGTGGGGGATTCTCAGTTCCAGAATTTTCGCCGTGCGCGCCGCGCTCCGCAATTCCTCGAGGTCGCCCTTGAAGCCGCTTTCACGGGCGATGAAGTCCACGTCCGCGCGTAATTTTTCCGACGTGAGCATCCGGCGCAAATCATCCGGCGTCTGCAACGGGTCGGCGAAGCGCGTGGCGGGATTGCCGAGGCGCGTGGCGAAATGCTGCTGCGCGGTCACGGGCGAAACAACGCCCGCCGTGAACCACAGCGCGAGCAGCCAGGCGAGGCGCGACATTTTCCAAGTGGAGCGGAGTGGATGAAAGATCACGGGCGGACGCTAGCGACGCGCGTGACGTGGACTCAAGAAAGCAATCCGCCTGGCGCGCGGACATTTTTCTTCGCAGCGATGCTGTAACGACGAAGACTCAGCCGGTGGAAAACCTTCTGACCATCGCACGTTGCTGCGGACCAGAATGTCCGCGCGCCCAGCCGCCAGTTCACACCGGCAGCGTGAAGAAGAACTGCGCTCCGTGACCCGGCGCGCTCTCGACCCACACTTTGCCGCCGTGCGACTGGATGATGTGCTTGACGATGGCGAGACCAAGTCCGGTGCCGCCGGCGTCGCGCGAGCGGGCCTTGTCAATGCGGTAGAATCTCTCGAACACGCGCTCGCGGGCCTCGGCGGGGATGCCGGGTCCATCGTCGGACACGCAGAGTTCAACGTGTCCGTTCACGGCGCGTCCGCGCACGACCACACGGCCCTTGGCGCGGCCATACTTAACGGCGTTTTCGACGAGGTTGACCACGACTTGCTCCAACCGGTCGGGGTCGGCGCGACCGGCGAGGCTCTCGGGAATCTCGTTAATGATTTTGGTGCCGCGTTCGTTGGCGCGCGTTTGCAATTCAGCAATCAGCCCGCCGGCAAACGCGCGCAACGGCAGCGTGCGAAGCCGCAACGTGATCTGCCCCGACTCCAGGCGCGAGATGGTGAGCAAGTCTTCGATGAGATTGGTCAGTCGGTTCGAGTGCCGGTCAATGGTCTGAAGAAATTTCGCGGACAACTCGGGGTCGGTGATCGCGCCGTCAAGCAGGGTTTCGACGTAGCCTTTGATCAAGGAAAGCGGCGTGCGCAGTTCGTGGCTGACGTTGGCGACGAATTCGCGCCGCGTGTTTTCCAAAACGCGGATGCGCGTGAGATCGTGGAAGACCAGAATCGAGCCCTGCGAGCGGGAGTCGCGGTCGAGCACGGTGGCGGCGCTGACCTCGAAGTAGTGCGCCTTGTCGCCGCCGACTTCGAGTTCGCAACTCAGCACCTTGTGCTCCTTTTCCAGCCGCGCGAGAAGCTGCGTCAGTTCCGGGCGGCGGAAGGCCTCGCTCAAAGTCTGCCCGCGCACGTCAATGCTAAGAGCGAACTGACGTTCGAGTGATTGATTGACGAGCTGGATATGGCCGCTGCGGTCGAGGAGCACGACGCCTTCGGCCATGCTGTTGAAGAGCGTCTGGCGCTCGGCGCGGGCCTGGTCTTCGAGTTCGCGTTGGCGGTGCGCGGTGGCGTCTCGTTCGGCGCGAAGCTGGCGCGCCATGTTTTCGGAGAGCCGGGCGCGGCGTTGAAAAATGAAGAAGAGGACCGCCAGCGCCACGGTGAGAGCGACGACGACGAATTGCCAGACAGGTTCAGCTACGGCGAAAAGGACATTCACACTTTGTCCACGAAGCGGTAGCCGACGCCGCGCACGGTGTCGAGATAACGCGCCGCGCCGCCGAGCTTGTCGCGCAACCGGCGCATGTGTGTGTCCACGGTGCGGGTATCAATGAAGTTGTCGTACTCCCACACGTCGCGGAGCAGCGCCTCGCGCGATTGCACACGGCCTTTGCGCTCCGCCAGCACGGTGAGGAGTTTGAATTCCGTCGCGGTGAGTTCCACGCGCTTGCCGGCGACCTGCACCTCGTGGCGCGGGATGTCGATCTTCAAATCCACGAAGTCCATGTTGTCCGCCTCCGGCTCGGTGGGATTGCGACGGCGCAGCAAGGCCTTCACGCGGAGGATGAGTTCGCGCGGGCTGAACGGTTTCGTGACGTAATCATCCGCGCCCAGTTCGAGGCCGAGCACACGGTCTATTTCTGCGGCCTTCGCGGTCAGCATGATGATGGGAACGCTGGCGGTGGCCGGCTCGCGGCGCAGCGTCTTGCAGACTTCGAGGCCGTCCACTTCGGGCAGCATCACGTCGAGAATGATCAGCGCAGGCTGGGCGTTGCGCGCCTTTTTCAAAGCCTCCTCGCCATCAGCGGCGGTGGCCACGTCGAAGCCGGCGGCTTTCAAATTGTAGGAAATCAACTCCAGCGCATCCGGCTCATCGTCCACGACCAAAATTTTGAGTTTCATGTTTTGTCTCCGTTGCGACGGTCGAGAGCGTAGCAGCAGCGCCCGCGCTCAACCATACCGGCCTTCAATGTATTCGGCGGTCTTCGGATTCTTCGGACTCAGGAACAGTTCCGCCGTGGGCAGATGCTCCATCAGCTCGCCCATCAGCATGAAGATGCACTCGTCGCTCGCGCGCCGCGCCTGGGCCATGTTGTGCGTGACGATGACGATGGTGTAACGGCCCTTCAGCTCGAACATCAACTCCTCGATGGCGCGCGTGCCGTTCACGTCCAGCGCGCTGCACGGCTCATCCATCAAAATGATCTCCGGCTTGAGCGGCAGCAGCCGCGCGATGCAGAGCTTCTGCTGCTGTTCAAGCTGAAGGCTGATGGCCTTGCTGTGCAGACGGTCCTTGAGATCTTTCCAGAGGCCGACTTCGGTGAGCGCCTTTTCCACCGCGTCATCGTACTCGGATTTTTTCATCCCCTTGTCGTCATGAATGCGCAGGCCAAACACGACGTTTTCATAGACGGAAATGGGCAGCGGATTCGGGCGTTGGAAGACCATGCCCACGCTCTTGCGGAGCTCGATGAGCGAGACGTCGGAGTCGTAAATGTTCTTGTTGAGCAGCTTGATCTCACCGGTGGTGGTTACGTAGCCGTAGCGCTCGTTCACGCGGTTGAAGCAGCGGAGC
>JAYVQC010000255.1:0-14745 GCA_043757045.1 Akkermansia sp. | reverse complement strand
ACGCGACATCCGCCGCGACCTGGCGCATCTGGTCGCAACCTGTGAGGAGTGGGACAAGAAGCTCATGGGTGAGAGGATGCCTAACGACCCAAGCTCAGCGACCCGGCCCAAGGGAGGTGCGAATTGAAACCGCGACGCGATGGCCGGGTTCGCTGCAGCGCATGGTTAGGCATCGTCACTTGCGCGTATCCTTCTTGAGAAGCCATGAATACTCGTAATCGCTCAAACCCTCAACCGTGCCGTGGTGATGACCCCACTCGCAAAGGAGCCAATGCAAAAACTGTGTCTCCTTCATCCCGGCGACACGAAACACGGACGCTCCACCTTCCGGTAGTGATAGCAAATCGAGAAATCGAAAAGCTGCCAGAAACCGAAAATACAGGAATCGTCTGGGCCGTGGAAGCAGTGTGGGGAAAGCTCCGTGGACAATCCACCTCTGCACCGCAAGGTCAAGCTCCTGCCGCAGAGTGGATGCTTCTGCGAGCAATGCCTCCTCGTGCTCCTGAAGTTGTGCCTCCAGTCCCGGCGGCGAATCAACCCGAAGCTCAAACGCGCCATCCTCAACACGCCGTGCGAGATGGTGAAAATCTAAATCGTAGGATGGCATTGCGTAGGGCGAAGTTGTGGGCGGTGACGACGATGCCTAACGACCCAAGCTCACCGACTGCGCCCACCGAAACGCCCCGCTTGCCAACAGGAGCGCGATGGCGCAGTTCGGTGCAGCGCCTTGTTAGGCTGCTGGACTTGTTTTCGTGGTGTTTTCTGTCTCTAAATTTCATACAGGTCTGTATTGTCCAGACGCAGGGAATATCCCAGAGCCTACGGGAAGCTGGTCAAATCGGAGACTGCCTGTGCCAACTGATATACCTGTATTTTGGGGTAAGAATACTACAAAATCTGTTTGGTTCAAGTTGGGCGGGGTCTTGGTTTGGAGGTAATCGAAAAAACGGTTTGCTGCGTAACACACTAACGGCCCTGCAAAAGCGGCGGACAAATCCCCAACGACATAAACAAGTATGACCGCAACAATATTACCACTCCAATCCTTCCATAAGGATACTGGAATACCTGAAAAATCTTCTACTCTCTGCAACCATCCACGCGATGCAACTTCATCCGCCGATGGCATCTTATCTCTAACCTCAAAATTGTCGTTGGCGATTCCGTATTTCTTTTTGAGTTCGTCTTTGGATGGGGGTGTGAAGTGATTCATGACGTGAAGCAGCCTAACAGTGAGTCGGCGGCGCGGGTTTCAGCCTATCTGGTTTCATGGTGGAAAACTAAAATGGACGTAAGTGGCCCGTCGAGAATAATTTCTCGCCACCATGAACCCCGATCAGCTTACCGGAAAGGCGGCGCAGCGTTCGCCGGATAAATTGCTCCCTAACCCCAAGGGCCGCCTCCAGGATCAGTTCCACGAGGTGGCCCGTTTCCAGCATCTGGCCTTGCGCACGGAGCAAACCTATTGGGACTGGGTGGTGCGGTATTTGAAATATCATCGCGAGGTTTCCGGCGGCTGGCGGCATCCGAAAGAGTTGGGCACCACTGGCGTCACGCCATTCCTCACCTACCTGGCGGCAGAGCGTGAGGTGGCGGCGTCCACGCAGAACCAAGCCTTGAACGCGCTCCTGTTTCTCTACCGCGAGGTGTTGCACGCTCCGATGGTGGCGCAGGACTTTGTGCGGGCGCGTCGTCCGGCGCATCTGCCGGTGGTGTTGACGCGTGAGGAAGTGGGGCGGCTGCTGGCGGTCATGCGCGACCCGTATCAACTGATGGCGCAGCTCCTGTATGGCACCGGGCTGCGGCTGATGGAACTGCTGCGGCTCCGGGTCAAGGACGTGGACCTAGCGGGGCATCAGATCGTGGTGCGCGCGGGCAAAGGCGGGAAGGACCGGGTGACGATGCTGCCGGAGAGGGTCACGCCGGGGTTGGAGCGACATCTGGCCGGGATTCGCGCCTTGCATCAGCAGGATTTGGCGGTGGGACTGGGCTGGGTGGCGTTGCCGGGGGGACTCGCCCGGAAGTATCCGTCCGCAGAAATGGAGTGGGCCTGGCAGTGGGTCTTTCCCTCGGCCACGCGATCCGCCGAGCCGGAGTCGGGGCGCGTGGGCCGGCATCATCTGGCGGAAAGTGGTTTGCAGCGGGCGGTGAAGGAGGCGGTGCGGACGGCGGGGCTGAACAAGCCGGCAAGCTGTCATTCCTTGCGGCATTCGTTTGCCACGCACTTGCTCGAAAGCGGGACGGACATCCGCAGCGTGCAGGACTTGCTGGGGCACAAGGATGTTTCCACGACGCAGATTTATACGCATGTGATGGCGCGCCCCGGGATTGGGGTGCGGAGTCCGCTCGATGGGTAAAAGCACAAATGGCCAAATCACCAAGTCCGACGCGTTGAACGGGTCAGGTGCATCCGAACACCGTTCTTGGTAGGGCGTCGTCGCTCCGCGCGCGCCGGGGTGGAGCCTCCGCAAGTTCCGGAAGGCTTTTCTGCTGCCAGGTCCGGCGCGCGCGGAGCGACGACGCCCTACCCCGCCGCCGGGACGAACGAAAATAGCCCAGTGCTTTAGCACTGGGCTGGCGTTGAAACGGAGCCGAGTCCCGGAGGGACGGCAGAACCTTCTGCCAGCCACTCAGCACTCCAGTGCCGGGCTATTTTCAGCCCGTCCCTGCGGGACGTCCAGCACGGCCATCCCCGGCGCGACGCGCCAGCGCGGTCGCGATCTGGGCGAGGGCGGGGTGTGAGGCGGATTCGGATTTTGTTTTTTGCCCCAAACGAACGCGGAGCCGGGAAAGAGGCAAAAGTTTTGCCGAGGAAATAACCGACTCCACTCCTGACGTGATGTCGGCCCGGCCACAAGAATCTCGAAAAGCAAAAGCGCCGCTGGCCAAGCCGAACCAGCGGCGCAAAAAACAGTCAGAAAATCCGCAAGTCCTTGGCTACGCCTTGTAAGCATCCATCCCCACGCACGAGCACATGATGTTGCGGTCGCCGAAGACGTTGTCCACGCGGCCCACGGGCGGCCAGTATTTGGCGTCGCGTAAGGTCTTCACGGGGAACGCGGCCTGGGCGCGGGTGTAGGGGCGGTTCCAATCGTCGCCAGCAATCGTGTCCGCCGTGTGCGGCGCGTTCTTGAGCGGGTTATTGGCCTTGTCCCACTCGCCTTTTTCGATGCGCTGGATTTCGCCGTGGATGGCGATCATCGCGTCGCAGAAACGATCCAGCTCGGCCTGATCTTCGCTCTCGGTTGGCTCGACCATCAACGTGCCGGGGACGGGCCAGGAAAGCGTCGGCGCGTGGAAGCCGTAATCCATCAGGCGCTTCGCGACGTCTTCCGCAGTCACGGATTTGTAAGGGCGCAAATCCAGAATGCACTCGTGAGCCACGGTCCCGTGCGCGCCCTTGAAGAGCACGGGGAAATATTTTTCGAGCCGCTTCGCCACGTAATTCGCGGTGAGGATGGCGACCTTGGTCGCTTCCGTCAGCCCGTCCGGCCCCATGAGGCGGATGTAAACCCACGGGATGGTGAGAATGCTCGCGCTGCCCCACGGCGCGGCGCTGATGGAGCCAATGGGATTTTCGCCGCCGAGATTCACCACGGGATGGCCGGGAAGAAAATCCGCGAGATGATCCGCGACGCAGATCGGGCCCATGCCCGGTCCGCCGCCGCCGTGCGGGATGCAGAAGGTCTTGTGCAGGTTCAAGTGGCACACGTCCGCGCCGATGTCGCCGGGGCGGCACAGGCCGACCTGCGCGTTCATGTTCGCGCCGTCCATGTACACCTGCCCGCCGTGTTCCTGCACGATGGTGCAAATCTCCTTCACCGTTTCCTCGAACACGCCGTGCGTGGAGGGATACGTGAGCATGAGGCACGCGAGGTTATCCTTGTGCTCAACGGACTTCGCGCGCAGGTCTTCGACGTTGATGTTGCCGAGTTGATCGCACGCAACGGCGACGACTTTCATTCCGGCCATTACGGCGCTGGCGGGATTCGTCCCGTGCGCGGAAGTGGGAATGAGGCAGATGTTGCGATGCGCTTCCTCGCGGTCGGCGAAATAGGCGCGGATGACGAGCAGGCCCGCGAGTTCACCCTGCGAACCGGCGTTCGGCTGCAACGACACGGCGGCAAAGCCCGTGATCTCAGCGAGCCATTCCTCCAACTGCGCGAAGAGCTGCTGATACCCGCGCGTCTGCGTGAGCGGCGCGAAGGGATGGATGCGCCCGAACTCCGGCCACGTCACCGGGAACATCTCGGCGGTGGCGTTCAGCTTCATGGTGCAGGAGCCGAGCGGAATCATGCCGTGGCCAAGGCCAAAATCCTTCGCTTCGAGTCGCTTGATGTAGCGCAGCATCTCCGTCTCGGAGTGATGCGTGTTGAAGACGGCGTGCGTGAGGAACTTCGACTTGCGCGCGAAGGGCGCGGGGATTTCCACCTCTGCCGCCGCCGCGAGATGGTCGAGGTTGAACGCCGTGTTCTTGTCGTTGTTGAAAACTTTGAGCAGTTCTTCGAGGTCTTCCTGCGACGTCGTCTCATCAATGGAGAGGCCGATGGAATGCGCGTCGATGAGGCGGAGGTTCGCGCGATGCTTCTCAGCGAGCTTGATGAAGTCCTTCGCATTCTTGTTGCCGAGTCCGATTTGCAACGTGTCGAAGAACACGTCGCTGTTCACGTCGAAGCCGAGATTCTTCAACGCCGTGGCCAGCACCACAGCCATGAGATGCACGCGCTTGGCGATGGCCTTCAAACCTTCCGGCCCGTGATAGCAGGCGTAGAACGACGCGACATTCGCGAGCAGCGCCTGCGCCGTGCAGATGTTGCTCGTGGCTTTCTCGCGACGGATGTGTTGCTCGCGCGTCTGGAGCGTGAGGCGCAGAGCCGGGAGGCCGCGCGAATCTTTCGACACGCCGACGAGGCGGCCCGGCAGCTCGCGTTTGAAAGCATCGCGCGTGGCGAAGAACGCCGCGTGCGGCCCGCCGTAGCCGAGCGGCACACCGAAGCGTTGCGCGCTGCCAATCACGATGTCCGCGCCCCATTCGCCCGGCGGCGTGAGCAGCGTGAGCGCGAGCAAATCCGTCGCGACGATGACCAGCGCGTCCGCCGCGTGCGCCTTCTCCACGAACGCGCCATAGTCCTGCGCCGAGCCGTAGGTGTTCGGATACTGCACGAGCACGGCGAACACTTTCTGCGCGAAGTCGAACGAGTTGTGATTTCCCACCACGACCGAAATGCCCAGCGCCTTCGCGCGCGTTTGCAGCACGTCAATGGTCTGCGGATGACACGCGTCGCTGACGAAGATGCGGTTGTTGTCCTCCTGGCCCTTGAGCGAGTGCGCCATCTGCATCGCTTCGCCGGCGGCGGTGCCTTCGTCGAGGAGCGAGGCGTTGGCGATGTCCATGCCCGTGAGGTCCGTGACCATCGTCTGAAAATTCAGCAACGCTTCGAGGCGGCCCTGCGAAATCTCCGCCTGATACGGCGTGTAAGGCGTGTACCAATCCGGGTTCTCGATCACGCAACGCTGGATGACCGGCGGCGTGATCGTGTCCGAATACCCCATGCCGATGTAGCTCTTGAAAATCTGGTTCTGCGCCGCGATGCCGCGCAATTCCTGGAGCAAACCAAATTCGCTGCTCGCAGCGGGCAGGTTCAACGGCTGCGCGTGGCGAATGGACGCCGGCACCGTCTGCGCGATGAGATCGTCGAGCGTTTTGTGCCCGCAGACCTTCAACATGGCGCGCACCTCGGCGGCATTCGGCCCGATGTGCCGGGTCACGAAACGGTCGGTCCACGCGAATGGGCGGGAGAGTGGCGCGGCGGTTTCAGCAGCGGTTGATTCAGGAGCAAAAGTCGTCTCAGCCATAAAGAGCCGAGAAGGTATGGCGACAACGGCTTGAGGCAAGCAGAAGATGTTGGCGAGGACGTGCACAGCGGATCGTTACTTTGGCTTCCACGTCCTCGGCATCCCTGATAGCTTCCGCTCCAGCTATGTTGACTGTTGAAGGCACCTACAAAGATGGCCGCGTGGAACTCACCGAGAAGCCCGCGCAGGTGACGCAGTCGAAAGTGCTCGTCACCTTCCTCGACGCCAACGGCCTTGACCTGCCGGCCCGTGGGATCAACGAGCCGCAAGCCGCTGAACTCCGAGCTCGCCTGAAAAGTTTTGCCGCCGACTGGGAACGTCCCGAAGCCGACATTTATGATCAAGACCCGGCGCGGTGACGTGGTTCTCGTCCTGTTTTCCAATTCCGATTTGCTCACCGCCAAGCACCGGCCCGCGCTGGTCATTCAACGCGACCAACTCAACGGCGGACTTCCGCAGACCATCGTGGCCATGATCTCCAGCAACCTCGCGCGGCGAGGCCATCCCAGCCGCCTCTTCGTGGCGCTGAATTCAAACACCGCCAAGGCCGCCGGGCTGCGCCTCGATTCCGTCGTCATGACGGACAATCTGGCCACGGTGTTCGACTCCGAAATAGATTCCGTTCTTGGCCAGTTTACGGAGATGAAAGCCGTGGAGGCGGCGCTGAAGCACACGCTAGACTTGCGGTGACTGCGCGGGGCCAAAGTCGTCTCAGCCATAAAGAGCGGAGAGGCATGGCGATGATGGTGCGAGGCAAGCAGAAGATGTTGGCGTGGACGTTCAGCGCAGAATGTCACTGCGCGGACTGAGCGGTTTCGTTGACGATACCGGAGCCTTCTCATAGTCTCCACAGCATGGTGACGCTAAACGAAACCCATCCGCTGGCCGACTTTCAAAAGAATACCAAGGGCCATCTGCGCCGCCTGAACAAGACCGGCCAGCCCGAAGTGCTCACCATCAATGGAAAACCCGCCGTCGTCGTTCAGGACGCGCGCTCTTACCAGCGGTTGCTCGACTCCGTGGAACTGGCGGAAGCCATCGCGGGCATCCAACTCGGTTTGGACAGTTTGGCCCGTGGGGCAGGCCAACCCGTTAAAACGGTGTTCGCCCGTCTCCGTCGCAAATACAAGATTCCCGCCGCCGCGTGAAATACCGCGTCATCATCCAGCCGTCCGCCGGTGCGGACATGGACAAGGCGTATGTCTGGATGGTCGAGCACGCGCCCGACCAGGCCACAAAGTGGTTAAATGGCTTGGAAGCCGCCCTGCAAACCCTCGACGGTTTTCCGCAACGCTGCCCGCTGGCTGAAGAGAGCAAGGCGTTCGCGGTTGAAATTCGTCAACTTGTTTACGGCCAGCGCGTGGGTGCCTACCGCATTCTGTTCACCGTGGTTGAAGACGCCGTGCATGTGCTGCACGTCCGGCACGGACGGCGGGAACGGCTCCATCCGCGCGGGCGTCCGTGAATCGTTCTGCGCACCGCCGCGTGGGTTCATCAACGGCGAGGCGCGTTTTCTTTTTCGCCGAGGGGCGGGGGCAGGGCCGGGGCGGGCGCGGTGGACGTCACCGAGTTGTGCGGCAATTCATCTGAAGCATTTCCACTTAATGCGCCCATGAGGTGATGGCGGAAGGCGTGGCTCGCGGTCTGGTAGTAGGCCACGGTGTCGGCCAGGAAATTTTTGTCCGGCGGACGCGCCGTGAACTCGGCGTCAGCACTGTCCCGTCCGTAGGAACTTTGCTGGCGCACCGGCTTCAAGATTTGCAGGCGATCGTGCCGGAGCAGGCCGAGTTTCTGGTAATTGGCGATTAGCGCCCGCTCCTCTTCCGGCGGCATCGAGAAAACATCCTTGCCCCAGAACCGGCTTTGATACGTCCAGTTCAGCAGCCCGAGGATGGTCGGCGCGACATCGATCTGGCTGCACAGCTTCTCCACACGTTGCGCGCCGACGAGTTGCGGGTTGTAGATGATCATCGGGATTTCGTACTCCTTCACCGGCAGTTCGCTCTTGCCCGCGCTGCCCGCGCAATGGTCGGCCACGATGACGAAGATCGTGTTGGTGAACCACGGCTTGGTGCGCGCCTGCTGGATCAATTGGCCGATCGCGTAGTCCGTGTATTTCACGCCGCCGCGCCGCCCGCTGGTCTTCGACGGGAGATCGATCTTGCCCCCGGGATAAGTGAACGGGCGGTGGTTCGACGTGGTCATGATGAAGTGATGGAAGGATTTGCCCTTCGCGTAAGAGGCGTCGGCCTCCTTGATCGCCCAGCGGAACGCGTCCTCGTCGCACGCGCCCCAGGCGTTGGCGAAAGTGATTTCCTCCTTCGGCACTTGTGCGCGGTCCAGCACGTCGTAGCCGTTGTGGCCGAAGTAGTAGTTCATGTTGTCGAAATAGCCGTAGCCGCCGTAAATGAATTTCGTGTCGTAGCCGCGCGCGCGGAAAACGGAGCCGAGCGAGAACAGGTTTTCGTTGTGCGGGCGCTTGACGATGGACTGGCCGGGCGTGGGCGGCACCGCGAGCGTGAGCGCCTCCATGCCGCGCACGGTGCGGTTGCCGGTGGCGTAAAACTTGGTGAAAAGCAGGCCGTCGCGGGCCAGCGCGTCGAGGTTCGGGGTCAATTTTTCCTGGTTGCCGAACACGCCGAGATATTTCGCGCTCAGGCTTTCAACCGTGATTTGCATGACGTTCCAACGCTTCACCTCGCCGTCGTGCGTGATGAGCCGCGTGAGATCGGCGGCGTTCGAGGACAGGAACTGCGTGTTCGTGGTGGTGAGCAACTGGCGCGCGCGGGCAAAGGCCAGCGGATTATCCAACTGTTCGTAGAAACGGTCGTAGCGCAGCTCGTTGTTCCGAAACTCGGCGGCGAAGGAATACAAGCCGTTCTTCGCCAGCTCCTGATTGTACGCGTTGCCGAACTCCGGCACCATGCGGTTGCTCAACGCCAGCGTGGCTAGTGCGGGCAGCGCCAGCAGCAACGCCGCCGTGGTCCAGCGCGAGCGTGTTGGTATCTGCGCCTCGGCGGCGCGATTCAGCCACCGGTGCAGCCCGCCCCATTTCCAGAGCACGAAAAACAGCGCCGTGCTGGCCGAGAACAGCCCGAAGAAAATGCGCGGCATGGGATACGACTCGCGGATGTTGGCGATGACCTCGGTGGTATAGACCAGGTAATCCACCGCGATGAAATTGAACCGCGCGCCGAACTCGTCCCAGAAAAACCATTCCGCCACCGCGCCGAAGAGCAGGACGTAGCTCGCCACAAAAAATACGGCGGCGAGGAAATAGTAATTCACCCGGTGCGCGAGCCAGCGGCGCGGGGCCAGCGCGAGATAGAGCACGAGCGGGATGGCCGCGTAGGAAGCCGTGACCAGATCAAAGCCCAGCCCGCAGAGCAGCGTGGCGGCCAGCGTCCACGGCGCGTGCGCGACGTCGGGCCATGATTTGATGAGCAGGGCCAGCCGCGTCAACAGCGCGACGGAGGCGAAGAGAAGATAAAATAAAACGACACCCCCGAAACGGTGGCGCAGCGCGCGGACCCAGAGAGTTCTGCAATTCATCCCCGCACTGTGCGCGCGCCCGGCTGACGGCGATATGACCGCGTGATGACAGTTTTGTCATGGCGCTCACGTCCCGGAGGCGCAGCGGGAGTTCAAACTTTAACTCGTTGCGGCCGGAGGAAACGCGCGGACGGTGGCAGAGCGGAACAAGCTGAAGCCTGAACTTCAGCGCCGGACTCCGGCGTTTTCCCGCTTGGCATCACCGGGGTCATTCGTCAGATTGCGCCTAACTGAGAGCGTTCCCGAACCCGCTCCGGGTGCCGGAGGTTCCAAGCAGGCTGTGAAATGCAGCCCGCGAAAAACCAGCGGCGCGGCCAGCAAACGTCCGTTGTGAATGCAATGCGACACGAGCGGCCCGGGGACAAACTCACCAAACAAAACCCATCATGAAAAAACTGTTGAGCCTCGCGCTGGTCGCCTTCGTTGTTGTTCTCGCCGGCTGCCGCGAAAAGACTCCGGGAGAAAAAATTGACGCGGCCGCCAAGGACGTCAAGGAAGCCACCGGTGACGCCGCCAAGGCCGTTGGTGACGCGGTGAAGAAGTAACACGCGATTTCGAGAGATTCCCATCCAGCATCGCCGCGAGGCGGTGCTGTTTTTTTTGCGACCGGGTCGGGTCGCCAGAGCGGCTGCCATCGTCAATTCTTCGGCACCATCGCGTTCATCTGCCGCCGCCACGCGAGCGCGCGGGCGTGCTCGGTGGGCGTGGCCCGGATGGGCGAGAAGCGCGTGGGATCAAATTCCTCGTAAAGATTTTTCCAGAGCGCGGGCTGGAAGTTGGGATTGGGCGCGTTGGTTTGCGCGCCCACGTCTTGAACCCACGCAACGAGCGCCCGTCGCATTTCCTCCGCACGTGTGGGTTCCTGCGCGGCGAGGTTGTTCGTCTCACTGGGATCGCGGGTCAGGTCGTAAAGTTCCGCGCGCGCTGCCCCGGTGTCGTAGTGTTCAAGGTATTTCCAGTCGCCCTCGCGCATCGCGCCGCCGGGTCGTCCGCCCTGGTTCGTGTAATGCGGAAAGTGCCAGAAAAATTTCCGCGCGCGGCCCGGCCCGCCGGTCAGCAGCGCGGCGAAACTTTCTCCATCCAGATTCTTCGGCACCGGCGCGGCCGCAAGTTCCAGCAACGTGGGCAGCCAGTCCGTGTTGATGACCGGCGCATCCGCCACGCGACCCGCCGGGATGCGGCCCGGCCAGCGCGCGATCAGCGGCACGCGCACGCCGCCTTCGTAGAGATGGCCCTTGCCCGCGCGGAACGGGGAGTTGTCCGTGATTTTTTGATGCCCACCCTCCGGCAGGTGCAGCCCGCCGTTGTCGCTGGTGAACACGACGAGCGTATTCGAGCGCAGGCCGAGCGCGTCCAGCTTCGCGAGCAGCAGGCCCACGGTGTCGTCGAGGGTTTCAATCACGGCGGCGTAAACCGGCTCATAGGCGGCGGCGTTTTTTGTGACGAGGTTGGTCTTCGCGGCGTAGGCGATGTGCGGCGTGTTGTGCGGCAGGTAGAGGAAGAATGGGCGCGCGCGGTTCGTCTCCATGAAGTTCATCGCCGCGCGCGTGAGATCATACTCGCCCTTGCCGCCCTCGTTCTCATCCGGCGTGGTTTTCTCGCGGCCCGTGTGGACGAAATCGAAGCCTTGATCCTGGGGCAGAAAACCCTTTCCGCCCAGATGCCACTTGCCGACGCACGCGGTCGCGTAGCCTTCCTTCTTCAACAACTCGGGCATGGTGACGCGCTCGACGGGTAACTGCTGTTGAATCTTCGGGTGCAACAGTTTCTGCGACGGCGCGTCCGGACGGCCTGGCAGAAAAGTCGTGAGGTGCAGCCGCGCCGGCGCGAGTCCGGTCAGAATGGCCGCGCGCGACGGCGAGCAAATCGGCTGCGCGCAATAGGCCGACGTGAAGCGCGTGCCCTCGCGGGCGAGTTGATCCAGGTGCGGCGTGCGATGCTCGCGCCGTCCGTAGCAGGCGAGATCGTTGATGCCGAGATCGTCCGCGAGGATGAAAATGATGTTCGGACGCGCGACCTCGGCGGCGTTCCCGGCGGTGAAAAAATTTATGGCGAACAGGAGACCGCCCGCGAGCAAACGGAGAATGTGGTGGCGCATGGCGGATTTATCCCGCCCCACGAGGACCAATTGCAAGCCGAGGTGGCTGGCCATGATTGGCTGCGGACAGCGACAGGCCAAGGAGTGCCGCGCTTCCATCGTGGCCGGGCGGCGATGCCTACAACGGCGGCTTCTCCCGATGCCACGACGTGGCCTGCTCGTAGGCGTGGGCGATCTTCAAGATAGTCGATTCACCGAATGGTTTGCCCAGCAATTGCAATCCAATGGGCAGCTTCGGCTCCGCGCTAAAACCGCAGGGCAGGCTGAGGCCGCAGATGCCCGCGAGGTTGCACGAGATGGTGAACACGTCGGAGAGATACATCTGGATCGGGTCGTCGCTCTTCTCGCCAATCTTGAAGGCGGGCGTCGGCGTGGTCGGTGTGACGATGGCGTCCACTTTCTCGAAAGCCTTGATGAAATCCTGGCGGATGAGCGTGCGCACTTTTTGCGCGCGCAAATAATACGCGTCGTAGTAGCCGCTGCTCAGCACGTAGGTGCCGAGGATGATGCGGCGCTTCACTTCCGCGCCGAAGCCCTGGCCGCGCGTCTTGCTGTAAAGCTCGAACGGGTCCGCGCCCGCCACGCGCGCGCCGTAGCGGATGCCGTCGAAGCGCGCGAGATTCGCCGAGGCTTCGGCGGGCGCGATGATGTAGTAGGTCGCGGCGGCGTATTCCGTGTGCGGCAGGGAAATCTCGACGACTTCCGCTCCTAACTCTGTAAGTTTGTTGACAGCGGCAACCACTGCATTGCGCACCACTAGACTCAGGCCCTTGATGAAATACTCTTTCGGCAGACCAATCTTCAGCCCGCGAATGTTGCCGTCGAGCGCGGCGACGTAATCCGGCACCGGCTCTGGAATGCTCGTGGAATCGCGCTCGTCGTAGCCGCTGATCGCGCCCAACAACGTCGCGCAGTCGCGCACGTCCTTCGTGAACGGCCCGATTTGATCGAGCGACGAGGCAAAGGCGACAAGCCCGTAGCGTGACACGCGTCCGTAAGTCGGTTTCATGCCCACGCAGCCGCAGAGTGCGGCGGGCTGGCGAATCGAACCGCCCGTGTCCGTGCCGAGCGCGGCGAAACATTCGTCCGCCGCCACCGCCGCCGCCGAGCCGCCGGAAGAGCCACCGGGAATGCGCGACGTGTCCCACGGATTGCGCGTGGTGAAGAACGCCGAGTTCTCCGTCGAGCTGCCCATCGCGAACTCGTCCATGTTCAACCGTCCGAAAATGATCGCGCCCGCCTCGCGCAATTTCGTGATCGCCGTGGCGTCGTAGGGCGAGATGAAGTTGCCGAGGATTTTCGACGCGCAGTTCAGCGGATGACCGCGCACGGCGAGCACGTCCTTCATCGCCAGCGGCACGCCGAGGAGCGGATGCGTCTTGGTCGTCGCGCCGCCGGCGATCAATTTGTCCGCGACGTCCGCCTGCGCCAGCGCGTCGGCCACGTCGTAGCTGAGGAACGATTTGACCTGGCCGTCCACGCGCTGGATTTGGTCGAGACACGCGCGCATGGCGTCGCGCGCCGAGACCTCGTGCTTGGCGAGCTTCGTGGAGAGTTCGGAAATGGTGAGTTGGTGGAGCATGGAAAATTTAGGCGACTGCCACGGAACTTTGAACTTTGAACCTCGAACCTTGAACTTTGAAGGCCATGCCTACTCGACAATCTTCGGCACTTGGAACAGCCCGCTGATCTTCGAGGGCGCGTTCTGCATTGCCTCGTCGTGCGGAAGCGAAGGGCGCACCACGTCGGCGCGGGTGACGTTGACCAGCGGGACGGCGTGGGCGGTCGGTTCGACATTGGACACGTCCGCTTCGTTCAGCTTGGCGATGTAGCCGAGAATGTTTCCAAGCTGCGCCTGGAACTTCTGTTCCTCCTCCGGCGTGAGCGCCAGCCGCGCGAGATGCGCGACATATTTTACATCAAAACCCTGGGCTGACATGCGCGGAAGGCTAGGGAGCGGGGTTCAAAGTTCAAGGTTCAATGTGGTCAAGGCGCGCGGCGTTCACGCCGCTTCGCCGCGACATGGGCGAGAACTGTGAAATTGAGAGCAAACTTTTACCGCAGAGACGCAGAGGGTCAGAGGCGCAGAGTGAAAACCATTTTCCCTTTTCCCCTCGGCCTCTCTGCGCCTCTGCGCCTCTGCGGCAAAATTTATTCACCCGCGCCAAAACGCTTTCTCACAACCGCAGAGCATCGCCCGAAAAATTTCGTCTAAGAAACCTTGAGCCTCAGTGTCATAGATGCGGATGTCGCAGTTCAGACGCGAGACAAGAACGCAGTGAGCCAGCCCGACCAGGTTTATCACATGGACGGGGCGCAAACAGGCGGGCCGGACGCTTCCGAGTTCAACTCGATTGAAGAGGCGTTCCTTGCCCTCGAAGCGCCGCTGCTCGCGTACGCCCTGCGCCTCCTCAAAGAACCGGCTATGGCCCAGGACGTTGTTCAAGAAGCTTTCGTGCGCTGTCACGCGGATTGGAAATCCGTGCGTGACCCGCGCCGCTGGCTGTTCCGCACCGTCCACAACCTGGCGCTCAACCACTTGCGTCGCGACAGCAAGGTCATCCCGCTCCACCCCGCGCCCGGTGAAGCGCCTTCACCCGCGCATGACCCCGCCGATCCGCAACCGCTGCCCGACGAATACATCACGCGCCTCGAACACATCGGCCTCGTGCGCCAGTGCCTTGGCGCGCTGGACGAACGCAGCCGCGAGCTCGTGCGCCTGAAATTCGACGACGACCTTTCCTACAAAGAGATGAGCGCGCACACCGGCCTGACCGTGAGCCACGTCGGCTACCTGCTGCACCACGCGCTCAAGACCCTCGAAACCGAGCTGGCGAAGAACGGGGTGATGCCATGAAACAACGGCGCGATTCCATGCCACGAAACGCCTCACGCGGAACAATCCTGAAAGGATTGAATCCACCAGCCCAGGGTTGGCGCGCAGCGACTACCCTGGGTCTCGGCGCAAAATGTTCTTCAACCCTGAAAGGGTTGAATCTTTTGGCCTGCCGCGCGCATTCCGATTCAACCCTTACAGGGTTGGACAAGATTTCTGCGGCCAAACCCAGGGTAGCGACTGCGTCGCAACCCTGGGCTGATGGATGGAATCCCTTCAGGATTCTCCCTGCGCGGAGAGCCGGTCTGAAAAACAACATGGGTGGCACAGGCTACCAGCCTGTGCCGCCGGGCTACCAGCCCGGCGGAAGAGTGAGGGCATCGCACCTCAGTCGGGCCGGGAC
>JAYVQC010000254.1:0-3736 GCA_043757045.1 Akkermansia sp. | reverse complement strand
TCTCCCTCTCCCTCAGGGAGAGGGCCGGGGTGAGGGTGGACTTCCAAAAATCCAGCCGCCAACTATCTTTAAGAACTGCTCCCAAAAATTTCCCTGCCGCTCACTTGTGGTCGCGTGCTTTCTCGTACTCTCAATCGTCCTCGCGCGTTCGACTCACGCCGCCGAGACGCCGCTCGTTCTCCAAAAATTTCTCTCCGCGCAAACCAATCTCCAAAGCTGGTCCGCCGCCCTCACCCAAACCCGCCGCCTCAAGACGCTCACGCAACCGCTCGTCTCGACCGGCCACGTCTGGTTCGCCGCGCCGATGCGCTTCCGCTGGGAGATGGGCACGCCCGCGCAGACCATCGCCGTGCGCAAC
Organism: Akkermansia sp.; assembly: GCA_043757045.1. Lineage (GTDB taxonomy): Bacteria > Verrucomicrobiota > Verrucomicrobiia > Limisphaerales > SIBH01 > JANNGC01. The sequence continues at coordinate 3,378 of JAYVQC010000254.1, read as the reverse complement.
ACGAACGACCTGCTCGTGTTCTACCCGCGATTAAAACGCGTGGAGAAATATCCCCTCACCGGCGAGCGCATGGGCCAATGGAAGGAAACGCTCGCGCTGCTCGAAGCCGGTTTCCCGCGCAGCCAGACGGACATCGAGAAGTTGTTCAAGGTTCTCTCCACCGGGCAGACGAACAACATTCACTTTGTCGCACTGCAACCCAAGTCCTTCTCCACCCGCCGCGTGATGCCGCAAATCACGCTGGCCTTCGGCGCGGATGATTTTCAACTACGCGCGACCGAACTCCGCTTCGGCGACGGCTCGACGATGCGGAACGAATTCTCGAACGCGCAGAAGAATCCGAAACTGAATGACGCGCTGTTCGTTCCGGCCATTGACGCGGAATTCAAAGTCGTGGAGCCGATGAAGAAATGACTCCTGAACAAACCATCGGCTTCGCTCTCGCGCTGCTCCTCATGGCGGTGGGCTGCCTCGGCAGCGTGCTACCCGCGTTGCCGAGTACGCCACTCGTGCTCATCGCCGCCATCGCGCACAAGCTGTATTTCAAATCCGCGAGCGCCGGTTGGCTCGTGCTGACGCTGATGGTGCTCATCACCGCGCTGGCGCTGGTCATGGATTACCTCGCCACGCTCTACGGCGCGAAACGCTTTGGCGCGACGAAGAAGGGCATGTTCGGAGCGATCCTCGGCGGCATCGTGGGATTGTTCTTCAATCTGCCGGGAATTATTCTTGGCCCTTTGCTCGGCGCAACGCTGTTCGAGGTCATGGGCGGGCGCGAGTGGAAGGCTTCCGCGAAAGCCGGCGTCGGCGCGACGCTCGGCCTCTTCGCCGGTGCCGTTGGCAAATTCTTCTGCTGTCTCTCGATGATTGTCCTCTTCATCATCGGCGTGCTCTGGAACACGCTGCGCGCCGGTTAACGGAGCGCCGAGCATCGCTCGGCTGGGAAGATTCGGACGTACCCCTTGCCGAGCAATGCTCGGCGCTCCAACGAGCCACTTCCAGCCGCACTTCCATCTTCCTCCGGCTTGCACCGCACCGTTTCATCCGCTACGAAAAAGCCCATGCCCACACTGCTGCTGGCCGGAACGAAAAAAGGCTTGTTCATCTTCATCAGCGATGACCGCCGTGCGTGGCGGATGCGCGGGCCGTTCCGGCAAGGAAATCAACCACGCCATTTACGACCCGCGCACGAAACATATTTTCGCCACGGCCAACGATGCGTGGTTCGGCTGCGAGATCATGCGCTCGTCCGATCTCGGCGAAACGTGGACGGGCGCAGAGTCGAACCCTTCGTTCGCAGAAAATTCCGGCCTTAAGCTGGAACGCCTCTGGCATCTTGAACCGGGTCACGCTAGCGAGCCAAACGTGCTTTACGCCGGCGTCGCGCCCGCCGCGTTGTTTCGCACCGAGGACGGCGGCCAGACGTGGCGTGAAGTCGCCGGTCTCACCGCGCATCCATCGCGCCCCCAATGGCATCCCGGCGCGGGCGGGTTGTGTCTGCACTCCATTGTTGTGGATGAGCTTCAGCCGCGCCGGTTGTTCGTCGCCATTTCCGCCGTCGGCGTTTTTCGCTCGGAGGACGGCGGTGCGACGTGGGTCACGGCCAATCGCGGCACGCGCGCCGAGTTCGTGCCCGGCGACGACAAGTACCCCGAGCAAGGCCAGTGCGTTCATAAGCTGCTGTTGAGCGCGGATGGCGAAACCCTGTTCCAACAAAACCATTGCGGCGTGTATCGAAGCGCGGACGGCGGAGTTTCGTGGACGGAAATCACGAAAGGGTTGCCCTCGGACTTCGGCTTCCCGCTCGCGCTGCACCCGCGCGATCCGAAGACGCTCTACGTGCTGCCGCTGAAGGGCGGCGAATTCCGCTGTCCGCCGGAGAACAAGCTGCGCGTCTTCCGCAGCCGCGACGCGGGGACGACATGGGAGGCACTCAATCGAGGATTGCCGGAAGGCGAATCGTTCTGCTCAAGCTATCGCGAAGGCATGGCGAGCGACACGGGCACACCGGCGGGAATTTATTTCGGCACGAATACCGGCAAGCTGTTCAGCACGACGGCCGAAGGCGATTCGTGGCAACTCGTCGCGGACAATCTGCCGCCGATTTATTCTGTGGCGACGGGAAGCGCGTAGCACTCCGCCGGCGGGATCAAAGCGAGGTGCCCAACTGCCGGTCTTCCGCTTTCAGAAACCACAGGTTAAGCGGCCCCAGCGACTGGCCGAAACGAAGATTGCGCGCGCTGCCATCAGCGAAGGCGTAAGTGGAAGTGCCGGAGTCCCGCGCGGTGCGGCCGTGGCGTGTCTGGGCGAGTTCCTTGTAGTCATCACCGGCCCAGTAATCCATCCACCAGTGGCCGGAGCCGGGATTGGCGGGCGTGCCGTCGCCGCTGTCTTTCTCGCCGAACAGAATGGTTTCGCTGGATTCCAACACGGCACTCTCCGGCACTTTTGTCTCCACACTGCCGGACGGTTGAGCGCGGAAGTAATCGTTGAAGCCATTGAACAGATAGCTGCGCTTGGCGGCGAGCGCGGCGAAGTTTGACAAGGGTCCGCTGGCTCCGAAGTTCGGCGGATTCGGCACGTCGCTCGGGCAATACAGAATCTTGGTCTCCACGTAATAGGGCTGCAACAGCAACGGCCAGTAATTGCTCGAACTGGTCGAATTGAAGCCGCGCTCAGGATAAAAACCTTCGTGCTCGTCCGCGTACATCATCACCGACATGCCGAGCTGGCGCATCCCATTCACGCACTGAATGCGCTTGGCGGACTCCTTGGCCTTGGCGAGCGCGGGCAGCAGCAGGCTCGCGAGAATCGCGATGATGGCGATAACGACGAGCAGCTCGATGAGCGTGAACGCGCCGGGCGCGCGCCGTGAATTTGTTTTGCGTGTCAGTTTCATGCTGTCCAATGGCTTCAAGGATGACTGGCTAAACCAATCGGTTACAGCGCAGATGGACTTGAGGTGCGTGCAGGAAATTCAACGGAAGTTCAAAAGCGACTCGCGCTTCAACCTCCGGTGATCCAAGACTGGAACCAACTCATGATCGGGCGGCCGGCGAAAATCCAGATCGCCGCCGCCGCCGCGATGTACGGGCCGAAGGGAATGGGGTTCGACCGTTCGTGGCGTTTCAGGACAATCAGCACACCGCCTAGAATCGCGCCGAGGAATGAACTGACCACTAGGGAAAACACCGTGGCCTGCCAGCCGAGGAACGCGCCGATGGCGGCCATGAATTTCACGTCACCAAAGCCCATCGCCTCGCGCGGCAGCACCAGTTGGTCCGTCGTGACTTCCATGTAGAGGTTTTGCTCGGGCGGGAATTCATCCGCGCCAATCTTGAGCTTGAGCGGGCTGAGCGCGACGTCCGTATTGAGGTA
>JAYVQC010000253.1:0-3743 GCA_043757045.1 Akkermansia sp. | reverse complement strand
GTTTGTCGCGCGGACGCGGAATTGGGACTTCGATGATCTCGCCGATCTTCGCTTCGGGGCCGTTGGTCATCACGACGATTTTGTCTGACAGGAAGATTGCTTCTTCGATGTCGTGCGTGACGATGACAACGGTGTCGGTTTGATTGTCCAGGCTGAGCAGCGTGACCAACTCTTCGTGCAGTGAGGATTTGGTCAGCGCGTCCAGCGCGCCGAATGGCTCATCCAGCAACAAGACCTCGGGGTGAATCGCAAACGCGCGCTCAACCGCCACGCGCTGTTTCATTCCGCCCGAAAGCTGCGCGGGCCGCTTGTCGCGGTGCTCCCACAGGTTGACCTTCTTCAGGAACGATTCGACCAGCGCGGCTTTTTCGGCTTTGGTTTTGTCTTTGCGAACCGCATCCACCGCGACGTAGATGTTTTGATAAACGGTCAGCCAGGGCAGCAACGAATAATTCTGGAAGACGATGCCGCGATCCGGTCCCGGCCCGCCCATTTCTTTTCCATCGAGGGTCACGGTGCCGGTGTCCGGCTTGAGCAAGCCCGCGAGCAGCGACATGAGCGTGGTCTTGCCCGCGCCCGAGTAACCGACGATGGCGACGAACTCGCCCTTCTCGATGGAGAGGTTGATGTCCCGCAGCACCGCCGCGTTGCCGAAACTCTTGGAAACGTTTTTGAGTTCGAGAAAGGCCATAGCTCAAGCGGTCTTGAATCGTTTCTCCACCACGCTCATCAAGCGGTCGAGCACGAGGCCCACCACGCCAATCGTGAGGATGCAGAGGATGATGCGCGAGTAACTGCCCGCGTTGTATTCCTGCCAGAGAAAGCCGCCGACGCCGGGGCGTCCGGTCAACATTTCCACGGCCACAATCACCAGCCACGCAATGCCGAGCGACAAGCGAAAGCCCGTGAACATGTAGGGCATCGTCGCCGGCAGCATCACCTTGAACAGCGTCTTGGTGCGCGAGAGCTTCAACACCTTTGCCACGTTCAAATAGTCCTGCGGAATCGCGCGCACGCCGACCGCCGTGTTCATCACCGTCGGCCACATCGCGCACACCGCGATGGTGAAGAGCGCGGCGGCATCCGACGCACCGAACGCCGTTTTGCCCGAGCCGTCCATGAGCTTCACGGAACTGAACAGCACCAACCCGAGCGGAAACCACGCGAGCGGCGACACGGGCCGCAACACCTGGATGATTGGGTCCACCGCCTTCGTGAACGTCTTCGACAGCCCGAGGAAAAATCCCAGCGGCGTGCCGAGCAGCAACGCGATGAAGTAGCCTTGCGCCACCAGCCACAGCGAGAGCGACGTGAAGGACAGGATGCCTTGATCCAATTCGCCACGCTTGGCGAACGGCTGCATGATGTAAGGCTTGCTCGCCTTCCACGTCTCGGTCGGCGTCGGGAGATCGGGCGAGATGCCGGTCTTCACGGACTTCGTCACGACATCACCGAAGTCATCCTTGCTCTTCTTCGTCTCGGTGTGCCCGGCGGCAATTTGCCAGATCACGAGGAACGTAACGAGACCGACGAGCGGCAGCAGAAACGCGTCGAGCTTGAATCGTTTGATGAATTCCATGTTCAACCTTTGAGACTCTTGACCGCGAAGCTGGCGGCGTAGGCTTCCAAGTCGCTCTTCGGATCAAACTTTCCGCCGTCGAAGAACATCTCGGGCTTCTCGTCCGCGCCGCCGTGGGCGTAACCGATTTCCTTCATCGCCTCCTCGTAGATGTCGCCGCGCATGACCTGTTTGGCCACGCCCGCATAGTCAGGAGCACCCTCGGTGAAACCCCAGCGCCGCAATTGCGTGAGCCACCACTTGGCATATTTCGCCTGCGGATAGTTGCAGTTGCGGTCGCTGAAAGTCATGTAGTTCGGGTCTCTGAATTTGCGGCCGTCGCCCATGACATACTTGCCCTGCAACCGTCCCAGGAGCGACTCCGGCGGGCAGTTGATGTAAGTCGCGGCGCTGACGATCTTCGACTGCTCCTCGCGGTTCTCCATCTTGTCGAGCCACACGCTGGCCTCGTGCAGCGCCTTGAGCACGGCCTTCACGGTCTTGGGATTTTTCTCCGCGAACTCAGCCGTGAAGGCGCAAACTTTTTCCGGGTGGTCCTTCCAGATGCCCTGCGTGGTGATGGCGGTGAAACCAATCTCCTCGTTGATGGCCCGGGCGTTCCAAGGTTCGCCCACGCAGAAACCGTCCATCTTGCCGACCTTCATGTTCGCGACCATCTGCGGCGGCGGAATGGTGATGAGCGAAATGTCCGCGTTCGCGCCGCTCGCGCTGCCGGGATGCACGCCGCCCGCCGCGAGCCAGTAGCGCAGCCACATCGCGTGCGTGCCGGGCGGAAAAGTCATCGCAAACGTCATCGGCGTGCCGCTCGCTTTCGCCGCGTCCACCAGGGGTTTCAGCGCCTTCGGATCATCCGCGACTTTGCCGGCCAGTTCCTTCTTCAGCGTGATGGCCTGGCCGTTGCGGTTCAAAATCCACGGCGCGATCATCGGCTTCTTCGGCGCGCCGCCGAGGCCCATCGTGCTCGCGATGGGCATCCCGAGGAGCATGTGCGTGGCTTGCAAATCGTCGTTGGAAAGTGAATCACGAATCGCCGCCCAGCTCGCGCCCTTCGCCACGGTGGAATTGATGCCGTACTTTTTGAACAGCCCCTTTTCGTGCGCCAGGATGATCGAGGAACAGTCCGTGAGCGCGATGATGCCGAACTTCAGGTCCGCCCGCTCCGGCGCGTCATTCGCATACGCGCTGCCCACCCAGCCCTTTGGCAAGCCCGCGAGCAAGGCGGCCGTGCCGGTGAATTTCATCGTGCGACCGAGAAAGTGGCGGCGGGACAGGGACAATGAATTGGAGTTCTGTTCGAGTTTTTTCATTTTTTAACGCGGCTTGAAAATCGTCTGCCGGGCAACCACACGGCCAACCACGGCGCTTCCTCCCTTAGCTGCCGATGTGCCAGCCGCCGCGCCGGACGCGCTCGCGAGGCGGGAAGCAGGTTGTCATTTCGATGAGTTGGTTTCATGGAACAGCGCACAGAGGCGCGGAATGATGAATTTCACAGGACGCTGGCGGTGCGAAGTCAGCGCCACGCGGACGCGACGTGACCGCGCATGAATGGTTTGTGGGCAAAACCCCGCGCGCGATGCTGTGGACTTTTGAGCACGGTGCGGATTTCGCGCGCGAGTTTGGCCACTTCCTCACGTGCTCCCCGGAAAGTTGCTTTCACCCGCCGGACGTTTCGCTAGCCTTGCGCACATGAAGTCCATCGAACGTTCCGTGAGTCTCCATCCGTATTTCAAAATCCGTCCCGGCCAGCACGCCGCCGCGCAGGCGTTGCTCCGGGAGTTCGTCGCCACGACCGCGAGCGAGGACCAGATGCTCTACTACGAATTCACTTTGAACGGCGACATCATCTTCTGTCGCGAAGCCTACGTCGGCGCGGAGGGCGTGCTCGCGCACCTCACGAACGTCGGCGCGCTCTTGAAGCGAATGGAGAGCGTCGCAGACCTGACGCGCCTCGAAGTCCACGGCCCCGCGGAGGAGTTGGAGAAATTGAAAGGCCCGCTCGCCCCGCTGAACCCTGCGTGGTTCACCTATCAATGCGGCGTGCGCCGGTAAGGGCCGGAGCGCGGACCGCCGAGTCCGCGTGTTCAAAATGCCTCTCGCCAAGGACGCGAAGGACGCAAAGGGGAAAAGCGGCGCTAAAGCGACCGCACTCCAAACGCTCCGCGAA
>JAYVQC010000252.1:0-45590 GCA_043757045.1 Akkermansia sp. | reverse complement strand
TCCACGCGTGCCTTGGGGTGATACATGATTTCCGAAATGACGAGGCCGGTCGTGCGCGCCGACTGCCCGAGCGGCTCGCGCCGCGCCGCCGTGAACGGCACCACCACGCCGCCCGCCGCGCTCTGGTAATCGCGGAACTGCACCACCGCCGCCTGCGACGCGCTCGCACCGCAGACCGCATAACCGAGCAACACCGAGGAGGGCATGGCGATGGTCGAACTGCCGAGCAAAACCCAGTTCTGCCCGTCGAGGCTACCGTAGCCGGTGAAGAGGTCGCCCACGCGCGAGAGGCGCATCCAGGTGTAGGGATAATTTACCGGATGCCAGCCCGCGATGGTCGTGTCCACGCCGGCGGTCACGCGCGACTGGAAGTATTCTCCCGCCACGTTCGGTCCCGCCAACGTGGCGGCGAAACGGCTGTTCGCGGCCAACGTGTCGCGCGCCATGAGTCCCGCGCGCGCCCACGGCTGCGCTGAACTAAGCGATTGCACGCGCAGCTTGACGTCGAAATCGCCCGAGGTCTGCGCGTAGCCAAACGTGAACTGGTCGGCCGTGCCCGTAATGTTCGTGCCGGCCCCCGTGATGTTGTAGCCGTCCGGCGTGGCGAGAATGGTGCCGCCAATCGCCGGGCTGCCGATGTCGGCGTACGAGAGGCTGGCGGCGGTGAACTGCGCCTGGCTGTTGGCGCCGACCGCGTTCGCCGCCGCCGCTTGATCCGTCAGGCCATTGACCGTGAGGCGATAAGTAGTGCCGGGCGTGAGCGGGCCGGTGGTGAACAGAATGTTGCTCTGCGAGACATCGGGCGTCGCGTTCGAGATGGTGAGATTTCCGAGCAGGCTGGTGATGGAGTAGTTCGCGAGATTCGCCACGCTGGAAGCGGAAAGTTTTTCCGAGAAGGCGGCCACCGCCTGGTTGTTCCCGGCCTGCGAAAAGCCGAGCAGCGTTGGAGCCACGAGGTCGGCGTTGACCGTGAGGGTCACCACGGAACTGGTTACGGAGTAACTGACGTTGCTCGCCACGTTCTGCGCCACCACTTTGAAGTTCAACCCGTTGAAGGCATACGGCACCGACGCGATGTTCAGCGTCGAGTTCGTCGCGCCGGTCCACGCCACTTCATTCGTGTACCATTGATAGCTGATGGGCTGGAAGCCGCTCGCGGTGACGCTGAAGGACGCGGGCGCAACCAGCTCGGCCACGGTCTGGTTCTGCGGCTGGCCGGTGATGGCCACGGGCAGTTGTTCGTCCGGGGTGGCGGTGGCGGAGAAGTTGTCAATTTGATAGGCGGTGTCGGGCGAGCCGGAGCCGTTGTCGTCAGCGAAGAGAAGGTAGAGCGGCGCGTTGGCCGGCCAGTTGGCCGTGATGTTCGTGCTCAAACGGCCCGGCGTGATGGTGAAGAAACTGGGGATGAGCGTCCAACTGTTCGCGGCACCCGTGAAGCTGTAGAAGACGCGCAAGCCGTCCACCTCTTCCACCGCAGTCGCGGCGCGGTTGTAATCAAAACTGATCGCCACGGACGAGGCGTTGCCGCCCAGGCCGTTCGTCAGCGTCGCCATCAAGAACGAGGACCGCACCCCCGTCGAGCGCAGTTGCAGATACAGCCCGGTGGAACCCCACGTCGCGAGCGTGTTGAAGTCCGCCGGGTCGGTGCCGTTCGCCACGGTCGCGGCGGTGATGCCGCTGGCCGCCAGGGTCTGGGCGTCGGCGTCCAGCGTCGTCGTGCTCGTCGAGTCCCCCGCCGCGCCTGCGATGGACGTGGAGGACCATTCGTTTGCGGCGGGTTGCAGGGCGAAGTCGTTGGTGTATCCCGTCGGCCCAACCACCGCCGCGCCTGCGACGGAAGACAAGGCCAGCAGCAGCGGCAGCAATAGGAGGCCGGACGAAATGGAACGCAGTTTTTTCATAAGCAAGGGATCAACGGGTCTCGGTGAGTGAGAACTTTTTCCCCACCATTCAACCACCGGGAAAGACGCGATACCGACCAGCGCAGGGCGAAAAAAGCCTGCGCGGCGGCGGCACGAGTGATCGGCGTTTGGTGCATGGGTTCGCGAACTATAGGCAGGTGATCGGCGGCTTGGCAACCGTCGCGACGGTCAAGCGGTGATATTTATTCCAACGGGCCGACGCCATCTTCGAGCTTGGAGCGCGCGGGAATTTTTGTTTCTTGAACCGCGCACATGCCGCACGACTACGACATCATCATCGCCGGACTCGGCGCGATGGGGAGCGCGGCGGCGTATCACCTCTCCGCGCGCGGGCGGCGCGTGCTGGGCCTCGACCGCTTCCAGCCGCCGCACGCTTTCGGCTCCTCGCACGGGCAGACGCGCATCATCCGCGAGGCCTACTTCGAGCACCCGCTCTACGTGCCGCTCATCCAGCGCGCGTATGAATTATGGGGCCGGCTCGAACAGGCCTCAGGACGCACCCTCCTCCAGATTACCGGCGGCGTGATGATTGGTCCGCGCGACGGGGTGCTGTTCGCGGGCGCGGCACGAAGCGCGCGCGAACACCGGCTACCGCACCAGATTTTATCCGCGCCGGAACTGCACGGGAAGTTTCCCGCGTTCACTCCCGCAGAGGAAATGGCCGGCGTGTGGGAGCCGCGCGCGGGCATTCTCTTTCCTGAACTTGCGGTCCAGACCCACCTCGATCTGGCCGCCCGCCACGGTGCCACGCTGCGCTACCACGAGCCAGTCACACGCTGGGAGCCGGATGGCACGGGCGTGCGCGTCCACACCGCCACGAACACCTATCGCGCCGCCCGGCTGCTGCTCAGCACGGGTGCGTGGATGAACGAGTTGCTGCCCGGACGCCCGCTGCCGCTGACCGTCGAGCGGCAGGTCTTGTATTGGTTCGAACCGGTGGCCGGCGCGGAAAAGTTTTTGCCGGCACACTGCCCCATCTCGATCTGGGAGCACGCGCCGGGTGAATTTTTCTACACGTTCCCAAATCTAGGCGCAGGCGTGAAAGTGGCGCGGCATCACCAAGGCGAAACCACCGACCCCGACACGGTGCGGCGCGAGGTGGGCGCGGAGGAAACGGAAACGATGCGCGCCCTGCTCCGCCGATTCCTGCCCGGCGCAGACGGCCCGCTGCGCTCCACCGCCGTGTGCATTTATACGAACACGCCGGACGAACACTTCCTGCTCGACACGCACCCCGGGCATCCGGCGGTGTTCCTCGCCAGCCCCTGCTCCGGTCACGGCTTTAAGTTCGCGAGCGTCATTGGCGAAATCGCCGCCGCGCGACTGGAAGGCCTCGACGTGCCGTTTGATCTGAGCCTGTTTCGTGGCGCGCGGCCAGGGCTGTGAATTTGTGCGGACAAAAAAACGCCCGTCCGGCAGGACCGGACGGGCGCTGGTGAATTTCAAAAACTATTTCTTCTCAGGAGCCTTCTCCGTCGCCGCTGCTTCGCGCGTGGCCGTCCAGTCACGGGAGGTCGGGTCGCCACCGTTGCGGCCCGGAGCTTCGATCTTGCCGGTGATTTTATCACCTTCCACCTTGCCGTTGTATTTCATCACCATCGCGTTGCCGTTGAACTCGCGCTTCACGCTGAAGGAAATTTCATCGCCCTTGATCTTGCCGTCGGAGATTTCCGTCGAGGCCGGGGCTGCCGCCGCCGCGCCCCCGCCGCCGCGTCCGCCCATCGGCTGCGCGATGGTGCCGGTGAGTTTCTCGCCGTCGGCCTTGAGTTTGAGAGTGGTCTTGCGAACCGGCGCGTCGGCGGCGGGTTCGGCCCCGCCCCGGCGTTGCTGCGCCCAGGACCAGGTGCCGGTGATTTTGTCCGCCGCGCGGACTTCCGCCACTGCGAGGGAGAGAACGGCGCCCATCACGAGCGCGACCAATGCTTTCTTCATAATTATTTTTGTTTGTTGGTTCCCGGCGTGGCGCGTCGTGCGCCCCGGCCAGGAAGAGTGTTCGCTGGCCCAGACGCGGCGCGCGGCGCGGGCGTTACGCGGAAATTAAACCGGTCATAAGTGCGCCGGTGATCACGGCCGCTTCCGCTTCGGTTTGTTGCGATGCGCGCCGGTGTAAAACTTTTTGTGCAGCTCCAGCAGGCGGTTGAGTTCCTGGATCGGCTCAGGGTGGTCCTCGACCCGCAGGTCAATGAAACGGTCATTCGCTCCGGCGTAGCCGCCCTGCTCGCGCACCACGAGCAACGCAGCGGATTGTTTCCCGCGCTGGTCGCCGCCCGCCTGCTGGCCCGCTTCGAGCGCGGCCATGAACCAGTCGGCGAGACTGCTGTTTGTGACGACACGTGCCTTCTCGTAAGCTGCCGCCATCGCCAGCACGACTTCCCCGCCCGCAAGGATGTTGCCCTGCACGCAAAAGTTCGTGCCCTCGAAATGTCCGGCCCACACCTGGCACTTCGCACCGGTGAAGCTGGCCACGCCGCCCTGCGCGTCCACCACCCCGGCCTGCCGCTGGTCGCGCCCCGCGTCGGCCTCCGTGAGCTGGCGCAAGGTTTCTTTTGCGTTCTTTCCTGACTCGAGCCACGCCAACCCCTCCGGCCCGTAGCGCGTATTCGCGTACGACTGCGTAGCAATGGCTCCGACTTTCGCCTTCGCCCAGGGCACCACCGAGCCGACGCCGAAGAACTTGCTCTGCACCGCCACGCCGAGATCGCCCGTGGCCGGATCGAAACCTACGACGGAAAAAGTGGCCACTATGGGATCAGGGACAGTGGATTGAGACCGACCGCCAATGGCGAAGAAGAACGCCGCCAAGACCAGCGGGAGAAAAATTTTCATACCGCCTCCGACTGCGATGAGAAGTGCAACGCCTTCACCTTCAACGCGGGCACTATAGTCGCGCCGCGCCCTTGCCCCTCGGAGCTGCTCACGCGCTCGGGCGTGCCGATCATCTCGATGTTGCCCGGTGCGAGCAGCGCGGTGACGCTCTGGTTGAAACGGAAGTTGCGGACGGGATGCTGAATCTTCCCATTCTCGATCCACCACACGCCGTCGCGCGTCAGACCGGTGAACATGGCCGTGCGCGGATTAATGCTGCGGATGTACCAGAAGCGGCTGACGAGCAGGCCGCGCTCGGTGGCCTTGATCATTTCGTCGAGCGTCGAGGTTGGTCCGTTCACTTCGATGATCTGGTTCACGGGGCCGGGCGTGGGCTGCGCGCCTTTTTCTTTCGCCCAGTAACGCGAGTAGGTCAGTCGCTCCAGCACGCCCTGGCGCACGAAATAAATTCTCTCCGCCGGAATGCCTTCGCCCTCGGCGGGTGAATCCGGCAGTTCGGGATGTTGCGGATCACTCAATACGCTGAGGCGTTCGTCGAAAATCTTTTCGCCCAGCCGCGTCATGCCGTCGGGAATGGAATACGGACTGCGCCCCTCATCCGCGCTGCGCGCATCGAAGGCAAAGCCGAAGCGAATCAGGTCGCTCGCGGCCTGCGGCTCCAGAATCACGGGATATGTGCCCGCATCCATGGTCTTCGGCGCACGCGAGGTTAGCGCCTTCTGAATCGCCTCGCGGCCGACGCGCAGCGTGTCGAGCTTCGCCACGTCGAAATGGTTGCGGAGGAAATAGCCCGAACTGCCACCGTCCGAAGTGCGCGCCGTGACCGACAGTGCGACCAGACTGGAGCGGTGATAATTAAAGTTGCCGTGCTTCGTCGCGAACGCTTCCGCCGTGCCGTTCGCATGATGAAACCCCGCGCCGACCACGCCCGCCTTCTCGCACTCGCGGATGATCGCATCAATGGCGCGCGCGCGTTCGGTCAGCGAAATGTTCGCCGTGGCTTCAACGTAGCCACCAACGCTCGGATACTTTTGCGCGCCCAGCGTGGGCAGATATTCCTTGTCCACAGGCGAGAGCCGCGCGAGGCGTTCGGCTTCCTCGACGGCCAGCTTCAATGAAGCGTCGTCCATGTCCGTCGCGGACGCCGCGCCGCGCCTGCCATCAATCCAAACCGTGATGCGCGCCGTGACACTCTCGCGCCGTCCGCTGGTGGTGAAGGCATTCGCCGCGAAGCGCAGGTGCGAAAAATCTTCGCTTGATACGCTCACGCTGGCGTCGTGGGCTTTGGTGAGCTTCAACAGTTTGTCGCAGAGCGCGCGTGATTCTTTTTCAGTGAGCATGTGAGTCAGAGTTGAAGGCTGTTGATTCAGCGGTGATGCATTGCTGGGTGATTTGGACTTCAATCCTGAAAGGATTGCATCTCTCAGCCCAGGGTTGCCGAGTCTGCGAGGCTACCCTGGGTCGCGATTCCGATAATTTTCCCCAACCCTGAAAGGGTTGCATCACGGTGCCGCGTTCACGGTGCCACGAAAAAAACAAACCGGCTGATTCAACCCTTTCAGGGTTGATGACATTTTGCCCACGCCACCCAGGGTAGCGCGTGCCGCGCAACCCTGGGCTAGAGGATGGAATCCCTTCAGGATTCCGGGCCCGGGATGGCCGTTCAGTGAGCATGACATTCCTCCATGAGCATCGCGCCGCCTGCACCGCCCGCGCCCGTGTTCAGCACATTCGTTTTGCGGAAGCGCGCGACGGGGCAACCGTGGCTCACGCAGTTGGCCTGACCCGGTTCGCCTTTGCCGTCGTTCGCTGCGCCGTGGAGTTCGTAGGTCGCCGCACCGCCGAGTCCGTCGCACGAGTTCCAGAAATCCGTGGTGCGCGATTGATAGGCCACGTCGCGCAGCATCGCGCCGACTTTGCCCTTCTTGATTTCCCAGAACGTCTGGCCGCCGAACTGGAAATTGTAGCGCATCATGTCGATGGACCAACTGCCGTTGCCGTAAATCAAAATGCCGTCGTCCACGCCGCCGACCAGATCATCAAGACTGGCGGGCACGGGCGCGGGTTCGAGCGAGACATTCGGCATCCGGGGAAACGGCACGCTGCCCCAACTGTCCGCGTGCAGGCAGCCGGTGGAACTTTTCTGCCCGACGAGCGGCGCGAGATCGCGCGTCGTCTGCCAGCCGACAAAGATGCCGTCTTTCACGATGTCCCAGCGTTGGCCAGGCACGCCTTCATCATCGTAAGCAACGGTCGCGAGTCCTTCGGGCTGTGTGCGGTCGGCGAAGAAATTGCAAATGGTCGAGCCGAACTGAAGTTTGCCCGCCTTGTCCGGCGTGAGAAAACTGGTGCCCGCGTAATTCGCCTCCCACCACAGCGCGCGATCCAGTTCCGTGGAATGCCCGACCGTCTCGTGAATCGTCAGCCAGAGATTCGTCGGGTGAATGATGAGATCATATTTGCCGGGCGCGACGGCTTTCGCCTTCAGCTTCATCACCGCCTCCTCGCCGGCCTGCGTCGCCTCGGCGAGCCAGTCGTGTTTGGCGAGGTATTCGTAGCCGATGGACTTCGGCCCCGGCAGGCTGCTGCGCGTCTGAAAATCTCCCGCCGCGCGATCCACCGCCGTGACCGTGATCGAAGGATGCGCGCGAATCAAATATTGCTCCGTGCGCGAGCCGTCGCTGGTCGCGAGATACTTTTGCTCGTTGTTGAACGACAAACTCGACGTAACGAAGCTCGCGCCCTTCGCTTTCATCGCCGCCGCGTTGAGCTTCAACAGGAAATCAATCTTCGGTTCCATCGCGACCTCGAACGGATCGCGCGCGAAGTTGCTCCGCCATTTCCCCGTGACCTTCGGCGCGGACACCATCTCCACCGGACGCCGCTGAAACGTCGCGTTGGCATTGGCGATTTCCACCGCCTGTTCCGTGAGGCGGCGCACCGATTTGGCATCCACGACATGGCTCGCCGCGAAACCCCACGCGCCGCGCACCAGCACGCGCACGCCGCAGCCGAAGCTCTGCGTGCGCGAGACGTTCTGCACCCGCTCCTCGCGCGTGGACACGGATTCGTTGCGGTAGCGATTGATGCGGATGTCTGCGTAGCTCGCGCCGAGCTTCTTCGCGAGTGAGAGCGCGATGTCCGCGAGTTTGTCGTGATGGATGGCCGCCGCCTGCGCCGCTTGCGACTCCAGCACCCACGCCGGCAACGTGACCGCGCCACAGACCACGCCCGTGGCTTTCAAGAAATCGCGTCGTGAAGTTTTCATCGGTGAACTAGGGAGGACGGTAGGGAGGCGTAGAAATGAAGACAAGTTGGAAGCCGTCGCCAAGTGTGATTAGAAGTGGCGGGCCGGTGGAGGCGGGCGTCTCGCCTGCCGTAGAGCCGTGGCGTCTCGCCCGGCGGAAGGGGCGGGTCCATTTTGAGACGTGTGGAACTAGCTTGGCCCGTGCCGGGCGGCGAGACGCCAGCCCTCTACGTCGGGCTGGAAGCCTGACGCCACGCGAACGGCCCGCCACTTCCAACACGCGCGCCGGTCGCAAAAAATAATTTTGGCCATCCCGCCCACACCGCTGTCATTCTTGCGCCATGACTTTGCTGCCCTTTGGAAATCTGCCTGTCCACACGCCGCGCCAGTTAGTGCCGGCGGCGATTGATCTCGGTGATTGGAACGCCATCGCGCCCTTGTTCGATGCGGTGGAGGAAAGAGTTTCCGGCGCGTCGTCCACCGCCGAACTGGAGCTCGCGCTGCTCGATTGGAGCGAGCTTTCCGCCGCACTGGATGAGGAGAGCGCGAAGCGTTACATCGCCATGACCTGCCACACGGACAATGCAGACGCGGAGAAATCCTACCTGCAATTCGTCGAGCAAGTGGAGCCGCAGACCAAGCCGCGCCAGTTCAAGCTGGAGCAGCTTTACCTCGCCTCACCGCACCGCGCGCAGTTGCCGCCCGCGCGTTACGAAGTCTTCGACCGCGACACGAAGCAACACGTCGAACTCTTCCGCCCCGAGAACGTCGCGCTGGAAACCGAGGAGGCGAAGCTCGGCCAGCAGTATCAAAAAAGCTCCGGCGCGCTCACCGTCCAGTTTCGCGGCGAGGAAAAGACGCTCACGCAGATGGGGAAATTTCTGGAAGAACCCGACCGCGCGCTGCGGCAGGAGACCTGGCAACTCGTCGCGCAACGCCGCTTGCAGGAGCGCGACAACTTCGACGGCATCTTCGATCAGCTCGTGACCTTGCGCGGCACGCTCGCGAAGAACGCGGGCTTCGCGAACTACCGCGACTACGCCTTCAAGGCGCGCGGGCGCTTCGACTACACGCCGGAAGACTGCTTCGCGTTTCACGACGCGATTGAAAAGGAAGTCATGCCGCTCCAACGCGAGTTGCAGGCCCATCGCCGCGAGCAATTGAAACTCCCCGCGCTGCGTCCGTGGGATTTGTCCGTGGACCCGTTGAACCGGCCCGCGCTCAAACCCTTCGAGCAAGTGCCGCAGATGATTCTCCGCACGCAACGCATCTTCGATCAGATTGATCCCGGACTCGCGCAAGGATTCGTGACCATGCGCCAGCAGCACCTGCTCGACCTCGACAATCGCAAGGGCAAGGCCCCCGGCGGCTACCAGTCCACGCTCCCCGAGTCGCGCCTGCCCTTCATCTTCATGAACGCCGTGGGCCAGCAGCGCGACGTGGAGACGATGTTGCACGAGGCCGGTCACGCCTTCCACGCGCTCGCCACGCGCGAGGAACCGCTCTACGCGTATCGCGGTGCGCCGATTGAATTTTGCGAAGTGGCGAGCATGAGCATGGAATTGCTGGGCGCGGAATTCATCGAGGAGTTTTATCCGAACGCCGACGACGCGCGCCGCGCCCGGCGCACGCACCTCGAAGGCATCGTGGGCGTGTTCCCGTGGATCGCCACGGTGGATGCGTTCCAGCACTGGATTTACACGCACCCCGGCCACACCCGCGCCGAACGCCGCGCCGCGTGGCTCGCGTTGATGGATCGTTTTGGCGGCGACGCCGACTGGTCAGGCCACGAGGACGCACGGGCGAATCTCTGGCACAAGCAACTGCACATCTTCCTCTACCCGTTCTACTACGTGGAGTACGCCATCGCGCAGCTCGGCGCGCTGCAAGTGTGGGCTAACTCGAAGCGCGACAAGGTGGCGGCCCTCGCCGACTACCAGCGCGGCCTTGCGCTTGGCAATTCACGTCCGCTGCCCGAACTCTTCGCCGCCGCCGGCTGCCAATTCTCCTTCACGCGCGAGACAGTGCAGCCGCTCGTGCAGTTGGTGAAGACGGAGTTGGAGAAGTTGAATTAGCTCCGGCGGGTAAAATCAATCCACGAAGCTCAAAGTTCCCGGATGGACGGCAGGCAAAACGGCGAGCAGCTTGGGCATCAAGGGCCGGGTGTCCGCGAGACGATTGCTCCGGGCTTTCAGGGCCACGACAGCGATTCGATACTTCGGAAGATTTTGCTGATGGGAGATGTTGCCGTCCATGGTGACGAGGACATCAAATCTTTTCTCCGCCTCGGTCAGCAAGTTTCCATTCTTCAGCCCAGCTCAACCGATGAGCGGCACGGACTCGACGGCGCGGCCCGGCAAATCACGGCTCAACCGCCAGTCCAGATTTTCATCCAGCAGGATCCTCATCTCAGGCTGGGGCGAGCGCTTCCTTGCGGAACTCTTCCAAAGCTTGGATGACCTGCTCGCGCCTTACGCTGGGGAAGCCCTCGATGAAATCATCAATCGAATCGCCGGCTTCGAGGTGATCGAACAAGCTTTGCGCCGGCACGCGTGTGCCAACAAACACGGGAGTTCCGCCGAGAATCTCCGGGTCCGAATGGATGATGCCACCGAGTTTCATGGCGCGAAACTACGCCGGGCCACCGGCGGCATCAAGCCGCCATCAGTGGCTCGATCAATTGGCCGGCACCGCCGTGTTCCACTCGAAGGTGAGCTTCACTTCGTCGCCGGTTTTGATCAGGCCGAGGGCCACGGCGGGCGCGGGGGGCGCGATGCCGAAGCTGGTCATCTTCACGCTCGTGGTGCCGATGGTTTTGATGGTCTTGTCGGTGCGCGTCATGGTCACGGGGAAGGCTACGGCGTTGGTCACGCCCGCCACGGTCAGTTCGCCCTTGCTGTCAAATTCCCACGGGGCATCGGCGGTCTTGGGGGTTTCCTTCAAGGTCAGCTCGGTGAGGCGATATTTAATCTGAGGATGGACGGGCTGCTTCATCGCGGCGTGCATGATGTTGTCCATGCTGCTCTTGCCGCTCTTGATGGTGCGGACGGGTATGGTGGCGTCCACCTTGGCGGCGATTTTGCCGGGCTTGGCCTTCGTCGGGTCGGCGGTGAAGGCACTGTCGATTTCCATGCCCCCGGCGATGATGCCGCCTTCCACAGTCCAGTCGTGAACGGTGGAGGTGCCGTCAATTTTCACTTTGCTACCGGGCTGGGCAGCGAACTTGGCGAGGTCAGCGGCGTAAAGGGCGGCGGCGCAGAGGAGCGCGCTGGCGGCGATGGAGAGGCGGAGGGTTTTCATAAATTTAGTAATCAGTAATCAGTGATCGTGGTTATGGACGCGCAGGGCGGGAGTTGAGTTCAAACAAGCCTTGCGCTGGTCGGGCACGTCGCTGCGCGCGCGCCGGTGAGTCGTGAAGAAGTTTGGAAAGCCTCGGCGTGGTCAGGCCCGGCGCGCGCGCAGCGCGACGCCCTACCACGAGGGACGAGTTCGAGACGCGGGTGGTCATTGAAAATCCGGGGATGGCGCGGCGGTTATTCTCACGCTCTTACACTTCAAACCATTCCTTCTCGAACTTGATCGTGCCTTTCTTTTGCACGGCCTCGTTGGCCTTCAACACGCATACCGTGGACTCGTAGCCGTCCTGCCAGGTCGCGGCGGGCAGCTTGCTTTTCTGGATGCTCACGAGGTATTCGCGCAACGCCTTCATGTCTTTCACGTCGAAGGTCGCAGAATAATCCTCGACGGCATTGGCGATCAGCATCGTATTTTCAATGAAGGAATTGAGCGCAAAATAAATCGGCGCGTCGCCATCGCCGCTGGCGTCGCCTTTGCCCTGCTTGCCGCTCTTGCTCGCGTCAGCTACCAGCGCGATGCCGGTCTCTTTGAAGAACTGATCCTTGCGGGCATACACTTCCCAGCCGAGCAACGCGGCGTCAGCTTCCTTGAAGAGCCACGCTTTGTTGCCGCGCATCATCACGGCGGCGTCGCTGCCATAGAGTATTTCGTAGTCGGAATCGAACGAGGTCGCGAGGCACGCCTCGTAATTGAAACACGTTCCGTCCTCGTATTGGAAAACGACCTGCGCGGTGTCGTCCACGGTGCGCCCGTCGTTCCACAACTGGACGCTGCCGAAGCCGCTCACGGACACGGGGCGCTTGCTCAGGAACCAGTGCATGGCGTCAATCTGCTGGATGCCGATTTCGCCGACGAGGCCGGGGGAAGTTTCTTTCCGCAAGCGCCAGTTCAATTCCGTCTCACGCTCGGTGTTCGGCGAGGCGCGACGCCAGCTCGTCTTCTTGTGCCACTGCGCGCGGGTCTTGACGTTGTTGCCCGTGGCGCCCGTGCGGATGAAGGGCAGGAGAAACCGGCGCTGCGGATCGGAGCGGAGGCCGAGGCCGGCTTGGAAATAGGATTTCACCGAGTCGCGCGCAGCGACGGCGATGGCGCGCGCGTCTTCCACGGTGTGAGCCAGCGGCGCTTCGCAATAGACGTGCTTGCCCGCCAGCAATGCTGCGACCGCGATCTCTTTGTGCTGATGCGTGGGCGTGGCAATGAGCACGGCCTGCACGTCTTTGTTCTCCAGAACTTTTTTGTAATCGGTGTAGTAGGTGGCCTTGGGCGCGGCTTCCTTGGCGCGCTCTTGGAAGGTCTCGGACTCGTAGTGGTCGCACACGGCGATAACTTCGGCCTTCGGCAAACGCGCCAGCACACCGAGGATTTCCCGGCCCCACACATTGCAGCCGATGACCGCGCACTTAATCGTCGGGCCTTCGTAAGCACCGCTCGCCGCGGCCGGCGCTTGCGCCTCCGCCAGGAGCGGGATGCCGCCGAGCATGGTCATGGCGGCTCCGAAGGACGAAGATTTCAGGAACTCACGACGCGTGAAGTCAGCGGACATCGGGTTCGACAAAGCGTTATCATTCATGGCCATGCGGGAGATTTCGTTGCTTCAACGGGTGAAGTCAATCCGCAGTTGGAACGCGGGCGGGCCGGGCCACTGGAGATTGGACTTTCAGAATTCCAGCCGCGAGTGTTTGCGCCGTGCCGCTTTACGAATACGAATTGTGCGAAGGGAGCTGTGCCGCGTGCGGCGGACGGTTCACCTTGCGCCGACCCATCACCGCTGTGGAACTGAAGGCGTGTCCGGCCTGCAAGAAGCCGGTGCGGAAATTGATTTCCGGTTTCAGTTCTCCGCAGAAGACGAAGCCCTTGTCGGTGAGCGATGCGAAGAAGGCCGGGTTCACGGTGCTGAAGCGGCTGGGCAAGGGTGAGTACGAGAAGCAGTAAATGGAGGCGAGATTTGGCTCGGGGAATTAGCCCGCTCGCCCGCCATTTGTTTACAGGAATCGCCTCGCCAACGACGAGAGCGCGAGGCAACATCCAAGTGCCATGAGCGAACTACACGCCATCGAATCCGCACTCCAACGGACCGCTCAACGGCGCCGCCTCGATAACGCGCTGCGCGGCGCGTGCCGGGGACTTTTCATCGCGAGCATCGTGTGGCTGGTCGCGCTCATTGTTTACAAGCTCACGCCCGTTCCCTTTTCCACGCTCGTTATTGCGGGCGGTGTGGGACTGGCGTGTGTTTTAATCGGAGCCATCGTCGGCGGCTGGCGTAAAGCCACGACGCGCGAAACGGCGCTGTGGGTGGACATGAAACAGAATTTGCAGGAGCGCCTCAGCACTGCGCTCGAAGTCGCGCAGATGCCGGCGCACGGCGAGTGGAAGTCGTTGCTCGTGGCCGATGCCTCGCACCACGCGCAAGGTTTGGATGCGAAGAAAATGTTGCCGCTCCATCTGCCGCGCGTGACGCGCTGGGCGTTGCTGCTGCTGGTCGTGGCGGCGGGCTTGGGCTTCGCGCCCGAGTATCGCTCGAAGCAATTTGTCCAGAAGCAGGCCGACACCGCGAACATCAAGGAGGCCGGCAAGCAACTCGCCGAGATCGCCAAGCGCGCCGTGGAAGCCAAGGCTCCCGCCGCCGAACCGACGCAGCAGGCGTTGGAAAAAGTCGAGGAGCTGGGGCAGCAATTGCAGAAGGTCACGCTCACCAAGTCCGAGGCGCTGAAACAAGTCGCCAGCGTGCGCGAAAAAATCGCGCAGGAGGCGAAGGAGTTGGAACGCGCTGGCGCGCTCAAGCCGCTGGAACGCGCGGCCAAGGAGCAGAGCAATAATTCCGGCAACCAAAGTTCGGACGCCATGCAGAAGCAGATTGATGCGTTGCAAAAATCCCTCGGCCAAAACGGCGCGAACGATCCCTCCAAGATGGAGAAGTTTCAGCAGGATTTGGCGAAGGCCCAGCAACAGGCGGCGAATCTTCCCGACAAGAATTCACCCGAAGGCAAAGCGGCGCGTGAGCAGTTGGCGCAGACGCTCGGCAATCTCGCGCAGCAGATGAAGGACGCGGGCCTGCCGATGGACAGCCTCGAAGACGCGCTCAAGGCGTTGAACCAGGGCAACATTGATCAGTTCGTGAAGGACATGAACGTGGCGGGCGAGGATTTGCAAAAGCTCTCCGACATGGCGAAGCAGTTGCAGTCGCTGCAACAGCAGCAGGCGAATTCACAGATGGGCAAAGACCTCGCCGAGCAGTTGAAGAACGCGCAGACCGATGCCGCGCAGCAGACGCTCCAGAAGATGATTCAGCAGTTGAAGAGCGGCGCGATGAAGCAGGAACAGTTGGACGAAATTTTGAAAGAAGTCACCAAGGCGCAAGACCCCGCGAGCCAGTACGGCAAGGTGGCCGAGCATTTGAAAGAAGCGATGAAGCAGATGCAGCAGAGCCAGAAGCCCGGCGCGTCCGACGGACAGAAGCAGCAATCGAAGTCCGACGCCGCGCAATCGCTCGCCGAGGCTGCGAAGGAACTGGAAAAGCTCGCGCAGCAAATGGCCGACGCGAAGCAACTCGCGCAGATGATGGAGATGCTGGAGCGCGCGCAGGAATCCATCCAGTCCGGCAAAGGCTGGGGCCAGTGCAAAGGCGGCGGCAAATGCCCGACGTGCAATGGGCTGGGTTGCTTCGCCTGCAAAGGCCGCGGCTGGAAAGACGGCGCAGGGATGGGTGCCAGCGGCGTCGGCACCTGGGCGGATGAGACGGGCTGGACTTATTATCCGCAGGACGTGAGCCAGACGCCCGTGGATAATTCCGGCATCCAGCGTCCCGATATGGACGCGAAAGGTCTCACCGAACGCGACGCTTCGCTCAACGAATCACTCAAGCCCACCAAAGTGAAGGGCCAGATGTCCCCCGGCGGCCAGATGCCGAGCATCACGCTCAAGGGAGTGTCCATCAAAGGCTCCAGCAAAGTGCAATTCGAGGAAGCCGCCACCGCCGCACAAACGGACGCGCAGAGTGCGTTGAATCAGGATCAAGTCCCCCGCGCCTACCGTGGCGCGGTGCGGGATTACTTCGATGACCTCAAAAAATAACGTCCGCGATGACCGCGAAATTTGTCAGCGACGGCCCGGCCCGGTTTGAGAACAGCAAGGAGTTTCAAGCCCGTTGCCGTGAACTGCGGGCACAGGTGCATCTCCAATTCGCCGGAGCTTTTGTCGCTGCCGGTTTTTTCCGCCGCATCGTTCTCCGCTGGCAAAGGCATCGCGCCTACCAGCAAGCCGTGGCGGAAGTCACGCCATCCGATCAATGCCTGTGGCTGGCGACGGTGTTCCCGCCGCGAAAAGAAAAGCCGCCGGCCCGCCGGGCGTGATCGTGCGGCTTGCTTGGCACGGCGTCGTCCAATAACGTCAGGCCATGAGCACCGTTGCTGACATTGTTGCTGCCGTGGAGAGGCTGCCGGATCCGCAGAAGCATGAAGTGTTCATCCAACTGCTCGAATTGAAATCCGCCCTGACCAACCAGCGAGCCAAGCCCTGCGTGGTTGAGCCGCTGCCGCTTGGAATTCGCACGGACAAGCTGCCGGGTCGCTTGCTCGAAGAACTCGAAGAAGAGGAGTTCACCCAGAAATATCGCGGTGGAAAATGACCGCGATTCCGGACATCAACGTCCTGCTCTACGCGGTTGACAGTCAGTCAACTTTTCACAAGCCCTGCCTCGATTGGTTGAACCGCGCCCTGAATGGCGATGAGCCAGTCGGTTTCACCTGGCAGTCCATGTCTGGATTTGTCCGCATTGGCACGAACCCGAAAATCTTCACCAGGCCGATGAGCGTGGCGGAAGCTTTTGGTTATCTCGAAGCGTGGCTCGCGTGCCGGGCGAGCCGCGTGCTCCATCCGGGCGCAAATCATCTCGCCACGTTTCGCCATCTGGTGGATTCGGCTGGCCCCGGCGGCAATCTCACGTCCGACGCCCACCTCGCGGCCATCGCGTTGGAGCACAACGGCGAAGTGATTTCGTGCGACAGCGACTTCGGGAAATTTCCGGGGCTGAAATGGTTCAATCCGGTGACGGGAGTGCGGGTCGGAAGTTGATGCCTCAGATCGGCTACGGCTCGATCAGTGTCCGATAAAACCGCCGCGCGCGGTTCGTGCTGGTGAAATCAATCACGTCACGTTGCTCCGCTGACAGCACGCCATTCGTCAGCAAGAGCCACGGGCCGCCGTCGAGGTCGTCCGTGTAATCGACGCGAAAGCCGGTGCCGGATGCGCCGGACAGCGACACCACGGGGCGGAGATCAAATTGCGTCACGAGCACCGCCGCCTTCTCGCTCACCGCCGTTCCGGACGGACCCGTCACCACCACGTCATACGCGCCTGCCAGGGACACCGACGCGCTGGCGATGTTCAGCGTGGCGTTCGTCGCGCCCGCGAGGGCCGCGCCGTTCCGCCGCCATTGATACTGCAACGGCCCGTCGCCGCTCGCCGCCGCGCTCAGGGTGAAGCCGCCGCCCGCCGACACCACGCGGTTCGACGGCTGGCTCGTGAAGACCGGAAATCCCGCCGGACCCGCCGCGAACAGCGCCGCCACCGTCGGACCCGGCTGCGTGATGGTGAACACGCGCGGATTGTTCGTGCCCGCCACCGCGCCGCCCCACGCCACGAACTTCTGCCCCGCGCCCGGCACTGCGCGCAGTTCCACCGTGCTCCCGTAAGGCACCGGCCCGCCCGGCGTGATCTCAATCCGTCCGCTGCCCACCATGTTCGTCAGCAGACTCGTGCCAAAAACGGCTTGCACTTGCAGCGAACGATTGACCGTCAATCCGAGCGGATTGCTGGAGCCGGACGCATCACCTTCCCAGCGCAAGAAACTCCAGCCGACGCCCGGCGTCGCCGTCAACGTCACCAGGCTGTTCGAGGCGTAATAAGATTGCGCGGATGAAACCACCGCCGTCCCGGCCCCGCCGCTCGTCACGCTCACCGTGTAGGGCAGGACAAAAATCGTGACCGCCGGTGCCTCGGCCGTCTGCGAGAAATCCGAACTCAAGGCCAGCGCGCGAACGATAACAGTATTGCTGATCGTGATCGGATCGAAGTAGAGCGGCGAAGCAAACGTCGGCGCACTTCCATCCAGCGTGTAGAAAATGTAACCCTGTGGAAAAGCCGTTTCCAACGTAAGCGTAGTCAAAGCCTCGCGTGTGACGCTGCCAAGGACTGGTTCGTCATCCGCAAGGACAACGGGCGCACCGAACGGAAGCACCACCAATGACGCGTTGGAACTGATGACGACGCCGAGTTCGTTGGAGACAATCACCGAATACATTCCCGCGTCGCTGAACTGAATTGGAGAGCGCGTGTACGTCGCACTCGTCGCACCCGGAATGTTCGTGCCATCCTTTCGCCACTGGTAGTTGAGTGTTGTACCCATGCCCGCTACGGTGAAACTCACACTCTGCCCCTCAGTGACGGTCTGGCGTACTGGTTGGGCCGTGATGCTCGGTGGCAGGTGCCCAATTGCTACGGTGTGATAACTGCCCGCCGCAATGGCCGCCACATTGGTCAAGCCGGAAGGAGTTGTTGTCTGACCGTAGGCGTTGTATCCCCATGCCACAATCGTTCCATTGGTTCTCATGGCCACCGTGTGGAACTGACCCAGAGCAATGGTCGCCACGCCACTCAAGCCGACTGGAATGGGAGCCGACGCGGTTGGGTTGTTGCTTCCCCACGATGCGGCGCTGCCATCGCTCCGCAACACCACGGTGCGATACCACTTTGTCGTAATAGTCGTCACATTGCTCAAGCCGGGCGGAACATTCGTTTGACCGAAGGTGTTGTCACCCCACACCACAACTGTGCCGTCGTTCTTCAAGGCGACGGTGTAATCAGCGTAGGCGGCAATGGCGACCACATTACTCAAACCGAGCGGAATGGTCGTTTGACCAAACCCGTTGTAACCCCACGCCACGACCGTGCCATCACTTTTCAACGCCACGCTGTGTGAACCACCGGCCGCAACAGCGGTGACGTTGCTCAAACCGGGAGGAGGAGTTGCTTGACCATTGAAATTGAATCCCCACCCGACAACCAAGCCATTGCTTTTCACCGCAAGAGTGTGACCATAGCTCCCCAACGCAACCGCTGTCACACCGCTTAACCCGGCTGGCACGTTTGTCTGGCCTTCGTTGTTGCGTCCCCATGCGACAACTGTGCCGTTACTCCTCACAGCCACGGTGTATTGAGAGCCGGCAGCAATGGACGCAACCCCGGTCAATCCCGGAGGTACGTTTGTTTGCCCCAAGTCGTTGTATCCCCAAACGATCACCGTACCGTCATTCTTCAAGGCCACGGTGTGGAAATCCCCCGCCGCAATTGCTGTCACATTGCTCAAGCTTGTGGGCGGTTTGGAAATGTCATTTGCGCTGAATCCCCATGCTACCACGGGGCCGGGAGAAACCGCGTTCACCGTTAGTCCCACTGCGAGCAACAAAAGCAGGGGCAAGAACAGCCCGGAAAGCTGACAAACGCGGACATGGCGTGTGCTGCTAAACTCAACTGATTGCGAATTCATGCGGTGCCTATTTCTTCGGTGCTTCAGTCAACCGAAACGGCACTCGGGAAGCGATTCAATTTTTCATCGTTGTCCATTCGGGCGAGCGCCCGTTCATCGCAGACAGCGGGGCATCGCACCATGTTGCGATGAAGCTTGTCAGGCATGTTTGAAATGGCAGGCTTGCAATTGATGGCCGAGGCAAAGGCAACAATCAGTTCTGGCGCTGCGGTTCAGGGTTCTACCCTCAGCCCCAGCTTTACGATGGCGCAGTTGCTCCAAGACGAGCCGCTCCATTCACCCAGAGCGGTATGGTGTCTCTTCAGCCAACCGGAGCACGGAACCCTTAATTTCCCAGACGAAATTCATGTCCACTGTGATCATGCGAGATGCGGCGGTGTGCGGCGACACTCCTACGAGAGTTCCAAGACTTACCAGAACGGCGACGACTTCTTCGCCTTCGCTACGTACAAATGCACGAATTGCACGGACTCGCAGATCGTTTTCGGACTGAAAGCCGAGCGAGAAGACAAGAGCCGCGCCGGGACTTGTACAAAGATTTACCAAGAGCCTGCATTCGGTGAACCGATCCCGAAGCGCCTCTTTCAAGTCATCGGCGAGACGAATCGGGAGCATTTCTTGCAAGCACGGCGCGCGATTGCCCGTGGGCTTGGGATTGGCGCGTACGCCTACTACCGAAGAATCGTCGAGAACACAAAGTTCGACCTGATCGGCTCGGTTCTTGAAATCGCCCAAGCGACGAACGCTTCGTCCGTGCAGATCGAGTTATTGAAAAAGGCGCAGGCTGAAAGGCAGTTCTCAAAAGCCATCGAGATGCTCCAAGACGTTTCGGCAATACCCGCCGTTCTGCTGATCGAGGGACACAATCCACTCGCACTGCTTCACGATCTGTTGAGCGACGGAATCCATGAGCTCATGGACGAGGAATGCCTTGAACGAGCGCGGGAAGCCGAGGTGATCCTCTTTGCCATCGCGAACCGGATGCAGATCGCGTTGGCCGAACGAAAGTCAGAGAAGGCTGCGCTCACCAGTATTTTCAAACGGAAGGCAGCAGCCGGGGCGTGAAGGGGACGGTCAATGGTCTTGGCCTATTCTTCTGGAGGCTTGGTTCGTGAAGTGCGCGGCGAGCTTGCGGACGTGGGCGAGAGTGAGCGAGTGCTGATGAACATGGTTCTCATGCTGTGGGGAGAAGACACAAAGCGGGGCGGATGGAAGCGGGAACCAGCACCGTAGGTGCGACATCTTTGTAGAAACCACCCGCCCACAAATTTTCAAGCTCCGTAGGAGCGGCATCATCCGCACGCGCTCCCCGAAGCTGCCGCCCCGACGGGGCTGAGGAATCGATTTGGGTTTGGGTTTCTACAAAGATGCCGCGCCTACGGCGCTGGCCGGGCGGCGGAGTTGTGGACCGCCTTGTCCGCAGTTGCCAACGTGCGCTGGGGTTGCGTTCAGCGGACAGGGCTGTCCGCTGCTTCGGTCAGGCCGCGCCCACGGCGCTTTCGTGAAGGGGTCGGTCAATGGTCTTGGCCGATTCTTCTGGAGGGAAGTGCGCGGCGAGCTTGCGGACGTGGCCTCAAACCGGAAGACCTCGAACGTGGGCCGGGCGCGTCCGTCCCTGTTCGCCGGAGATTAGGGGCACCGCCTGCCTTCGTCCCGTAGGGACGCCCGAGAATAGCCCGGCGTTTCAACGCCGGGATCACGCCCGGAACCGCGCAAGTCCCGAAGGGACGGCTGAGAGTCGGGAGAACGATGCCGAACGTGACGCCATTCAGCCGTCCCTTCGGGACTTGTTCCCACGGCCCGCGAACCCCGGCGTTGAAACGCCGGGCTATTTTCGGATGTCCCTCCGGGACGCGGCCGTCGAATGTCCCTACGGGACCAAGGCCGGTGCGTTCAATCCCACAAATACTTGGCGTCGTATTCGATGCGGTGCTTTTTCAGCAAGGCCAAGAACTCTTCCTGAAACGTCATCTTGCGATGATGTTCCTCCTGGCCCTGGATATAACGAATGATGGTGGGGACACGGGATTCGCTGACACTGAAGGCTCCGTATTTCTCCTGCCACGCGAACAGGCGGTGTTCGGGAAAAGTTTCATGCACCCATTTGGAGGAGCCGCCTTTGATGAGTTGCATGGCCTTGGCGATGGGCATGGTGGCCGGCAACGAAAGCAGGAGGTGAACGTGGTCGGCCACGCCGCCGATTTCGACGGCCTGCATTTTGTTCTGCCGCGCGATGCCGCCGAGAAAAGGCCAGAGCCGTTCGCGTAATTGCGGGGTGATGAGAGGTCGGCGTTCCTTGGTGCTGAACACGCAATGATGATAGGAACTGACGTAGGACATGCCGACATTCAGCCGTGACGGCGGAGCTTGGTCAATCGCGTTGTCGGAAGGAGGGAGTTCCGCGCCAACCCTTCACTCAGCCATTGGGTTTGGCCCCAAACCGGAAGACCTCGAACGTGGGCCGTGCGCGTCCGTCCCTGTTCCCCGGAGATGGGAGCGCCGGTCTCCGACCCGGCTCGTTGGGAATGGAGCTATCCTTCGGTTGTTACTCCCCTCACGCCTTCACCAGCGTTTTCACACAATAGCTGTTCAGGCTCTCCCCGGCGGCAACGGCTTTGGCCGCAAGGCGGCGGTGCAACGCCGGTTCCACCCGCAGCACAAACTTCCCGCTGAACTTCTTCGCCGCGCCGAGGGGAGCAGGCAGCACCTTGCCGTCGGTGTGCAGCAGTTCGATCCATTCCTCCGCCGCCTCGCACAGTTCGGCATAGACCTTGGCCTCATCACGGCCATGCACGCCGCCGCCCATGAGTTCGGGACAGCGGCCAATGAAGCATTCATCTTCGTCGTTCCACTCCACAAACTTCGCGTAACGCGCCGCCTGTTCTTTGATCTGCTTTCGAGTCATAACGATTTCAGTCTTTCACCGCACTCAAGGCCCGCTTCACGTCCCGCTCCTGGTAGTGCTTGGCGTCGTTGCCGGCCCCGCCGCTCACCGTCACCCGCTGGCCTTTCGGATGCGTGTAGTTCCGGTGACTGCCCTTGCCGCCACGGTTCAGAAACCCCGCACCTTCCAAATCGGCAAACAATTGGCGAACCTTGCGCGGCATACAGTATCAGCTCAGTATCATTCCGGGCGAAAGTTGCTCCGAGAAATTGAGGAGTCAAGCGGAACTCCTTGCCCGGCCTTTGGGTTTGGCCCTCAACTGGAAGACCTTGAACGTGGGCCGTGCGCGTTCGTCCCTGTACCCCGGAGATTGGGCGCGATTTGATCCGGGAGCATGTCAGGGAAGGAGCCGGTTTGGAGTGCGGGGACTTGTCACCGCTTTTTCGTCCGGCAACTTGTCGCGAGACGCCGCACGACAAGTCGCGCGGCGGGGAAAGCGGTGCTCCAAACCGGTGGCTACGCCCCACCGTCCCGCTAGATGAACAATTCCGGGCTGACTTTGAAATGGGCGGCGACTTTGCGGATGTGGGCCAGGGTCAGGTTGCGTTCGCCGCGCAGAATCATCGCGCCGAGATTGCGGCTGCCGCCCAGCAGGCGCGAGAGGTCGGCGGCGGCGAGGTCGTGTTCGTCCAGCAGGTGTTGCAGCATTTCCCGCCCGGCGAGTTTGGGCCACTTCACGTTTTCCGAATCGTATTCCTCCATGAGCGAGCAGAGCAGGTCGAAGTAGTCGGCCTGGTCGGGGGTGAATTCCTTCTGCCAGAGCGTCAGGACGTCGGCCACTTCCGCCACGTTGGCGTAGTCCGTGGCGTCGTGAATGGGGCGCGGGAGCAGCAGGCCGCAGAGTCCGGCGTAGTCTTTCGGCAAGTCCTGAAAGCGGAGTTTGGTCTTAGCTTTCGTTTTCATAATTCATCTTTCCAGCGGTCAGTGCTGTATTCGGCGTGCGTCAGGAAGCGGAGCGTGTAGGCCATCTGGCGGTCGAAGTGCATGGCCACAATCAACCGGTAAGTGTTGCCGCATACATTGAACACCACCACGGGCTTGCCGCTGCCCACGCGCACCATGTCCGCGCTCGGATAATTACGCCGCACGTCGGTGAGGTTTCGCCACGCGGCGAGGCGGACCATTCTCACCCAGGCCGCCAGATACCGGGCGGCCTTCGGATAGTCTTGCGCCGCGTCCTTGAGGAATTTTTCCTTCACAATCCGCACGCGCACAGAATGTATGCAACAGGGGGTTTAAGTCAACGGCGGCATGAACCCGTCCTCGCAGGGTTCGACAGTTGAATTCTTCACGGAACCATGTTCCCCTCTAAATCAGATCATGAGCACCGAACAACAAATCGCCTCCTTTCGCCAAAGTTTCACCGCGCTGCGTGACGAGATTGGCAAGGTCATCGTCGGGCACACGGAGATTGTGGATGGCACGCTCATCGCCATCTTCGCGGGCGGGCATGTGCTGCTGGAAGGCGTGCCGGGGCTGGGCAAAACTTTGCTCGTGCGAACGCTGAGCGAGGTGCTGGAGTTGTCGTTCAACCGCATCCAGTTCACGCCGGACCTGATGCCCGCCGACATTCTCGGCACGAACATGGTGATGGAGACGGCGGAGGGCCGGCGCGAGTTCGAGTTTCAGCGCGGGCCGATCTTCGCGCACATCATCCTCGCGGACGAAATCAACCGCGCCACGCCCAAGACGCAGTCCGCGATGCTCGAAGCAATGCAGGAGAAGAGCGTCACGGCGTGCGGACAAATCCGCAAACTGGTCGAACCGTTCTTCGTGCTCGCGACGCAGAACCCGATTGACCAGGAGGGAACGTATCCGTTGCCCGAGGCGCAGTTGGATCGCTTCTTCTTCAAGCTTGTCGTCGGCTATCCGAACGCGGCGGACCTCACCGAAGTGATCACGCGCACGACGGAGAACCAGCGCGTGACCGTGAACAAGGTGTGCGACGGCGCGACGCTGGCGGAGTTGCAAAAGCTCGTGCGACAGGTGCCGGTCGCGTCGCATGTAAAGGACTACGCGGTGCGTCTCGTGCTCGCCACGCATCCGAAGACGGACACGGCGCTCGCCATCACGAACCAATACCTGCGCTTTGGCAGCAGCCCGCGCGGCGCGCAATGTCTCATCCTAGGCGGCAAGGTGCGCGCGCTCACCGAGGGCCGCTTCAACGTCGGCTTTGAGGACATTCAAGCCGTGGCGGCGGCCACGTTGCGCCACCGATTGATTTTGAACTTTGAGGCCGAAGCCGAAGGAATCACCACCGACTACATCATCCGGCAGATTCTTTCCGAGGTGCCGAAGTTGGCGGACGCGGTGGCGGCATGAGGGCTTGGTAAAACTTTTTTTCCCAAGAACAGACTTGTTCCGTCCGGGGCGTTGCCCTAAGCACTGGCGCAATTTCGTCCCGGGTGAAAGTGGGCGAGGAAAAATCTTGTGGCTGAAGAAGCGATCGAAGTGGAAGGGACCGTGAGCGTCGTGCTGCCTGGCACGATGTTCCGCGTGCTGCTCGACAACAAACATGAGGTGCTCGCGCACATTTCCGGTAAAATGCGGAAGCGGTTCATCCGCCTGACGGCCGGAGACCGCGTGCGGATAGAAATGTCGCCCTATGACCTGAGCAAGGCGCGCATCACTTACCGCCTACGTTAACAATGTTCGTGTTGGAATAATTATTTATCATGCTGCTGTTTTTTTTCTGGGCTGGCGTCGGCGTTCTGGCCGGCACGGTGTTTGGTTCCTTTTTTGAGTGGACGCTGCACCGCTACTTCATGCACCGCCCGTCGCTGGGCTGGCGCTATCCGTTTGATAAGCACGCACTCATTCACCACCACATTTTCCGCGCCGACCACAGCTATCATCTGAAGCATGACCACGACAAAAAAACCATTCCCATGGCGTGGTGGAATGGGCCGGCGATTGTCGCGACGGGCATGATCCCGTTCTTCATTTTTGCGATGTTGTCGCACAAGTGGGGCCTGCTCTGCGGCGCGGCCGTGGCCTTCACGGTCTATTTCACGGCCTACGAATATTTGCACTGGTGCATGCACCTGCCGCGGCAGAGGCACGTCGAGCGGTCGGGGATTTTCTTCCGACTGAACGGCCATCACCTGCTGCATCACCGTTACATGCACAAGAATTTCAACGTAGTGCTGCCGCTGGCGGATATGCTGCTCGGCACACTGCTGCTCCGTTCGAAGGTCACTTTCCCGCAGGCGCGCGGCGCGGCGGTGCCGGATGTGCAACCGCGCGTGCGCCGAGCCGAGGAAGTGGCGGCCTGAGCCCGGTCGGAGAACGGCTGCGTCTGGCCGGGACCGCCCTTGGAGCGGGCGTCCCGGAGGGAGTTGGGCGCGAAAACTTCTACTCTCGCCACGCCCACTGAGCGGAGCGGCCTTTGGTTCCAAGCCGATGGGCGGGACGCGCGCGTTCCTTCGCTCTAAACCTACAAGATTCAAGATGCGCGCCGGGAGAACGCTTCCCGCACTGTCCGCTCATCGTCCGGGACTTGGACTACAGAGGTCGAGCTGGCCTGATTTTTCATTGCCGCTGATTTCCTGCGCCGTCTTCACTCCGCATTTTTCCGATGCCGCCCGACTGCATTCCAAACGGGCTGTCCTTGTCTCAGGGTGTCCCTTTTTGGAAGTGGTGTCGCGAGTTTTTGCCGGGCCTGACGGCATTGAGCCACGCGGCCCTGTGCACGGCGGTGGCCCCAGCGCCGGTCGCCCTGCAACTCCGCATTTCCGACGGCACGCCCGCCACGACCGTGACCAATGACGCTGCCTCCTACTACTTCATCTCTGCCTGCAAAAATGGCGCGGAGATTTCTGACTCCGACGAAGTTAGCGCCATCCCGACCGCCGGCGTGGCTAGCCCGTGTTTGACGAAGGACATCGGCATGCCCGGCTACACGGGCGGAGCCAGCCTGGTCAGCGGCGTCTTCACCATCCTCGGTGGTGGCGACTGCACGGTCATCGCCCGCGTCACTGCCGTCGGCAAGACCGACGCGTCTGCCAAGGCGGGCGTGATGATTCGTGAATCGCTCACGTCCGGCTCGAAGCACGCCTTCATGGGCCTCTCGTCCGGCAATGGCGCGCTCTTCCAGACGCGTAACACAACTGGCGGCAGCAGCCTGAACGCGAACAAGACCGGACTCGCCGCGCCCTACTGGGTGAAGGTGACCCGCGTCGGCAACGTGTTCACCGGCTTCACCTCGCCCAACGGCACGACCTGGACGAAGGTCGATCAGCAATCCATCACCATGACCACGGGCGTGTCTATCGGCCTGGCCGTGACCAGCCACAACGACGGCGTGCTCTGCACCGCCACGTTCCAGAACGTGACCGCCACGCCGTAAGGCGCGGTCCGTCCGGCTGAATCAGAAATAGCACAGCGGCCTCCGGTGCAAACCGGAGGCCGCTTTCTTTTCACAAGCAGAAAGCTGAAACAGAGATGCTCCCCATTTCTGCTTTCTGCTTTCTGCTTTTTCCCTGCATACTGCCCGCACAAAAATCAGATGCCTTTCGCCCGGAAAAATCTTGGCCCGCGCCACCTGACGTGGGGCCGCTGGAGCCTGCTCACAGTGCTGATTTTTTTGGCCGCTCACCCGGCACGCGGCGCGACTCCCACGTTTGAGCGCGACATTCTTCCGCTCTTCCACAAGCACTGCCTCATTTGCCACGGCGGTTTCAAACAGAAGGGTGGCCTTGACCTGCGCACAATCCCCGCGCTGCTCAAAGGCGGCGAATCTGGTTCCGCGGTGAAGTCCGGCCACGCCGACGCCAGCAAACTGTGGAAGATGATCGCCGCCGATGAGATGCCCGAGGACGGCGAGAAACTTTCCGCCGCACAGAAGGAAATGGTGCGCGCCTGGATCGCCGCCGGAATGCCCACGGTGGCGCAGCAGCAGAAAAACATTTCGCCGCTGCTGACCGCCGACGCGAAGCACGAACCGGCGCAAGTGGCGGAGGCGATTGACCAGCACGTCGAGCGTGCGCTGGCCGAGGCGAAATTGAAGCCAGTCCCGCTGGCCGAGGACGCGGAATTTTTGCGCCGCGTGTATCTGGACCTCACCGGACGCGGGCCGACCGCCGCGCAGGCGGTTGCGTTTCTCGACAGCCCGGCGCAGGACAAACGCGCCGCGCTCATTGACGCGCTGCTGGCCGCGCCGGAGTTCGGCGAACATTTTGGCCGGACGTGGCGCGACTGGATTGCGCCGCCGGAACTGCCTTCGGACGCGAACACCGGCAAGCAGCCCCACAAACAGTCACGCGATTTCGCCGCGTGGCTGGCCAAGCGTTTCAACGCCGGAGATTCATGGGACAAGATTGTGCGCGAGATCATCACGGTCGAGGGGGACATCCTCAGCAAGCCGCACTTGACCTACTACGTGCTCACCGGCGAAGGCGGGCAGGCCACGCCCGACGGCGCATCGCGCACGCTGGCCGCGCTGTTTCTCGGTGTGCAGTTGCAGTGCGCGCAGTGCCACGACGATCCGTTCCGTGCCTGGGCGCAGAAAGATTACTGGGCACTGGCCGCGTTCTTCGGGCGGACGAAGGCGGACATTCGCAAAATTTCCGACGAACCGCTGAAGCCAACGGAGAAGGATTTGGCGCTCATCAGCATTCCGCGCACGTCCTTCCGCAACGCGGGCAAAGAAGTGCGCGCCGCGTATTTGCAAAGCGGAGAAGTGCAACTCAAGAAAGGCGGCACGCTGCGCCCGGCCTTGGCGGACTGGGTGACAGCGAAAGACAATCCTTACTTCGCGCGCGCCTTCGCGAACCGCGCGTGGTTCTACTTTTTCGCGCGCGGTCTCGTGCATCCGGTGGATGACTTGCGCGAGTTGAATCCACCGTCGCATCCCGGCCTGTTCGCCCTGCTGGCGAATGAATTCAGCGCCTCGCGTTTCGATGTGAAACATTTGCTGCGCTCCATCTGCCGCTCGCGCGCCTATCAGCGCACCAGCCGTCCGCCGCCGGGACTGGATGAGAGCGCGCTGGCCGCGCTCACGGCATCGTTCGGTCGGATACCATTGCGGACGATGACGGCGGACGCGCTCTACGATTCGCTGAAGCTGGCCTACGGCAATCCCAAGCTCGACCTCCGCACCGTGGGCGCGGGCGACAGCAACACCAACGGCGAGAGCGCGACCGTGGCCGAGCCGAACCTGGAGTTTCAACGCCGCTTCTGCACGAACGAGGAAGACCCGACCGACTTCACCTACGGCATCCCGCAGATGCTTGCGATGCTGAACCACTCGAACCTGCTCTCGGGCAGTCCGGCGCTGGAGAATTTTCTTAAAACAAATCCGCCCTCCGAGAAGACGGTGGAATGGCTCTACCTCTCCACTCTCTCGCGCCGTCCGACGGCGAACGAAGCGGCGGACGCGCTGGCCTACGTAAAAAAATCCGGCGGCACGTCCTCCGCTTATTCCAGCGTGCTGTGGATGCTGGTGAACCGATCGGAGTATCTGTTCGTGCCGTGAAAAGCCGCACCTGACCTGATGAAAACCAAACCTGCATTCCCGCTCTCGCGCCGCGAGTTTATGCGGCTCTCGATGGCCGGCGTGCTCTCTGCCGCATCGGTGCCGTGGTTTGAATCCATCGCCAGCGCCGCCATCCAGCGTCCGCGTGGCAAGGCGTGCATTCTCCTCTGGATGGACGGCGGACCGAGCCAGCAGCACACGTTTGATCCGAAGCCGGGCGGCGAATTCAAATCCATCGCCACCGCCGTGCGGGGCATTCACATCGTCGAGCAACTGCCCAAGCTCGCGCGCTGCATGGGCGACCTCGCGATCATCCGTTCCATGAGCACGGAGATCAAAGACCACTACGACGCGAAGTATCATCTGCACACCGGCTACCAGCGCGTGACCGGCTTCGAGCATCCGGCTCTCGGCTGCATCGCGTCGTCGCAGATCGGTCTGCCGAATGACGACCTGCCGCCGTTCGTCACGATTGACGCCGGCTCGGACAAGGTGAACGGCGGACGCTTCTATCGTTCCGTGCCCGCGTATCTCGGCCCCGAGCACGCGCCGCTCGCGGTGCAAAATCCCGCGCAAGGTCTGGAAAACCTCCGCCATCCCGGCGACGGCCTGGCCGAGCGGCTGGCCCTGCTCGAACGCGGCGAAGCGGAGTTCGCGAAGCAAAAACCGTTGCCACCCGTGGCCGCCAAACAGGCGGCGGTGCAGCGCGCCATCCGCCTGATGCGTTCGCCGCGCGCGCGTGCCTTCAATCTTGACGAGGAGCCGGATGCGTTGCGCGACGCCTACGGGCGGCATCGTTTCGGCGAATCGTGTTTGCTCGCGCGGCGGCTGGTGGAGTCGGGCGTGTCCTTCGTCGAGGTGTTCCATCGCGGCTGGGATGATCACGAGGGCGCGGCCGGCCGCATCCTCGCGCGCACGCCGTGGCTGGACGCGGGCATGTCCATGTTGATCCGCGATTTGAAAATGCGCGGGATGCTCGACGACACCCTGGTGATCTGGATGGGCGAGTTCGGGCGCTCACCCGGCGATGGCAACGATCATTATTGCAAGGCCTGGTCCACGGTCTGGGCGGGCGGCGGCATCAACACCGGACTCGTGGTGGGCAAGACCAACGAAGGCGGCAAGACGCCCGGCGCGGAAGTTGAGGAACGGGCCGTGAGCGTGCCGGATTATCTCGCCACGATCTGCACTGTGCTCGGCATCAACCCGCGTCAGGAAGTCATGGCCGGCCAGCGCCCGATGACGCTGGTGGACAAGCGCGCGAAGATCATCAAGGAGTTGATCGCGTGAAAGTAAAGCTCGGCTCCAAGACGGTGCTGATCGTCTGTGCCATCACCTTCGTCCTCACCTCCCCTGCCCTCGCCGCGCCGCCTGCGGATGTCATCACAAAAATCGAATCGCTCGGCGGCACGGTGCGCTGGCTCTCGACGGCGAGCAACGCGGTGGAAGTAGATTTCCAGTTCAACAGCGCCACGCTGAAAGACGAGTCGCTGGCCACGCTCGCACCACTTTCCGAACTCACCGTGCTTCGTCTCAAGAACACCGCCATCACCGGCGCGGGACTCGTCCACCTCGCCGTGCTCACGAATCTTCAGCGCCTCGACCTCAGCGGCACCGCGATCACCGACGCCGGGTTGAAGCAACTCGCGCCGCTGAAACAACTGACGGTGCTGAATCTCTTCCGCACCGGCGTGACGGACGCCGGCTTGGCGACGCTCCAAGAGTGGCCCGCGTTGAATCAAGTGTTCCTCGGCGAAACGAAAGTTTCCGCTGCGGGCACCGCTCGTTTGCAAAAGACGCGAACAACTCTGCGCGTGATTCCCGATCCCGCCGTTGACCGCGAACACGCACGCCTCATCGTCGAGACGGCTGAGGCCGCGGTCATTCACGCGGAAGAGGCGTTGCCGCCCGCGCGAAAAAATTCCGGGCAGATGGCGGAGGAAGCGGAGAAGTTCAAAAAAGAATTCGAGGAGGCGAAGCAACGCGCCGAGCAAACTCCGCCGGACTCTGCCGCACGCCGCGAAGCGGAGAATAGAAAAACGGCGGCGCAAGAAGCGTCGGAAAAAGCCATCGAGCGCGCCGCGAAGGCCAAGGACGGAGTCGCCTCCGCCGAACTCGGCATCGTCAGCGCGCGCCAGCAGGCCGAGGAAGCCCGGCGCGACCTCGCCGCATTTCCCCCGCGCCACCCACTCCTCCGCCGGCGCGGCCCTGATTGACCACTCAACGGAGTGTAACCGGTCGCGCCATCCGTGACTTGTGTTCTGAGAGCGTAGGAAAAGCGGCACTGAAGCGACCGCTTTCCGAGAGTATTATTTCCGGCAAGATGCACCCAACTAACCGTGCGTGGAGGATTGTCCATTGGCTTTACTGGCCTCGTGCGTTAAGAAATCCGCCTCGTTCACCCAAATAAAATGCGCCGCATTCAGACATGTTTTTTGCTGCTTGCCCTCACCGTGGGAGCCGGGCGGATGCGCGTGTGTGCTGCGGAGGCTGTCCAACTCCCGCCGGCCTCCATCCAGTCCATTGACTTCGCGCGCGACGTGCAGCCGATCTTCGAGCGTCATTGCCTCTCGTGTCACGGCGCGGACAAACAGCGCGGCGGGTTGCGGCTGGATGACAAGGGGGCGGCGTTGAAGGGTGGAGAGAATCACGCGCCGGCCATCCGCCCCGGGCGCAGCGCGGAGAGTCCGCTGATCCAGTTCGTCGCCGGTCTCGTGCCGGACATGCAGATGCCGCAGAAGGGCGAGCGGTTGACGGCGGAACAAGTTGGGATTCTTCGCGCGTGGATTGATCAGGGTGCGATCTGGCCCGAGACCCTGCAGAAGAAAACTCACTGGTCGCTCGCGCCGGTGCTGCGGCCAGCCGAGCCGCGCGGTCCTAAATCTTCCAATCCCATTGATGCTTTTATCGTCGCGAAACTTCAGGAGAAGAAACTTGCACTCTCGCCCCCCGCGGATCGGCGCACACTCATCCGCCGGTTGTCGTTTGACCTGATCGGCCTGCCGCCGACGCCGGAGGAGGTGGAACAGTTTGTTTCCGACAAGACTGCGGGCGCCTACTCGAATCTCGTCGAACGACTGCTGGCCTCGCCGCGTCACGGCGAACGCTGGGGCCGGCACTGGCTGGATGTGGTGCGCTTTGCGGAGTCACATGGCTTCGAGATGAACCAGCCGCGTGCGAACGCCTGGCCGTATCGCGACTACGTGATTCGCGCCTTCAACGAGGACAAGCCTTACGACGAGTTCATCACCGAACAACTGGCCGGCGATGCGCTGGGCGCGGACGAGGCGACGGGTTTCATCGTCGCCGGCTCCTGGGATCAGGTGAAAAGCCCCGACCCGGTGCTGACGGCAAACCAGCGTGCGGATGAATTGCACGACATCGTGAGCACAACCAGCAGCGCATTCCTCGGGCTGACGGTTGGATGCGCGCGTTGTCACAATCACAAGTTCGATCCCATTCCGCAGACGGATTACTTCGCGATGAAAGCGGTCTTCGAGGGAGTGCAACACGGCGAGCGCAAGCTGCGCACGGCGGGGGACAGCGAGCGTGAACAGGAATTGACGCAAAGCCAGATCCGTCTCGCGGGCCTCGAAGTAGAACTGGAAGAATTGGAACCGCGTGCGCAGGTCGGCACCGCCGAGACCAACTCTCTCCGCGCGCCCGTGAATCCGCGCCGCAACATCGAACGCTTCGATCCAGTGTCGGCGAAATGGCTGCGCTTCACCGTTGCCAAAACCACGGATGCCGAGCCTTGCCTCGACGAACTGGAGGTTTATGTGGCCGGGCCGGCTTACCAGAACATCGCGCGCGACAGCGTCGGCACCAAGAGCCGGGCCTCCAGCGTTTAT
Source organism: Akkermansia sp. (assembly GCA_043757045.1). Lineage (GTDB taxonomy): Bacteria > Verrucomicrobiota > Verrucomicrobiia > Limisphaerales > SIBH01 > JANNGC01. The sequence goes on along the minus strand of JAYVQC010000252.1, from coordinate 13,425 downwards.
CCGAACTCGGACCTTCACCGGCTCGAACATTTGAATGACGGCAAGGTGGGCAACAGTCGCAGTTGGATTTCTAACGAGCGCGGCCAAGGCTGGGTGGAGTTGGAGTTTCCCGGCGTGGTGTCCATCGACAAGGTGGTGTGGGGCCGCGACCGGCAGCAAAAATTCACGGATCGTCTTGCCGTGGATTATCGCATCGAAGTGGCGACGCAATCGAATGAGTGGCGAGTTGTCGCGTCATCGGCGGATCGGCAGAGCTACGTGCCTGGGAAGAAGCCGCGAGAATTGAACTTTGCCCGACTGGCTCCCACTGAAGCCGTGCGAGCGAAGAAACTGGCCCTCCAACGCACCGCGTTGGAAGCGCGCATGTCGGAACTGACCAAGTCGCCGATGATTTACGGCGGCTCGTTCGTCGCGAAACCGGAGCCGACGTTCCGCTTTCATCGCGGTGATCCGATGATGAAGCGCGAGCCGGTGGGGCCGGGCGCACCGAGTGCGGTGCCGGTGAAATACACTCTCAATGCGACGACTTCCCCCCCTGCCGCAACCACCCTCACCGAGAATCAGCAGCGCCGCCTGGCCCTCGCGCGCTGGATGACGCATCCCGAAAATCCACTCACCGCGCGCGTGATGGTCAACCGCGTCTGGCAATACCACTTCGGTGAAGGTCTCGTGAGCACGCCGAGCGACTTGGGCGTGAACGGCGCGACGCCGACGCATCCTGAGTTGCTCGACTGGCTGGCGTCGGAGTTTGTCGCGCACGGCTGGAGCGTGAAACATTTGCACCGGCTCATCGTGAACTCGGAAACGTATCGTCAATGGAGCGCGTCGCGTGAGAAGGAGCTGGCGGTGGACGCGTCCTCGCGCCTGCTCTGGCGCTACCCGCCCCGTCGGCTGGAGGCGGAACCGATTCGCGATGCCATTCTCGCGGTGAGCGGGAAGCTCGATTTGCGCGCGGGCGGACCGGGCTTCAGCTTTTTTGAACCGAACGACAACTACGTGCGCGTCTATGCGCCGCGTGGCGCATGGCCTGCGGAAACCTTTCGCCGCATGGTCTACGGCACCGTCGTGCGCCAGCGGCCGGATGGCGTCTTCGGTTCGTTTGACTGTCCGGACGGCGGGCAGATCGCGCCGAAGCGCAGCCGCAGCACGACGCCGCTCCAGGCGTTCAATTTGCTGAACAGCAATTTCATGATACAGCAGGCGGAGTTTTTCGCGGCGCGGCTGGAGAAGGAGGCGGGCCGTGCCGAGAGCGCGCAAGTGCAGCGGGCTTTTCAACTGGCCTTTCAACGCCCGCCAGATCGGAACGAGCAGAAGGCAGGCGTGAAGTTGTTCCGTGAACAGGGCGCGAAGATTTTTTGCCGCGCGCTCTTCAACGCCAGTGAATTCATTTACGTGGACTGACATGAACAATGCGCCTCTCTCGAATGCCGGACGGTGGATGTTGAACCGCCGGGACTTCCTGCGCCACGGCGGCACGGGCTTGAGTGGCGTGGCGCTGCTGGCCTTGCTCGCGGAGCAGAGACTGTTGGGCAAGGAACCCGCGCGCCCCACCTGGTCACCGCAGAATCCTTACGCGCCGCGCGCGCCGCACTTCACGCCCAAGGCTAAGAACGTGCTCGTGATTTTTTGTTCCGGCGCGCTCAGCCACCTTGATGCGTGGGATTACAAACCTGAACTCATCAAGCGTCACGACCAGCCGCTGCCGGGGAACGACAAGCTCATCACGTTTCAGGGCGAGAACGGCAACCTCGCGCGGCCGCTCTGGGAATTTCGTCCGCGCGGCCAGTCGGGAAAAATGATCTCCGACATGCTGCCGCGTCTCGCGGATCTCGCGGACGACCTGTGCTTCATCCATTCGATGACCGCGAAATCGAACACGCATGGCCCGGCGGAAAATCAGATGAGTACCGGTTTCACCCTGGATGGCTTTCCCAGCATGGGCGCGTGGGCGACGTATGCCTTGGGCAGCGAGCAGCAGAATCTGCCCGCGTTCGTCGCCATTCCCGATCCGCGCGGCGTGCCACAGATGGGACCGAACCATTGGAACTCGGCGTTCCTGCCCGCGATGTTTCAAGGCACCGCCTTCACGGCCGACAAACCGATTCCGAATCTGGAAACTCCGAAGGATATTTCTCCCGCCGCCGAAACCGGCACGCGCGATTTCCTCAAGCTGCTCAACGAGCGTCATCTTTCGCGTCATCCCGGTGACAGCGATTTGAGCGCGCGCATCGCGAGTTACGAACTGGCCGCGAAGATGCAACTGAGCGCGGCGGAGGCCGGTGATTTGAGCAAGGAAAGCAAGGCCACGCTTGAATCCTACGGCGTGAACGACGCGAACAAACTGAAGGCCGGCTTCGCTCGCAACTGCGTGCTGGCGCGGCGGCTTATCGAACGCGGCGTGCGCTTCGTGCAGCTCTTCAACGGCGCGTATGCGATGGGGGAGGGCGTGGGCAACTGGGACGGTCACAAGACGCTGAAGCAGCAATACGATGTGCATCGCGTGATTCTGGATCAGCCGTGCGCGGCGCTCCTCGAAGATTTGAAACAGCGCGGCCTGCTGGCGAACACCGTGGTCGCTTTCGTCACGGAGTTCGGCCGGATGCCCACGTTTCAAAAAGGCGCGACCGGTCGCGACCACAACCCGCACGGATTCACCGTCTGGCTGACCGGGGCGGGCGTGAAACGCGGCTTCAGCTACGGAGCCACGGATGAGTTCGGCCACAAGGCCGTGCAGGACGTCACGACCATCTACGATCTCCACGCCACGCTGCTGCATCTGCTCGGCCTCGATCACGAGCGCCTGAGCTACTACCACAACGGCATCGAACGCCGCCTGACCGACGTGCATGGGGCGGTGATTCAGGAGATTTTGACATGACGACCGGAAAAAAAATGGTGGGGCTTCTGCTCGCGGGCTTGCTGCTGGGCGGAACGATGCGGGCGGCGGAAGTGGAGACCCCGATCAGGCGGGGGGAAAAGTTTCTCGCCGGGATGTTCAATGCGGAGCTTGGATTGCTGCCGGAGTTTCGCGGTAGCAAAAGCTACTGGCTCTTTCACGACAATTACCTCGCGGCCAAGGTGCTCGCCGGGTCGCGCCCCGATCTGGCCGCGTGCATTGTCGCCTCGCTGTCACGCCACGGCGTCACGAACTCGGGCAAGATTGAAATTCTTTTCGATGAAGCCGCGCAGCCGCTGCCCTTCCGTCATTATCAATTGACCGACCTGCTCGTGACGAACGGCCTGACGATCCGCACGGAAGTCGTGACGCCGCGGGTGCTGGCGGACTGGGATGGCTATGCGGACCTGCTGCTGCTGGCCGCGCTCGCGCAAAGCAAGAACGACCCGGCCGCCGCGCGGCGCAACTTCGAGCGCGCCGACGCGCTCTGGGATGGGAAAGGTCTGGCGGATCGCGTGGTGGTGAAAAGCCAACGCTATGCGACTTACAAACTCGCCCTCTACCTCCTAACCGCGCGTCGGCTGCAACTTACTCCAGCGCACCCGGGCGAGGTGCGGGTGCGTCTGCTCGCCTTGCAAAATCAGGAAGGCGGCTGGATCACGGATTACAACGAGGCGCTAAAACCCCTGGGCTTCGCCAATGTGGAGACCACCTGTCTGGCCATTCTCGCGCTGCGCGACGAGAAATAGAACCGCCCGCCCTACGGCGTCACGTCCTTGTTCTCGTGGAGCGGCGTGTTCTTCACCGGCCAGTTCAGCGCGTCTCGCACAGGTTCCAGCTTGCTGCGCGTAGGCCAGGTATGCTGGCACTTTTGGCAATAGAACTGTTTCTCCAGCACGCCGAGTTTGTAGAGAATCGAATGCAGCGCGGGCATGACAAACTTCCGCGTCACTTGCGGGAAATCCACCTCGGGCGAATGGCATTCGGGACAGGTCACGGCCTGGTCGAGGCAATGCTCAGACACGTCCCACTGGTGAAGCTGCCGGTCGGCGGCGGCGCTTTCCGATTCATCCACCTGCACTTTTACGCTGGCCAGATGCTCGGCGAAGTGACGTTCCTGCCAGCGGCTTTCATCGAGCATCGTCGGATGAAAGCCGGCCTGTTGGAGGCGATTGACCAAGGGCTGTGCGTGGTCCACGTCGTTGAAGGTCGCGAGAGTTATGGTTTTCATGATTTCACCGTACGCCTCGAGCATGAGATTACAATGGGGATGTTGAATCAGACTCTGCGCGAGCGAAACAAAACTGTGTCTCCCGACTAACATCCCTCCGCACGAGGAACACCGGCGGCTTTCCGCTGATGGATCAGTATGGCGACAATTGCATGGCGCGGTAGAAGCGGCGGCTCGGCGGGCTGGCGGCATCAAGGAATTCCATCGCGCAATCCGCCGCCGAGTTGGTCTGGAGCGGCAGCCAGTTCACCAGATTCGTGGAAGCCTCCAGTGCGTAAGTTTTTCCGGGGCGGCTGTTGATCTGCAGGCGCACGACGCCATTGATCCGCGACAACTCGCGCACGCGCGGCATCGGATCGCCTTCCACGCGCCAGAGGCCGGCATCGCCGGCAGCCACAAGGATGCGCCCGTCAGGCTGGAGCGCGAGCGCGGTGACGTTGTAACGGTCGGGCGCGGGATCGAAGGTTTGATCCAGCGAACCGTCTGCGTTCAAGCGCGCGAGTCCGTCGCGAGGAAAGCCCTGTATGTTGGTGAAGCTGCCGCCGAGGACGACGCGACCGTTCGGCTGCAAAAGAAGCCTGTAAATCCCACCACCAGCAATCAAGCCGGGGGCGAAGGTAGAGTCTGGTGTTCCATCCGCCAACAGCCGGGCGAGACCGGGCCTGGCCACACCGCCAATGCTGGTGAACCCGCCCGCGATCAGAATTCTTTGATCGGGCTGAATCAGAACCTGGCCCAGATTGAACGCATTGCTTCCGCCGCCCGGGTTGAAGGAGAGGTCCAGCGAGCCGTTTGCTTCCAGACGGGCCAGCCCGGGGCGCGGAACACCGTTAAAACTGGTGAAGATGCCGCCCAGCAGAATTCGCCCGTCCGCCTGCAAATCCAGACAGAACACGCCGGCTTGTTCCTCATCCGTTTGCGCGCCGGTGCCCGGATCAAAGCTGGGATCCGCCGAGCCATCCGCCAGTAATCGCGCCACACCGGGATGGGGAATCAACGGATTGGGGCCCTGCGAAGTGTAGGCATTTCGCGCCACTAGGATTCGTCCGTCAGGTTGTTCCGCAAAAGCCTGCGCATCCCTGCGACCGCGTCGAACCGGGCCAAAAGCTGGCGGGCTAAATCCGCCCCGATAACCCGAAGGATGCAGGCGATACACAGCGGTAAGATCGTCTCCTTCGTGGGAAACGTGGTTGACGCTCACCAGCAGCTTCCCGTCCCGTTGCAACTTCATCAGCCACGTGTTCAAAGCAAAATAATAAAAACCGTCTGCGTACGTGGGGTCAAACTGCCCTTGCCCATCCAATCGAACCACGACGGGCACTCTTGAAACATACCGCCGGTTTGAAACGATATCGCCAAGGATGCCGACTAGGCTTCGGCCGTCCGGCAAAGCGACCAGACCTTCAATCGGACCCCAGAAAACAATGTCTGGATTGAGAGAGAAGGTCAGATCCCTTTGGCCGGGCCGGTCATTCCCGTGAACCCTCACCACCGCCACGGCGTTCGGGCCGAGCGCACCGCTCAACGAAGGATTTCGCAAATTCACCGTGAACGTCCGGTTGCTCGTCAGTCCGCATTCATCCAAAAGCGGAATCGTTATGATGTTGGTTCTGGAACTCGTGGGCAGATTGAGCGTGCCGCTCAGCGCGACGTAATTGATGCCCGCCAGCGCCGTGCCATCACTGGTGAAATATTCGACGAACAATGACTCGGGGCCATCATCGTAACGGCGCACGATGAGAGTCACGGACGGGGAATTCTCGCTGACCACCAAGTTCGTTTCGACAAAGGCTATCCCTGCGTCGTTGTCCACGATGGTCGCAACCGCATTTGTGTTTGGCACCAAGGCCGCGCCAGGTGAGGGATTGCTGAGTCGAAAGTAGAGCGTCTCGTTGCCTTCCACGAGACCGTCGTTGAGCAGCGTTACCGTGGCGTAGGCGTAGATCTGGCCCGGCAGAAAAATTGCCGTGCCGCTGGCAGAGACATAATCCAGACCGGCGGTGGCGGTGCCATCCTCGGTAGCCCAATCCACGGCCCCTGTCAGGCTCAGGTTTCCGCTTCGACGGATCACGGCATACATGGCCGCGCTAGATTCGTTGGGGAGCTCGGCGTAAGACCACTGAATGGTGCTGTCCACGTCGTGGATGGCCAGCGCGGCGTTGGTTCTTGCGCCGAGTGCCGCACCAAGGCTGGCATTCGTCAGCAGAACTCGGGCGATTTCAATTCCCTCGGTGAGTGCGTCCGCGAGAATTCTCACCGCGAAAACTTTTTGTGTCTCGCCCGGCTGGAAAATCAACGTGCCGTTGGTCGCGATGAAATCCAGTCCCGCCAGCGCAGTTTCCGAGGCGACGAAGAAATCTACAGAAACTGGGGCGCTGCCCGAACCACTGCGCCTCACAGTCACGACCACACTGCCCACCGGTTCACTCGTCGCGTAGGTGTCCGCTGTGAATTCGAAGCCGACGTCGTCGCTCACGATGGTGATGCTGGCGTTGGTGGCACCTACCAGGACGGCGGGCGCGGCGGGATTGGTCAGTGCCACGAAAAAGGTTTCGTTCGTCTCAGGCAGGCTGTCATTGAGGATGATCAGGCCGAGAATTTTCGCCGTCTCTTGCGGTGCAAAAGTCATGGTGCCGGCGTTGGCCGTGTAGTCCGCGCCCGCGATAGCACTGCCGTTGCGAGTGAGGAACTCGACCTGGGCTGACACGGTGTAATCACCCCGGCGCGACACGGTCACGGCGGTCTGCCCCGCCGGTTCGTTGATGAAGAGGTTACTCGTGGTGAGTTGAATTTGCGGCGCGGGCGTGGGCAGCCCGCCCGTGTTCAAGCGAGCAATGCGCCCGGCTGGGAGGCCAACGATGCTGCCAAAGTCGCCAGCGACGAGGGTCTGGCCGTCGGGCTGGACGAGGAGGGTGTTCACTTCAAAGCCCGGATCAGCACGGAACGGATCAGCCAGACCGTCCGGCCCGAGCAGCGCGAGATAGGAGCGATCTGCGCCGCCCGCGAAGGAGAAGCTGCCGCCAATCCAGACCTTGCCGCCGGGCGCGGGCGCGACCACGCGGATCTGGTCGCCCGGCGAAGGCCCGGCGTCGAAGCCGCCATCGCGCTGGCCGTTCGATTGCAACCGCGCCACGCAGGAATGCACGTAGCCGTCGAATTGTTCAAAATCACCGCTGAGCAAAACTTTGGCGTCCGCCTGCACTGCCACCGAGCGCACTTGGCGGTCGGCCCCGAGGCCGGGATTGAAGGTGGGATCCATCGTGCCGTTCGTGTTCAAGCGGCCGATGTTGTTGCGATAGTAACCGTCCAGGACGGTGAATTGTCCGGCCACGAGGATTTTTCCGTCCGGTTGCAAGGCCAGTGCGCGAATGTTCCCGTCCGCGCCATTTCCGGTGAAACCAGTGTCGAGCGAGCCATCGCCATTCAGTCGCGCGATGCGGTTGCGGGTCTGCCCTCCTACCTGGGTGAAGCGGCCGGCAATGAGAATTTTTCCGTCCGGCTGGACGAGGATGGCTCGCAGGCCATTGTTCACGGAAACGGCGGGGAAATTTGTGTCGAGCCCGCCGCCGGGTTTCAGTTTTGCAAAGTACTGGCGGAGTTGTCCTCCCACCAAGTTGAAATCTCCGCCGACATACAGGCTTCCATCGGGTGCGGGACTCACGGCATAGACCGGGCGGCTGATGGCGGCGTTGGAGAAACTGGCGTCCACCGCGCCGTCGGGTTGCAGCACCGTCAGATAATTCAGCCCCGGCACGCCGCCGAACCCGGTGAACTGACCGCCCACCACGATGCGACTGTCGGGCAGTAGGGCAAGCGCGAAGATGTCATCACCCGCGCCCGCCCCCGCATCGAACCACGGGTCGAGCGCAGTGGCGGTTTCATCATCCAGCACGGTGACGGTAGCGTTGGTTTGGAGTCCGGGCACGGCGTTCGAGAGACTGGAAAGCCGGAGGTTGAAGAAGCGGCTGGGCTGGCCCGCAGCGTTGTCGAGCAACGTGAGGGTCACGACATGGTTTGATTCGCCGGGAAGAAACGCGAGCGTGCCAGAGATGTCCGTGTAATCCACGCCGCTCGTCGCCGTACCGCTGGTGCTGGCGAAGGCGACTAAGCTCGTCCCGGCCAGATCACCGCTGCGCACCGCGCGCACGGCGATTATCCCGGCATTTTCCGCCACGGCATAAGCGCTTGCGCTCCATTCGATCACCGGTGCCGCTGACTCAGACCAACTGGGCGCAAGCAAGAGCATGAGTGCGGAGAACAGCACGTAGGTGCAACGCCGTCCGGCGATTGCTGGAGAGGGAATCATGGCCGATTGAACTTGCACACGCAGGAAGGCAGCGTCAATCGGGGATGTGAAGGTTGAACGGCTTTGGGGCCGGCATTTGTTGCCATCGCAACCAGCAAGATAGCCGGTACTTTTCCAACATGCTGCTCTGGATCAAACCCCGTGCGCCGACTCCGCGCCATCCGCGTTGCCGTGGTCGAGGTCAATGAGGATTTCGCGCGGCTCCGCGCCCACGCTCGGGCCGACGATGCCGCGGTTCTCCAGTTCGTCCATGATGCGCGCGGCGCGGCCGTAGCCTAGCTTGAGGCGGCGTTGCAGAAGCGAGACGCTGGCTTTCTGTTCGCTGCGAATGACTTCGATGCAGTTCTGGATGATCTCCTCGTCCTCGTCGCAGCCGCTCTCGTCGGGATTGAAACCCTGGCCGGTGCTGCCGGGCATCTTCTGGAGGGCGTTGTGAATTTCCATCTCGTAGCTGGGCTTGCCCTGCTTGGCGATGAAGTCCACGAGGCTCTGCAATTCCTGATCCGTGATGAGCGCGCCTTGGGCACGATTCAACTTCGCGCTGCCGGGCGGGAGGAAAAGCATGTCGCCTTTGCCGAGCAATTTATCCGCGCCCATCGCATCAAGAATCGTCCGGGAGTCCACGCGGCTCGCCACCTGGAACGCGATACGCGCCGGGATGTTCGCCTTGATGACGCCGGTGATCACGTCCACGGACGGACGCTGCGTCGCGACGATGCAATGGATGCCGGCGGCGCGCGCCATCTGCGTGATGCGCGCGATGGCCATCTCGACATCAGCGGGCGCGACGAGCATCAGGTCAGCCAGCTCGTCAATGATGACGACGATGTAGGAAAGTTTTTCCGGGATGACGATGTCCTCGTCGCGCGGGACGACGATCTGCTCGTCGAGTTCCACGGCGAAGCCCTCGGAGTTCGTCTCGATCTTTTCCTTCTTCACCGTGAGCGGGAGTTCCGGCTCGGACTTGGGAATCGGCTTGTCCTTCGGGCGCGCGTTGAACGAAGCGACGTTGCGCACGCCAACGCGCGCGAAAATCTGGTAACGCTTCTCCATCTCGTTCACGACCCAGCGCAGCGCGAGAATGACCTTCTTCGGATCGGTGACGACGGGCACGACAAGGTGCGGCAGCGCGTTGTATTGCTGAAGCTCCACGACCTTGGGATCGATCATCACGAAGCGAAGTTGATCGGGAGAAAACTTGTAGAGCAGCGACGCGACTATGGAATTGATGCAGACGGATTTGCCCGAGCCGGTGCTGCCGGCGATGAGCATGTGCGGCATCTCCGCGAGGTCGCAGATGATGGGGTGTCCATAGACATCCTTGCCGAGCGCGAGCGGGATGCGGGCCTTGGTGTTCTTCCATTCGTCCGATTCCAAGAGGTCGCGCATGATGACCTTGGTCTTGATGAGGTTCGGCACCTCGATGCCGACGGAAGATTTGCCCGGCACGGGCGCGAGGATGTGGATGCGCTCGGCCTTGAGCGCGGCGGCAATGTTGTTCGAGAGCGCGGAAATTTTTTCCAGCTTCACGCCCGGCGCGGGATGCAATTCGTAGCGCGTGATGGTCGGCCCCTTGGTGATGTCGCCGAGCTGCACCTCGATGTCGAACTGCGCGAGCGTCTGCTGCATGAGGCGCGCGCGCTCCATGAGTTGCTCCTTCGTTTCTGAGGGCACGAGGTTTGGCTCGGGGTGGTTGAGCAGGTCGAGTCCGGGCAACTGGTAATTGCCGATCATCGGCGTGCCGGCGACGGCCAGCGGCTTCTTCTTCGGCGCGAGGCGCGGCCTCGGCGTGAGCGGCGGCGCGATGGATGGAGCGTCGGCGGTCGCATCCGCCGCCGCGTTGGTGGCGGCGAGAATCGGCTCGCCATCCACGGTCACCACGGGTTCCGGCATCTCCGCCATTTCTTCCTTGGCGTCCTTGGCGTCCTTGGCGTGAGGCAATTTTGCATTCTTGCCGAGAATGTCCGCCGTGCTCGCCGCCGCGAGTTCCTGCGCGGGAATCAGGATGACATCATCCGCCGGCTCGACGGGCTTCGATGTTTCTGAAGATGGCCTGCCCTTGGAACCCTTCACCTGCTTCGCCGACGTGATGCTCAAGTCGCGCACCGACGGCTCCGGCACCGGCTGCAAATCTGCGCCGAGCGGAATTTTCCCCTCCTCTGGCTCGACGATCTTCTCAGGCTTGCCGGGCTTCTCCGCCTTGCCCTTCGAGCGCTCGACTTGCTCCTGCAATTTCTTCGCCTGCTTCTCCAGTTCCTTCGCCTTTTTCTCCAGCGCGCGTTCCTCGGGCGTGAGCTTCTCATCTTCCTCCACGGCGGATTTGTCGAAGATGGCGCGCAGCCATTCGCCGAGTTTGAAGTTGGTCAGGTACAGCAAGCTCACCACGTAAACGACAACGTAGATGATGGTCGCGCCCAGTTTGCCGAAGTTGCCGAACAACTGGTTCAACCACACGCCCACGATGCCGCCCGCGCTGGCCGAACCGAGGTTGAAGGCCGCGTTCTCAAAGAAGCCCGCGCCCGGATGCTTCGGATTCCGCGCGAGTGCATCCATGATTTTCGTGTCCGTGAACAGCGCCAGAAAGCCGACACAGCAGAGGAACAGTACCACGCCCCACGGCCAGCGGCGGCGGAGGTGGTGCAGCGTATTCCAGAAACAGGCGACGCCGAACAGCGCGCACAGAATCGGCAGCACAAACGCGCCCGCCCCGAACGCTTGAAAGAAGAAATGCGCGATCCACGAACCCGCGCCGCCAATCAGATTGTGCGGCGTGACGTTGCGGTTGGTGGTGTTCGCGGCGACGTCGTTGCGATCAAACGACGTCATGGCGATGAACAACAGCAGCGCCACGGCCAACAAAACGACACCGATGATGTCGTTGAGGCCGCGATGTTCTGGAATGCGTTCCGTATCCTTGCGTGGCACGACGGGAGATTAGGGGCGCGCGAAGGCGGTTCAATGTCGAAAGTTTTCTCGTGCGCACGAAGCGCCTATTTTCAACTCGCAACTGCGCCCGCCCGTTGATGTTCCGAGAACTTGCGGACACCGTTCTGCGGTGCATGGCGCTGAGGCGGCCAACTCGCGCGTCGGGGAAAAAATATTCGATATTTGCCACCCCGTTTTGCGGCCGGTTCCTGCCGTGCCTCCCCGTGGTGAATTATTTTCCATTGACCCTAAGCCCGCATCCATGCCGTGATAGTCAGTCAGTTTCTAAACTCAAAAACCAATGCCGAAGTTAGCGAAGAAAACGAATCGCGCGCCGCGCTTTTCCGCCGCCGCCGCCAAGTACGACGCCCACCACACCGTCCTCTCGAAGACTTATGGCGCGCTGGCCGACCTCCGTCGGGAACTCGCGGACTCCAAGCCACGCATGGCCGAACGCGAGGAGTTGCTGAAAATTTTCGCGACCTGCACGGACTCGCAGCGCGCCTGGCTGTTACTAGAGGATTATTTCGAGAAGCTCTCGCTCTCGCGCAAGGATTTCACCGCGCAGGAATGGTGGCCGCGCGTGCTGGCCTCGAAAGGCCGCAACCGTCTCGAAGAACTCGCCATTCTTTTTCTCCGCGCCAGCCGTCCGCTGCCGCAGGAACTGATGACCTACGCGAACCTCGATCGCTTCGCGGAAATCGAGCAGGCCGAGCAGGAGCAACAGGTGCTCACCGACTTGGAGAACTGGATGTTCCCGCCCGCGCCCGCGCACCTCGACGGCCCGCGCGCCAAGCTCCATGTCTTCGGCGAGGTCATCGCGGCGGACGATCATCCGAAACTTCACGCGCTGAAAATTCACTTCAACCTCTTCCGCCCGCGCACCGGCGAGCGCCATCGCAGCATCGGCGACCTGATCGAGATCACCACGCGCTCGGCGCACGAGCAGGAGTTGTTCGCGCCGCTCGACTGGCAGTTTCTGCTCTGGCTCGGCGAGCACTACGGCGACTTGGAGAAACAGGACTCGCTGAACATTTGCGGCATCGAACTGCTGCAGTGGCTGGCGCGCTGGGGCCACACCGGGCGCATTGAGTTTGAGCATCAGCCGTCGAGTTTTTCTTTCGAGGGCCGCATTGCGGAACTCGGGCCGAACTTGGAGAACGGCGACAAGGAACTGTCCTTCACCCATCGCCTGAATCTTTCCGACGGCGCACACCGGCGCATCAGCGAGACAAAATTTTTTGCGGGCCAGCCGCCGATGGCGCTGGTGGACGCGCAATTTTATCTGCTGCGCAACGCGCCATCCGCGCGGCTGCTCGAGTACTGGGCCGAGTCGCCGGGCATTCCCGTGCGCAAGTTGAGCAATCGGATGCGCACCCAGCTCCGCCGCACTCAGACTGAGAATGGCGTGAACTGGGATCAGCTCTGCATTGCCCACGGCGCGAAGCCGCAGTTTGTTTTTGAGTTGTCCGACGAAACCGTGCGCCTGCGTCTGCGCGCCACGAGCGAGCGCGACCAGAGCGAGTGGCACTGGACCGGCCAGGAGTGGCAGCTCGACACGCCGCGCAAGCAGGACGCCGACAAGCCGCACATTCTCGAAGACGCGCGGCTCGAACCCGCGACGCACTGGCTGCGCCGCCTCGACTGGTTCACGCCCGAGCCGGGCCTGTGGATCGGCGACGCGAGCGAGAATTTCCTCGGCACGCTCGCCAGCGCCTGGCCGCACAAGCCGCAGGACGCGGAGTTTCTCGGCAACCAGGCTTTCCAGCGGCTCTTCCTCGCGCCGCGCCAGTTGCGCCCGATGCTCGTCGTGAAGGGCAGCGGCATTGACTGGTTCTCCGTTTCCGCCGAATGGGAGCAGGAAGGGCTGAAGCTCTCGCCCGCGGATTTGCAGCGGCTGGCCGCGGCCACGTCGCGGTTCGTCAAGCTGCCGGACAGCGGCTGGGTGGAACTGGACATCGGTGCGGTGCAAAGCGCGCACGAGGCGCTGGCCGACCTCGGCCTCGAGGGGCTGAGTCCGCTCACGCAGAAAGTTTCCCTGGAGCAGGCGGCGCATCTCGACGAACA
>JAYVQC010000251.1:0-14845 GCA_043757045.1 Akkermansia sp. | reverse complement strand
GGAGCGACGACGCCCCACCCGCGCCCGCGGTTCTCAAGAACATACAGATGCACCCAGCCGGCGCTCCGAGGCGAGCTGAAGCTTGCACTCCCGCCCTGCCCCGCCATCCTTCCGTGCATGAAATTCACCGCACTCCTGGCCGCGCTCTTTCTGGGCCTGAACCTCCACGCCGCCGCCCTGCGCGCGCTGATCATTGATGGGCAGAACAATCACGATTTCAAATCCACCACGCCGCACTTGAAGAAGGTGCTGGAGGACACCGGCCTCTTCACCGTCGAGGTCGCGACCGCACCTGCGAAAGGCGGCGACATGACCACGTTCAAACCGGAGTTCAAAAAATACCGCGTCCTCATCTCGAACTACAATGGCCAGCCGTGGTCGCCGGAGACACAGGCGGACTTCGTCGCCTTCGTGAAGAACGGCGGCGGCTTCGTCAGCGTCCATGCGGCCGACAACGCTTTCGCTCAATGGCCCGAGTACAACGAAATGATCGGCATCGGCGGCTGGGAGGGGCGCAATGAAAAGTCCGGCCCCTACCTGCGCCTGCGAGACGGGAAGTTTGTGCAGGACCCCACGGTGGGGCGCGGCGGCAGTCACGGACAACAACATGCCTTCGTCATGGACACGCGCGTGCCGTCGCATCCGATTATGGCGGGACTGCCCGCGCAATGGCTCCACGCCAAGGACGAACTCTACGACCGCCTCCGCGGCCCGGCGAAGAACGTGACCGTCCTCGCCAGCGCCCTTTCCACGAAGGAGTCGGGCGGCTCCGGCGAACACGAGCCGTTGCTCATGGTCATTCCCTTCGGGCAAGGCCGCGTCTTCCACACCGCGCTCGGGCACAACAACGGGAAGGACCTCACCGCACAAAAGTGCGTGGGCTTCATCACTACTTTCCAGCGCGGCACCGAATGGGCGGCGACGGGGAAGGTCACGCAGAAAGTCCCGGCGGATTTCCCCACGGCGGACCAGGTGAGTTCAAGGGAGTGAGCGGAGCGCGGACCGCCGAGTCCGCGTGATCGTAATTGTTGCAGTGACGCAAGAGTGATTGCCAAAAGTCATTTCCGTCTGGCGTAGGAACGCGGCCTTCCCCTCACCCCGGCCCGCTCCCCCAGGAGAGGGAGCCACGGAGTCCGCGTCTTGGCAAATCGAACGAGTGCGGATGGGAGTGAAGCTGAATGCGATTCTCCCTCTCCCTTGGGGAGAGGGCCGGGGTGAGGGGAACGGGCGTGCCCAAGCCCTGGCGCGCTGGAAGCGGAAATTACTTTCCGCAATCAATCTATGCTTCCCGCACTCCGGCATCACTGAAACACGCGGACTCGGCGGTCCGCGTTCCGACTACTTCCCAATCGCGTCCAGCTCGGCCCAGCGCGCGTAGAGGCGGGTGATTTCGACCTTGGTCTGGTCGAGTTCGTTGATGAGCTGGGTGGCTTCGCGTCCGCGGGTGGCGAAGAAGGCGGGGTCGTTCAGCGTGGCCTCGACCTCGGTGACGCGCGCTTCCGCCTTGAGGACGGTGGCTTCCATGCCGTCGAGTTCGCGCTGTTCCTTGAAGCTGAGTTTGCGCGTGCGGGCCGGCTCGGCGCTCGCGGCGGGCGAGGTTTCTTTTTTCGAGGATGCTTCTCGCGGGGCTTCCCACTTGGGCGCTTTCAACCGTTGCTCACGTTCCAGTTTCTTCTCCAGGTAGTAGGAGTAATTGCCCGGCTGCACGAACACCCCGCCGTCCTCGAAGGAAATAATCTGGTCGCAGATGCGGTCGAGAAAGTAGCGGTCGTGGCTGACCACGAGCACGCTGCCCTCGAAATCCACCAGCGCCTCTTCGAGCATCCGCAGGCTCGGCAGGTCGAGGTCGTTCGTCGGCTCGTCGAGCACGATCATGTTGCCACCGCGCTTCAGGACTTTCGCGAGCATGAGCCGCGCGCGCTCGCCGCCGGAGAGTTTGCTGATCGGTTCGTTCGCGCGATCATCGGCGAAGAGAAACCGGCGCAAGTAACCGCGCGCGCTCAACCGCTCGTCGCCGAACACCACCGTCTCGCCGCCGTCGGAGATTTGCTCCATCACGGTCTTGGTGTCGTCGAGCTGCATCCGCGACTGATCCACGTAGTTGAACTTCACCTGGCGTCCGGTCTTGGCCGTGCCTTCGTCGGGCGCGCGTTCGCCGAGGCACATGCGGAGCAGCGTCGTCTTGCCCACGCCATTGCGCCCGATGACGCCGGTGCATTGGCCGGGCTTGAGCGAAAGATTGAGCTGACGAAAGAGCCAGCGTTCGTCCGCGCCTTCGCCGACTCTGGCCCCGGCCTTTTCAAAATCCACCACGGTGTTGCCAATGTCCTTCGCGGGCGGAATGAGCAGATCCATCTCGCGTTCCTCGGGTGGCGCGGCCTGTCCGGCCATCTCGTAATAGCCGCGCATGCGGTGTTGCGCCTTGGTGCGTTGCGCGCGCGCGCCGGAGCGGACCCACGCGAGTTCGCCTTTCAGAAACCGCTGGCGGCGGCGCTCGGACTGCTCCGCGATGCCCTGACGAATGGCCTTCGATTCGAGATACGCGGTGTAATTTCCCGGGTGCGAAAACGCGCGACCATCGGCGATCTCGATGACGCGCGTGGCGATGACATCGAGGAAGTAGCGGTCATGCGTGACGAAGATGACGGCACCAGGAAAGTCGTGGAGGCAATTCTCCAGCCAGCGAATCGTCTCGGCATCGAGATGGTTGGTCGGCTCGTCGAGCAGCAGCAAATCCGGCTGCGACGCTAGGGCGCGGCAGAGCGCGACGCGGCGTTTCTCGCCGCCGGAAAGAGTTGAGACGAGCGTGTCCATCGGAGCCACTCCGAGCGCGTCGGCCTCGGACTTGATGCGCGTCTGGAGATTCCAGCCGTCGGCGTGTTCGATGTGGTGGAGGATTTCGCCGAGTTCCGCCTCGGAGCCGTCGCCGGTCTCGTAGCGGCGCAGCCACTCAATCAAGTCCGCCGCGCCCGCTTCGATGTTCTGGAGCACGGTCTTCGTGCCATCGAGTTCAAACTCCTGCGGCAGGTAGCCGATGCGCAGCCCGCGCCGGCGAAAGATTTCGCCCGCGTCCGCGTTCATCTCGCCCGCGAGAATTTTCAGCAGCGAGGTTTTTCCGCAGCCGTTGCGCCCGACGAGTCCGACCTTTTCACCCGGCGCGACCGCGAGGGTCACGCCTTCGAGCAGACGTTGATAGCCGAACGACAACTGGAGTTCGTTCGCAGAAATTAATGATGGTGTAGCACCCACAGGATCAGGCTACGGGAATGGTCAGGGCAAACCTAGGAATTCGTAGATGAGATCGGTTTGGAGCGCCCGTCTCCGACCCGGCGAACGAGAACCGGCGTCAGTCCGCTTCGGGGAAAAGCAAAATGCCCACGCGCTCGATGTGTTCGCGCAAGGGGCGGAGGGTGATGGTCGCGAAAGGCTTCACGTCGTAGCGATAAGGCAGCGGAAGTTCGTCGAGTTCGGCGGCGATGGCCTCAGCCCGCAGGTCGCTCACCGGACCCCAGAGCGCGAGATCAATGTCCGAGTGCGGAGCGTGCGTGCCTTTGGCGCGGGAGCCGAAGAGTTTGACGGCGGTGACCTCGGGATGGCGGCGGAAAACGCCGCGCAGGAGGGCAAGTTCCGCAGGGGGCAGCGGAGGCGTTTTCATGCGGCGGACTGGGCCAGAAAGAATTGATGCAACGCTTCCAGCGCGGGCAGGTAGCGGGCGGCGATGGATTCGACGGCCAGCTCGAAGACGGCGCAATCGTAGGTGTGCGCGAGCAGGTTGCGGTGGTCGAGCATTTCGATCCACACCTGGCCGTCGGCGATCACCTTGGCGGCAAAGGCCTCCTTGAGCACCTGGCGGGGCGTGATGGGAGAGATGACGAGTCCGCCGTCTTCGAGAAAATCTTTGGACGTCTTCCAAGCCAGCTCAAAAGAAAACTCGAAGCGCTGGATCACGCCCTGCTTTTCAAGGAGCGAGAGCGGCTCCGGCCCGTCCTTCAGCGCGTCGCGCAAAAGGACGAATGCACGGTCGTAATTTTGGAAGCGTTGCTTCCAACGAATGTCCGGATCGTTCGGCACTGATAAAGGCTAGGCGCGGCAAGCCGCTTTGCCGATGCAATTTTTTGATGGCTTGATCTTTACGCGACGGCGCGCAGTTCACTCCTGCTTGCGCGGCTTGAGCACTTTGATCTGCTTGACCGGCTCCGGCTCCTTGTAGTGCCGCTTGAGTCCGGCTTCCGTCAGCACCTTGCCGGGCACCTTCGTGATGAATTCAGGAAACGTGCGCTCGGTGCGCTTCTGCAAATGCTGTTGGCCGGCCTTCGATTCCCAGAAGCTGTCCTGCACTTTCGCCAGCGCGATCAAGGCGTCGTCGGGCGTCATGCGCTCGTCGCGCCCGAGCAGCCAGACGAGTTCCGGATCGCTGGGCAGGCTGATGGGGAAGGGGACGAACTTGGGCTTCTCAACTTCCTCCCCGTCTTCGCCCACCGCCTTCGGCCCGACTTGCACGGTGCCTTCAAAGGTTCCCTTGGGCGTGATCACTTCGATGGTCGCGGCTTTCTTGCCGGAGTGCGGCACGACCGAGACCATGCCTTTGCCGAAGGACGCTTCGAACTGTTCCTTCACTTGTTCGAGACTGTCCTTCTGCAAATCCGGCAGCTCGACCTTCTTGCAAAATTTCTCGAAGTGGACGGCGCGTTCCGTGGAGGCGATTTCCTTTTCCAGCGCGGCGTAAATGATCTGCGCGAGTTTCGCGTCCGGCACCGCCTTGGGCAGCACAGACTTTAACAGGTTCAACAACTGAGCTTCGTTCTTTGCTTTGGCCATAAATAAAAAAGGGCGCAACTTCTCGGTGAAGCGAAGGAGTGTTGCAACTTATTACTGAAGCGAGGCGCCGCTGCGCGCTGGAAGTGCCAAGGACCGGCGCTCCCGCCCCAACTTACCGCGTGACGTGCGCGGCGGGATGTGATTAAAAGTCGCGCTTTTCCGACCCGACCGGGCCGGACTTAAACCATGAAACATCTGTTGAGTCTGGAAAAGCTGCCTGTGGCGGACATGAAGGCGATTCTCGAAAGCGCCAAAATGTTCAAGCGCCGCCGCAACAGCGCGGACCGCAGCTACCAGCCGCTCGCCTACAAAACCTGGGCGCTCATCTTCACCAAGTCCTCCACGCGCACGCGCGTCTCGTTCGAGGTTGGCGTGCGCGAGCTCGGCGGGCAGGTCATATTTCTCAACGCGAACGACATCCAACTCGGGCGCGGCGAACCGATCAAGGACACCGCACGCGTGCTCGGGCGCATGATTCACGGCGCGATCATCCGCACCTTCGCGCAAAGCGACGTGGAGGAGTTCGCGGAGTTCTCCAAGATTCCCACCATCAACGCGCTGACCGACGACGAGCATCCGTGCCAGGTGCTGTCGGACATCTTCACCTTTCAAGAAAAGCTCGGCTCCATTTCCGGCAAGGTCGTGACCTTCATCGGCGACGGCGCGTGCAACATGCCCGTGTCGTGGATTTTTGCGGCGGCGAAACTGGGCTTCGAACTGCGCATCGCCGCTCCGAAAGGCTACCAGCCCGCGCCGGAAATCCTCCTGCGCGCCGGCGGCAAGGTCACGGTCACGGATGATTTGCGCGCCGCCGCCGCCGGAGCCGACCTGCTCTACACCGACGTGTGGGTCTCGATGGGTAAGGAGGCCGAGTCCGGCGAACGCCTCCGCGAGATGGCCGGCTACCAGATCAATGCCGAGCTCGTGCAGCTCGCGAAGCCGGGCGCGCTCGTCATGCACTGCCTGCCCGCCTATCGCGGCAAGGAAATTGACGGGGAAACATTCGAGGCACACGCGACCACGATCTTCGACCAGGCCGAGAACCGGCTGCATGTGCAGAAGTCCATCCTCGACTGGATCGTGCGGTGAACTTGGGAGGAGCGCGGGTGTCCTCACCCGCAGCACGCCGATCATTTCCGAAAGACCTAAAAGGTTCACCAGATCATTCCCCATCCTGCCCGCTGGCTCTGGGGAACAAGCCGGGGGCGGAAAAAAAGAGGAGGTTACGCACGCCGGGAAAGAAAAACGGACCCGAAGCCTATGCTCACGAGTCCGTTTGGTTGTTTGGGTGCCGCTGTTGTAAAACTCCCGTCACTTTTCTGTCCAACAAAGATTCTGCGCGGATGCACTTTCTTAACTTGATCTTGACCCAAAACCCATTCGCAGTCTCGTACGTGTGCGGGGCAATTCCCCGCTCCCGCGCGCGAAAAATTTCCTCGCGCAAGAAATGTCTGCCCACTCCGTTGAAGCGCGCTAGCCTGCGCGCATGATGTTGCGTCACGGAATTTTTACCGGCGCGTTCCTCGCCGCGCTTCTCGCCGCCGGTGCCGCCGGGCCGCTCGCCGTCATTCCCATCCGCCTCGCCCCGCACCGCGTCTTCGTTCCAGTCTCGCTCAACGGTTCAAACGATCTGTTCTTCATGCTCGATACCGGTTTCTCCATGACGATGATTCACCCCACGCTGGCCGGGCCGCTTCAGTTGCGCCGCGCCGGGGAGATCACCATCGTCGGAATTGCGGGCGAGGAGCGCGCACCCACTTACGAAGGCGCGGTGCTGAACCTCGGCGGCGTCTCGTACGCGCCACGCCGCGTGGCCGCGCTCGCCTCGGATGGCGGCCAGCGACGACGTCGCGATGGCATTCTCGGCTCCGGGCTCTTCCGCAATTACGTGGTGGAAATTGATTTCGTGCGCAAACAAATGAGCCTGTACTCCCCGACCAATTTTTCCTACGCGGGCGCGGGAGAGTTCGTTCCCCTGCGCTTTCCACGCGGCGGCACGGTGCCGATTGTGAACGCCAGCCTCTTCGCCGCGAACAACACCAACAGCGCGCTCGTTCACGGCGAGTTTGAAATTGATACGGGCTGCGACAGTGGCGTGTGCCTGGCGAGTGATTTCGCGAAGACGCATCACTTGCTGGACAACTCCGCGACGAGCGAGAGCGAAAAGATCGGCGTGGGCGGCGGCACCGCCACGCGCAGCGGTTCCCTGCCCTTGCTGCAACTCGGCGGCGCGCGCATCGAGCAAGCGCAGGCGGATTTCTTCCTCGAAGGGTCGCCCACCGACCCCGGCCTGGCTGGACACATCGGCATCACCGCGCTGAACCGTTTCAAAGTCATCTTGGATTATTCACGCCGCCGGATGATTTTGGAAAAACCATAACGGGCGGCGCGTTGCAATTGCCGTCCGCATTCCCGACGCTCTGACCACATGGCTCACCACCCTCGCCACGCTCACGCCGCGGACTCCGACCTTCGCTGCCGCTGGCTGCGGCACGGGCGCGCGGCCCTGGAAGCCATGCTTGAGTCCATCCGGCACGCTCGGCATTCCGTGCGCCTGGAGACGTTCATCTTTCATCCCGACGCCACCGGCGATTCGTTCCGCGCCGAATTGCTCGCGGCCCAACAACGGGGCGTGCGCGTGCGCGTGCTGTGCGACGCCTTTGGTTCCTACGGCCTGCCCAAGAATTATTGGCACGAACTCGTCGCGGCGGGCGGCGAGTTCCGCTGGTTCAATCCGCTGCACATCAACCGCATCATCTACCGCGACCACCGGAAAATTCTGGTGGTGGATGACCAACTCGCCTTCCTCGGCGGACTGAACATCGGCGCGGAATACAGCGGCGACGGCGTGACCACGGGCTGGCGCGATCTCGGCTTGCAAATCGAAGGCCAGCTCGCGCGCGAACTGGCCGATGCCTTCAACGATCTATTCTCCCGCGCCGATTGCCGCCATCGCCCTTTCCAACGGATGCGCCGCGCGCGCGCCGACCAGATGGTCTCGGGCAAAAACTGGAAACTGTTGCTCACTGGCCCTGGGCGCGGCCATCACCTGTTGCGGCAATCGCTCGAACATGACTTTCACCAGGCGCGCAGCATCCAGATCGTATCCGCGTATTTTTTGCCCAGCCTGCGCCTGTTGCGCGCCCTGAAACGCGCGGCGAAACGCGGGGCCAAAGTGCAGCTCATTCTCGCGGGCCAGAGCGACGTGCGACTGATGCGCGTCGCCACCCGCAGCCTGTATCCGTCGCTGCTGCGCGCGGGCGTGGAGGTGCATGAATATCAGCCGCAGATTCTGCACGCGAAAATGGTCATCGTGGACGAGGTGATTTACGTCGGCTCGGCCAACCTCGACGCCCGCAGCCTAGGCATCAATTATGAAGTGGTGGCGCGCATTCCCGACGCCACGCTCGCCGCCGAGGCCCGTGACATTTTCGCCGCAGATTTGCTCCACAGCCACGCCATCACCCCCCAGACATCGCCCCACGCCCGGAACTTCTGGGAAAAGTGGATCCTCCGCTGGGCCCTGTTCCTTCTCGCGCGCCTCGATCCGTATCTGGCCCGGCGCCAACGCCGTTATCTGGTGAAGTCGTGAACATTCAATGAACGATTAGCCAGACCGGAGCCGAATTTCTTCCGCCATTTTTCCAATGCGGGTTCAACTCACAAAAAAAACGGCGGGCACTGTGGCCCGCCGCGATTCAGAAAATGGTGCGCTAAAAATTAGCGCAGCGCCTTCTGCAAAAACTTGATGCCCTTGGTCGCAATCTCGTCGCGCGTCGGTTCCATGCGCCGCCAGATGGCGGCGGCGCGCGCGATGACTTTCACATCCGTCGTGAACGACTCGATGACCACGTCACCTTTGTAGCCGATGGACTTGAGCGCCTTGATGATGTTCGGCCAGTCAATGTGGTCGTTGCCGGGCGTGCCACGGTCGCAGCCGCAGGCGTGAAAATGGGTCAGGAGTTTGCCCGCCTTCTTGATCGCGGCGGCCTGATTCTTCTGCTCGATGTTCATGTGGAACGTGTCGAGGT
Source organism: Akkermansia sp. (assembly GCA_043757045.1). Lineage (GTDB taxonomy): Bacteria > Verrucomicrobiota > Verrucomicrobiia > Limisphaerales > SIBH01 > JANNGC01. The sequence goes on along the minus strand of JAYVQC010000251.1, from coordinate 5,996 downwards.
GCAGGGTCACGGCGGGGCTGCTCACGGCTTTGATGAGCTTCAATCCCTGTTCCACCGTGTTGAGGAAGTCGGTCTCGAAACGGTTCAACGGCTCGACACAGAGCATTACGCCCTTCGCTTGCGCGTACTTGCCGAGCACTTTCAGATTTTTCACCACGTCGGCGAAATGTTTTTTCTTCTCCACGTCCGTGTGCGCGCCAATGCGGCCCACCACCGAGTAAAGCGGTCCGATGATGGACGGACAGCCCATGATCACGGCCTGATCAATGAGCTTCTTCACATAGTCCACCCCGGTCTTCTGTTCGGCGGGCGTGCCGCGGAAATCGCGCCCCGGCCCCATGCACGCGCAAAGGCTGCCGATGGCGAGACCATTCTTGTCCGCAGCCGCCTTCACTTTCGCGGGATCAATGTGCGACGGATCTTCGACGGGAATTTCCACCGTCTCGAAGCCCCACTTCTTGAACTTGGGAAAGTGCTTGGTGCTCTCCGTGAGGAAAGGGGACGTGAACAGAAAGGTGTTGATGCCGAGTCTCATAAAATTTTTGCGGGTTAATTTCTTCGGGCGAGGCTCAAGGAAATGCCGGGACGTGTCAACTGCCTGACCGCCGCGCCCTAGTTTCAGTTTGATGCGAATGGAAAATGAAAAGTTACGCCCGCCAGCTTTGAAGTTTGGATTTTGGGATTTGGAATTTTCTCCCTACCCTCCGCCCGCGTGTATCACGTCACTCAATTAACCAACGGTCTCCGCGTCGCCACGGCTGAACTTCCGCACATGGCCAGCGTGGCCGTGGGTCTGTGGGTGGGCGTGGGCGGACGCTACGAACCGGCGGCGCTGTCCGGCACCGCGCACTTCATCGAGCATCTGCTGTTCAAAGGCACCGTGCGCCGCAGCGCGAAGGAAATTTCCGAAGCCGTCGAAGGCGTGGGCGGCTACCTCAACGCCTTCACCGACGAGGAACAGACGTGCTTCCACGCGCGCGTGCATGTGGATCATTTCGACACCGTGCTCGACGTGCTCACCGACATGTTCCTTCACTCGCGCTTCACGCCCGCCGACTTCGCGAAGGAACGCGACGTGATCAAGGAGGAGATCGCCATGTATCGCGACCAGCCCGCGCAACACGTCCACGATCTGCTGCATGAAACGCTCTGGCCCGACCAGCCGCTCGGGCGCGCGCTCACTGGCACCGAGCAGTCGCTGGACAAATTGCGCCGTGCCGACGTGCATAATTTCTTCACCGCCAATTACGTCGCGTCGAACACGCTGCTCGTCGTCGCCGGGCCGCTGCGCCATGCGGAAGTCGTGCGCTCGGCCAAAAAATTCACCGTGAAATTCCGCACGGGCCACCCGCCGACGTTTGCTCCGGCGGAGGCTCGGCAGACCGCGCCCGCCATTCGCCTGCTCACCAAAGCCACCGAGCAGACGCAGCTCGCGCTAGGCATACGCGCCTGCTCGCGTCACGACGAACGCCGCTTCGCGCTGCGCGTGCTGAACGTGATTCTCGGCGAGAGCATGAGTTCCCGACTGTTCCAGATTTTGCGCGAAGACCTGGGGCTGGCCTACAACGTCCACAGCTCGTGGTCTTCGATGGAAGACACGGGCGTGTTGAGCATTTCCGCCGGACTGGACCAGGACGATTTGGAAAAATCATTGCGCATCATCGTCCGTGAGTTGCGCGCGCTGGCCGCGAAACCCGTCAGCCAGGGCGAGCTTCGACGGGCGCGCGATTTCATCATCGGCCAGTTGGAACTGAACCTCGAAAGCACGGAGAACCAGATGAACTGGCTCGGCGAAAGCCTGCTCTCCTACGGCAAAATCATCACGCCCGCCGAGGCGAAAGCGCGCCTGGCCACCGTGACCGCCGCCGCCGTGCGCGCGGCGGCGCGGGATTTCTTCCAGCCCGCGCGTTTGAATCTCGCGCTCGTTTCGCCGCTGAAAAAACCGACTCGGCTCGCTAGCCTCCTCTCGTGGTGAATGGTGTGAGCGCCAAAACACATTTTGTGATCGTGGGGTGGGATGCCGTTTCTCCCTCACCCCGGCCCTCTCCCGCTGGGAGAGGGAGAACGGCATTCAGTCTTCGTTCCACCGATCGCGCCCATCGTCATCTTGCGCTGGCTGACTTGCTCCCTCTCCCAGCGGGAGAGGGCCGGGGTGAGGGAGAACGCTGGCCACAACTCCACGGCTACCAAATTTCTCGGCAAGCTCTCTGACCATGCGCCCGCTCGTCACAGAACTTTCCACCGCACACTCGCCCGAGTCGCTCGCGCGGTCGTTGCGCGGCGAGCGCGGCGTGATGCTACTCCGCAGCGCCGGGTTCGACTCGCCGCACGCGCGGCATTCCTTCGTGGTCGCGCGCCCGTTCATCCGCTTCACCGCGCACGGGTCGCGCTGCGAAATCGCCACCGCCGACGGCGCGCACGAACTTTTCGGCAATCCCTGGCGCGTCCTCGACTCGCTGATGGAGCGTTGCGAACTGCTGGATGAAGTGGACCTGCCGTTCCCGCTCGGCGGCGCGTTCGGCTACTGGGGCTACGACCTGAAAAATTTCGTCGAGCCAAAACTGCCCCGCACCGCCGTCAATGATCTGGAACTCCCGGACTGTCATGTGGGTTTCTACAGCAGCCTCGTGGTCTTTGATCATCGTCTGGAGAAAACGTGGATTGTCTCGACTGGTCTCAATGCCGACGGCTCGCGCGATGAAGCCCGGGCGCAACAGGAGGCGAACTGGTGGCGTGAACGACTCACGGATTCTGGAACGCGAACCGCCGAGTCCGCGCGAACCCTGCCCATGTTGAAACACGCGGACTCGGCGGTCCGCGCTCCGCAGCCGGTCTCGAATCTCACGCGCGCGGAATTCATCGCCCGTGTCGAGCGCGCGCAGCATTACATCCGTCACGGCCATATTTATCAGGTCAACCTCGCGCACCGCCTCTCCGCCGACGCGCCGGGGGATGGTTGGAGTCTCTTCGAGCGTCTGAGTGAAGTTTCTCCCGCGCCGTTTTCCGCTTTCCTCGACTGCGGCGATTTCCAACTCGCCTCGTCTTCGCCGGAACTTTTTCTGCGCCTGAGCGGACGCCACATTCTCACCCGTCCGATCAAAGGGACGCGCCCGCGCGACGCCGACCCGACGCGTGACGCGCGCCTGACCTACGAGTTGCAAACCAGCGCCAAGGAAATGTCCGAACTGGTGATGATCACCGACCTGCTCCGCAACGACCTCGGACGCCTCTGCGAATACGGCTCAGTGCAAGTGCCGGAACTGGTTCGCCTCGAACGCTACGCGCAGGTGCAGCATCTCGTCTCGACGGTGGAGGGAAGATTGCGCGGCAGCGTCACGCACTTCGCCGCGCTGGCCTCGTGCTTCCCCGGCGGCAGCATCACCGGTGCACCGAAGATTCGTGCGATGGAGATCATTGATGAGTTGGAACCGCTCACGCGCGGCCCTTACACCGGCGCGCTCGGCTACCTCGGATTCAATCGCGAGAGTCAGTTGAGCATCATCATTCGCACCGCGTTGGTGAAGGCGGGGCGCGTTCACTTCCACGTCGGCGCGGGCATCGTGGCGGATTCAAATCCCGAGGCGGAACACGACGAGACGCTGGCGAAGGCGCGGGGTTTTGTGGCGGCGCTGAACGCCGTGGTGGCTGAACCGCGCCGCGCAGAGTTGTCTTGATGCACCGGAGCGCGGGCTTTCCAGCCCGCAGCAAGCCGATGCGCGGGAGCAGTTTGAAATTATTCCAACGCGCCCTGGCGTTCGCGGCTGGCTGCGGGCTGGAAAGCCCGCGCTCCGTTCCATCATTACACCGCCACGATGTTCACGAGCTTCTTGGGGACGACGATGATCTTCTTCACCGTCTTGCCGGCGAGGAACTGTTGAACTTTCTCCGACGCCAGCGCGGCAGCTTCGATTTCGGCGGACGTGGCCGTGGCCGGCGCGCGAATCACGTCGCGCAGCTTGCCGCTGACTTGCACCGGGATTTCCAGCGTGTCTTCAACGAGCAGGGCGGGATCGAACTTCGGCCACGGTTGGTAGCCCAAGTCCAAAGTCCAAGGTCCAAGGTCCAAGGTTGTCGAGCCGCCGTCCGTGACTTTGGACGTTGGACTTTGGGCCTTGGACAACTTCTCCCACAACTCCTCCGCGAAATGCGGCGCGAAGGGCTGGAGCAGAATCAGGAACTCACGCAGCACGGACACCGGCTTCGTCTCCCAGTTCATCGCCTCGTTGGAGAAAACCATCATGGCGGAGATGGCCGTGTTGAAGCGCAGGCCGTCGAGGTCTTCCGTGACTTTCTTGATGCAGGTGTGCAGCAACTTGAGCTGTCCCTTGGTCGGCTCGGCGTCCTTGATGCCGCTATGCATCTTGATCAACTTCAGCAACTCGCGCTGTTGCGCCGGTTCAGCGGTGGTTGAAGCCTGTTCAAATTCCACTTCGCTCGCCTCGTCCACGAACATGCGCCAGACACGACCGAGGAAACGATACACGCCCTCCACGCCCTTCGTGTTCCACGGCTTCACCATTTCCAGCGGGCCCATGAACATCTCGTAGAGGCGGAAGGCGTCCGCGCCGTATTCCACGAGGATGTCGTCGGGGTTGATGGTGTTGCCGCGCGACTTGGACATTTTCTGCATGTCCTCGCCGAGGATGAGTCCCTGGTTCACGAGCTTGAAAAACGGCTCGGATGTGGAGACGTAGCCGAGGTCGAACAGCACCTTGTGCCAGAACCGCGCGTAGAGCAGGTGCAACACCGCGTGCTCCGTGCCGCCGACGTACAAATCCACCCCTGGCTTTGTAGCGGCGCTTGTGAAAGCGCCGCCATTCGCCGGCTGGGAAGATGGCTGCGAACTCACGTTCGCAGCTACGGGGCCGACGCCCATCCAATACCGCTCCGCCTCGCTGCTCACGAACGCCCCATCATTCCGCGCGTCGAGGTAGCGCAGGTAATACCAGCAACTGCCCGCCCACTGCGGCATCGTGTTCGTCTCGCGCACCGAGCCGTCGGGGAGGTTCACCCAATCCTGCGCGCGGGCGAGCGGCGGCTGGCCGTCGGGCGTGGGCTTGTAATCGTCCAGCGCGGGCGGCAGCAGCGGCAGCGCGCTCTCCGGCAGCGCCTCGTGATACGCGGTGCCGTGCGCGTCCTTCTTCCACACGATGGGAAACGGCTCGCCCCAGTAACGCTGCCGGCTGAACAGCCAGTCGCGCAGCTTGTAGTTGATGGTCTTCTTCCCGAGGCCCTTCGCTTCGAGCCAGGCGGTGATTTTCACTTTGGCTTCGGCGGTAGGCAAACTGTCGAGAGAAATCTCGCTGTTAGCAGAATTCATCGCGACTGCTGGATCTGTGAACGCGGTGCTGAAATCAGCCACTTGTCGCGCGAAGATTTCATAGACCTGCGGCTCTAAGGTTTTCTGCGGTTCCAAGGTCTTTTTAAAACTCTCGCCAACTGGAATCAATGTAGCCGCTCCAATCAACTCGTCGAACGTCCAACTCATCCGCTTTCCATCAATGTTCACTCCTACCATCAGATGCGCTCCATTTTTCGAAAGCCATTCTATTGGTGGTCTCACTACCGCTCGAATTGGAATGCGGAAATTAACCGCGAACTCAAAATCCCGTTCGTCATGCGCTGGCACGGCCATGATGGCGCCTGTGCCATAGCTCGCGAGCACGTAGTCCGCGATCCAGATGGGAATCCGCTCCCCGTTCACTGGGTTGATCGAGTAAGCGCCCGTGAACACGCCAGTCTTGTCCTTGGCCAGTTCGGTGCGTTCGAGATCACTCTTGCCTGCGGCAAATTGCTGATACTGCTTCACCGCGTCGCGCTGTTCCGGCGTGACGATCTCCGCGAGCAGCTTGTGCTCCGGCGACAGCACCATGTAAGTCGCGCCGAACAGCGTGTCGGGCCGCGTGGTGAAGACGCGAATCGTCGGCCCGCGCTCATTGTAGCGGCGTCTCGTGAGAGCGCCGCCATCTGTGCTGTCGGAAGTTTCAGCGGCGCTC
>JAYVQC010000250.1:0-14871 GCA_043757045.1 Akkermansia sp. | reverse complement strand
TTGGAGTGCGGTCGCTTTAGCGCCGCTTTCGGACGCACCAACGGCAACGAAGTTTGCTTAACCCGCACGTCGCGATGCTACGCAGGGTTTGACTTTTGCCAAGCCCGGCGGGCTTGCTTAACGCATGACGCTCTCCGCGTGGTTCACGGTCCTGCTGGCCATTCCGGTTTTGTTGCTCGGCGAACGGCTGGTGCGGCGCATCTCCTTCCTCTCGCGCTTCAACATTCCCGCGCCCGTCGTGGGCGGATTGCTAATCGCGCTGGTCATGCTAGCGGTGAGTCTGGCGCGCGGAGCCACGGTGAAATTCGACAACACCGTGACCGCGCCCTGGTGGACCTGGATCACGGCGGTGGACCCGGTGTGGTGGAAGAATCCGGCGGGCAAGGTGAACCAGCCGTTCCTCGTGGCGTTCTTCACCTGCATCGGACTCAACGCGAGCTGGCGTTTCCTGCGCCAAGGAAGCTGGCCGATGCTCATCTTTCTCGCGCTCTCCACGTTTCTCGCCGTGGCGCAAAATCTCGTGGGCGTGCCGCTGGCGAAACTGCTCGGAGAATCGCCGTTGCTCGGACTGGTCTGCGGCAGCCTGACGCTGGCGGGCGGACTCGGCACGGCGCTGGGCTTTGAGTCGGAACTGACCAAGGCGGGCTTCGCCAACGCGGGCGCGGTCAGCGTGGCGGCGGCGACCTTCGGACTGGTGGCGGGCGGACTGATGGGCGGCCCGCTCGGCGGCTGGCTCGTGCGCAAGCATCAATTGAAATCTGACGCGGCGAAGGAAGTGCATCTGGAGTCCGGCGCGTCCGGCGAGTCGGGCATTCTTTCCGACTTCAAGGAACTGGTCGGCTTCCGCAAAACTTTCCTCGGACATCTGCTGGTGCTGCTGGTGTGCCTGAAGGCCGGCGCGTGGATCAGTTATTTCATCCAGAACACCGGACTCACCTTTCCCGTGTACATGGGCGCGCTGATGCTTGGCGTGGTGGTACGAAACGTGGCGGATATTTTCTTCGACGGCGCCATCGAGACCGAAGTGGTGGACGCGCTGGCGACGGTTGCGCTCGGGCTGTTTCTCGCCATCACCATGATGGGCCTGAATCTCGCCGACCTCGCGAACACCGCGCTGCCGATGCTGGTCATTCTCACCGCGCAAATCATTTTGATGGGCCTCTTCGCGTGGCTGGTGACGTTCCCGCTGATGGGCCGGACTTACGACGCGGCGGTGATGTCAGCGGGGCAGATTGGTTTCAGCCTCGGGGCCACACCGAACGCCGTGGCGAACATGAAAGCCATCGTGGAAAAATACGGCCCGTCGCCGCGCGCGTTCCTGGTCGTGCCGGTGGTCGGAGGCTTCCTGATCGATTTTCTGAACGCGCTGAACATCACGGTGTTCCTGAACTGGTTGAAGCCGTGAGTTGGGCACATCTTGAAATTAGCCAACCAGGACGGGTTCTGGACGTGGGAAAAGCGGCGCTAAAGCGACCGCACTCCAAACGCTCCGCGAGTTCAACGGCGTGTTATGCTGCGCGCCAGCGTTTGAAGTGCGGTCGCTTTAGCGCCGCTTTCCGATGGCGAGATACGCCCCTGAACTAAAAGAGCGCCGGTTTTCCAACCGGCGCTCCGGGACAATTACTTGCCCGGGGCCAGCAGTTGCTGGAACTCCGGCGTCGCTTTCAACGCGGCGAAGCGCTGGTCATTGAGCAGGGATGCGGCGAGGTTCTCGGCGGCCGGATTGGTCTTCCGGCGATCCGCGCTCATGGACAGCGCCTGTTTTAGGGACGTGATGGCCTCGGGACGTTTGCCGAGCACGGCTTGCACGGCGGCGTAGTCGAGCCACGCTTCGGGCGTGGGCGTGACTTTCGTCCAGCGCTCCAGCGCTTTTTCCAAACGCACGTAATCAGGCAACTGCTGATAAACCTGCGCGGCGAAGCTGATCATCTGCGCGTTCGCGGCCGGGATGGCGAGGATGGTGTCGGCAATGCGGAGCACGTCGTTGGTGCGGCCCTGTTGCGCGTACATTTGCGCGAGCGCGCCGGCGTTGGCGAGGTCGGTGGGATTCAGGCGGAATGCAGATTCAGCTTGCGCCATCGCGTCGGTGCTCATGCCGCCGACCTGCGATTTCATTTTCTCCAGTTCGCGCACGAGGTTTTCCAAACCGCCGTTCGCGGGATCCAGTTTGCGGGACGTTTTCGCGAGCAGAATGGCGTCGTCGAAACGGCGCGCACCGGCGAGCAACTGCACGTAGCGATAGAGCGCTTCCGGGCTGTAGGGGCAGAACGCGTAAGCCTGTTTGAACGAGAACTCCGCCTCGCGGAACATGCGGTTGTGGACTTCCAGCGCGCGCTTGTCGTCCGCCGAGAGCGGGACGCCGGGCTGGCGTTGCTGACGCATCTCGATTTCCGCCGCGCGTCCGGCGGTCTGGTTCGCCACGCGCCACGCATAGACGCCGGCGATGGAGCTGCGGAGCTTGGAGAACGCCTTCTGGCCGTCTTCATCACGCACGAAAGCCGGGTCGCCCTTGAAGCCGCGATAATCCTTGTTCACATAAACGCGCTCGGCAAAGGCCGTGATGTTTGACACCGGCGTGTCGTAGGTGATCCAGTTGCCGATGAGCCGGTCGGAGTAATCGCTCCAGAAGAGATGATCCTTGTCCACGATCTCCTGCGACAGTTCGGGCAACTGCTCGCGGTTGAGCTTCATGATGATGCCAAAGGGCGAGAGGTGCGGATACATCCACTCGAGCGGGAAGCTTTCCTCGACGTAGAATTCGTTGTCGGGATTTTGATCGAAGATGACTTTGCAGAGCAGGGCGTTGATGGCCATGACGGCGACCTGGCCGGAGACCTGCACGCGATTTTCCACGACCTTCACGTCTTCGCCGGGGCGCAACTGGCCTTTGGCCATGCGGGCCTGGGCGTCATTCATGTATTCCTGGAAGCAGCGCTGCGAGTCCTCGTTGGACGGCGTGCGGATTTCCGTGTCGGGATACGTGCCGCCTTCGCTGACCGCGAGTTCCTTGGGGAACGCGGCCTCGATCAACTGCCGGCTGAAACGGATGCGCGTGTGGTTGGTCGGGTTCTCCTTGGCGAACTTTTGCAAATGGGCGGACAAGGGCTGTCCCGCGAAACGCGCCGGGGTGTAGAACGGCACGAGCTTGGTGTAGTAGGCGATCTTCTTGGTCAGTGCTTCTTTGCGCGCGGTCAGCTTGGCCGCTTTGCCCGCGCCGGAGGAAAGCTGCTGTTCCACGGTGGCGAGTTCGCTGCGGAGGTTTTGCAGTTCGAGATTGCCCGTCCATTCGTCGTCGAGAATGCGGTTCAAGTCTTTCGCCAGCACGCTGGCGAGGCCGCTGCCGCCGCTGCTCAATTGCTTGCGCGTTTCCTCGGAGAGATTGTCGCGCAGATACTTCGTCACCTCGTTCGGGGCGGACTCGAGCTTCTTGGCGAAGTCATTGAGCTGGAGGAAATGCCCGGGCTTGAAGAAGGAGTTGCCCACGCGGCGCTCCTTCTCGATGCGCGCGCCGTTGGCGAGGAAGAAATTATCCAGCGGCACGGCAATGGCGCGCGCGAGCAGATTGGTTTTGAAGTTCAACTCCCGCTCCTTGTCGTTGCGCATCAGTTCACTGAAGAACGGAATGTCCTTCTCCGTGCTGCGGTTGTAGTGCGCGCGGATGTATTGGAGATACGTCGCGTCGGCCAGCGCGTTCTGCGTGATGATATACACGTCGCGGCGGTCGAACTCAGGATCTTGCTTGTCCTTGGGCTTGGTGAAGCTCTCGCAGAAAATCATGTAGGTCGGGCAGAAACGTCCGGGGTCGGTGCCGCCGAACAGGATCGTGTCCCGCGCCATCTCGGGATAAATGTTCTTCTGGCCGGCTGGCGTTTTCATAAGCTCCTCACGCTCTTTGCGCGAGTAGGTGAGCTTGCCATCCTTGCCCTTGAAGGGCGGCGTGAACATGTCGTGACCAAACCAGAAACCATACATGTGGCCGCGCTGTTCCGTGTCCGACCAGTGGGCAACGTAAGTCCACACGGGCATGAGGAGGGAGACGCCGAGCAACGCCACCACGGGCGCGCGCTGTCTCCACACGGCCAGCGCGGCGGTTGCCACCACGGCGAGGCCAAAAGTCCAGACGGCGGCAAAACGCGGAATCCAGTAGGGCGTCTCCGGGCGATACGCGTCGGCCACGCCAAACCACAACGCCGCCAGCGCCAGCACGCCGCAACCGGCCAGTGCCCAGATGCGGAACCGCTGGTAGTTCGCGACCAGCGCGGCAATCGCCAGCGCGATGCCGTAGCCAATCGCCATCGCGATGAAAACGTGCGACGCGATGAAGAACGGCTTGTTCAGCGAAATGCTCTGCCGGTCCGGCGCAGGGTTGAACAGTTCGAGCAGAAACGGACCGAGCACGAGATAGAACGCCACCAACCCCAACAGCCAGGCGCGTTCGCGTGGTTGGAGTCGCCGGAAGAAAAACAACGGAATCAAAGCGAGAGCGAGATAGCCGAGGCTGAATTCCTCGATGGGTCCCTCGATCAAGATGAAGCGCACCTGCTTCGCGTAAGTCGTAACCCACGAAGTCGTCTGCTCGACGATGTTCGCGCCCGCACCGGCGGTCGGGTGAATCTTCTCATACTGACCGCGTGTGAAGGCGTGGATGAAACCGCCGACCGTGCGCGGGTAGCCCCAGTTCAACGGCGGGTTGCTCATCGAAGCCAGCGGCATGTAGAGGTAAAACGCCGCGCCGATCACGAACGCGATGCCGCAGGCGATGGCCTTGCGCCATTGCGGGGCCCAGTCCATCGAACGGCCCTGCGATCTGCGCATCACGTCCAGAGCCACATACACCAGCAGCACCAGAGTCACGCACACGGCCATCGCGCGCACTCCGCCCGCGGCCATCGCACCCAGCGCCACCACCGCCAGCACCGCGTCGCGCATGAACTCCGTGGCCGTGGCCCGCGTGCGGACGGACAGCCAGACGTAACCGATGACCGAGCCGAGGCCGATGAGGTTGAAGATGAGCAGCAATGGCGTGTTGCCCGACATGAGCGTGCTGCCCTTGCTCGTGAGCATCAGGCCCACGCCGTAGAAAATGCTGTTCCAGAGCAGCATCGCGCGGCCGATTTTCGGCTGCACCGCGATCATCAAAATCTCCATCGCCACCGTGGTCACGAAGAGGGATTGATGGTTGTTGAACGAGATGCCGCAGAGGAACCAAGACAAATACAAGTAACGGTACTGCTGCGGCGCATACGTCCAGTGCAGCAGGCAGATGACGCTGCCGGTCAGCGACAACATGCTGAGCGAATATACTTCCACGATGATGGACTGGCTCCACATGAAGGCGTTGAACGCGAGGAGCAGGCCCGCCACCACGCCGCTCACGAGGCAGATGGAATTCTCAATCCGGCGCGCGATGCCTTTGAACTCCGCGATGCTTTCCATGAACATGCTGCCGCCGCGCGAAACCATCAGTGTGATCAATCCGCACGCCACCGCGCTGGCGAAGGCCGACGACACGCCGACGCGGAAGGCCATGTTCCCGAACGGAACGATCTTCGTGAAAATCCAGGTGTAGATCGTCCACACCGGGTAGCCGGGCGGATGCGGCACGCCGGCGTACATTGAGCCGACGGCCAGTTCGCCGGAGTCTTGGAGCGTCAGGTCCGGGGCCAGCGTCCAGAGATAGCCGACGAGCGAGATGATAAACGTGAGTCCGAAGGCCACCCAGTCAATCGGGCGGAACAGCGGCGGCAGTTTGGCCGGGGGCGTGGCGGGCGGCGCGGGGGTTTCAGGAGCGGACGTTGCCGCAGCCGGACGTTTGACGTTCGGCGTTTTCGGGTTTTCAGAAGCCATATCAGGGCAAAGTCGAGTTTGTGTTCAGCACGTTAAAAGGCCGGGTAGGAGAACTGACCGCGCCGTCGTTTGTCCAACCCAAAATCGGCGCGGGCAGCTTGCTCGCGGGCGCATTGGCAAAGGCCAGGGACGAAGGGTGGTTGCTCAAGGAGGTCAGCGAACTGGGAAAATTCTGCGTCGCGCCGAGTTGGAGAAAATTGAGAATGGTGAACAGCACGACCGCGCAACCCACGACGCTGGCCCCCAAAGTCTGGAACCACGGCAACGTCACGACGCGCTCGCGGTTCCGCGTTCCGCGCTCCGCGTTCCGCGCTCCAAACAGTTGCTGTTCGAGGTGCGCGCCGGGCCGCCGGGGCGTCCACGACCGCATCTGGTCTTCCAAAGAATTCGGTGTCTTCATAAATTTTCTCTCCTCATCCAACCGACAGGGTGACCGGGTGAGCGGGTGACAGGGCAACTGTCCCGCTGTCTCCTTGTCCCCTGGTCTCCCGGTCGTCTTCCGTAAAATTCACCTGGGCGTTCTCCGTCTTCAGGCACGCCCGCAACTTGTCCATCCCGTAGCGCCACCGCCCCGCCACCGTGTTCGGCGAGGCGTCGAGCAGTTCGCCAATCTCCTCGAACGTGTGCTCGTGCCAGATTTTCAACACGATGACCTCGCGCTGATCGGGCGGCAGCTTTTGCAGGCAAAGCATGGCGGACTGTTCCTGCGGCGACTCGCCGGTCTCCTGGTCAAACCACTGCTTCGATTCCAACTCGCGCACCATGCGCCGCAGGAAGCCGCGCCGGTAATTCAGCGCTCGGTTCCGAAAGCCCCGGATGGCGTAATGCGCCGCGTTCTCCGGCTCGCGTTCCATCTGGAGCAGCGTGACGAACAACTCCTGCAACACATCCTCCGCCTCGCTATGCCCGAGACCCAGCGCGCGCCCATACAGGATGAGCTGCGCGGCCTTCGCCTCGTAAAGTTGTCGTTGCCAGTCCACTGCGTTTTCACCCGATAGACACCGGGGGATGGAGATTTGTATAAAGAATTATCACCCGCTGGCACGCACCATTTCGGACCGTCAAAAAACAAAAAGCTCCGAACCCCTGCGGGTTCGGAGCTGTTGGAAGGATTCAGCCGGTTCAACGCCCGCGCTCGCCACCGCGCGAGCCGGACTCGTTGCGTCCGCCCCCGCTGCCGCCCCCGCCGGAGGAAGCGCGTCCGCTCGGCTGCGAATCGCCCGAAGATCCGCCGCTGCTGCGCGTGACCGGCGACGCGGACGGCGCGGAATAAGTTGGCGCGGGCGCGCGCGAAGACTGCTCATACGCGCGCGGCGAGGAAGTAGCGGGCTGACGCGTCTCGACCCGGGTCGGCGCGGACTGCATCGGCACCGCACGCGAAGGCGCGGACTCCGGCGAGTACGAGCGCGTGACGGGGGCACCATTGTTTTGCGGCGTGGCACTGCGCGCGCTCACTCCGTTGCCCGACTCTGAACCGCGCGAAATGACGCCGCGTTGCGGAGCCGCGTCACTGGCGCTCCGCGTGGACGGCGCGGTGCGCGCGGTCTCGGTGCTGGAGTTGTTTGCCCCCGAATCGCCAAACAGCGAACGGCCTCCGCGTTGGTCGGATGGCCCACGCGCCGGCGATTCCGTACGCGGCGTGATCGCGGTGTTGCCACCAGTATTGCCGCCCACGTTGTTGCGTGTGATGCCCGTCGTGCCGCGCGACGTGTTTTCCGTGCCGCGCGGGGTGCGCGTGGAAGGCGATTCCACGGCCGGACTTCCACCCACCACGCCGCCGCTCACCGTCGAACGGTTGAAGGTAACGGGGTTGTTGCCCGAAGGCACGGTGCCGTTTTCACTCCGGCGCGAGATCGCAGCCTGGCCCGCGTTGGCATTGCCACGCGTGGGGAAAGAAGCGGTGCGCACGACCGGCGGCGTCTTCGGCAACTCCGCGCGATAGACCACGCTTTCGTTGCCGCGCCGTTCAATTTGATCCGCGCGCACCCCGCTGCGTCCGCCCACCACGTCTTGCGATGGCTGCGACCGCACCGAGACTTCGCGAACGCTGTTCGCGCCCGACCGCGCGATCACATTCTCCCGGCCCACGCCGCGGTTGATGATGGTGTTGTTGTTCCCCACCACATAGTTGTTGATAACGGTGGTGTTGCGATAAATGTCACCACAATGCTGGCGCGACACATGGTGCCGGTAATGATGGTGGTCGTTGAAGTGTTCAAAGCTCACGAACGAGTAATGAAAAGCCGTGAGTCCAAAATCAAAGCCCACACTCACCCCGCTTCCATAGTAAGTGAAACCGAAGCCCGAACGATAATGCGCTTCCGGCGGCAACGGCGCCCAGCCGCAATAGCCATCCGAGTAGCGCCAACTCACCCATGACGGTCCCCAAACCGTGCCGGGTGTCCACACCCAGCCCACCCTTCCGTGATGATACCAGCGGCCGTAGTGGAACGCCGCCCAGCCCCATGAGTAATCCGAGTTCCAATACCAGCCGGAGTCCGACCAGTACCAGCTGCCCCGATCAGAATACGGACGCCACGCGGGCGCGCTCACCGCGACCGTCGGCTGCCAGCACCAGCCGTAGCCGGAGAGATAAACCCAACTGCCGTACGGCGAGAGCGAATCATAGAAGTAAGAAACTTCCGTCGAAGGCGGCGGCGCGGGCGCGGCCACCTCAGCCTGCGGCGCCGGCGCGGGAGCCGCCGGATAAACCGGATTCAATGGCACGTTCGAGACGGCGTGTGTTTGCACGGCGGGCGCGGCGGGCGCGGCGGCGACGTTGCTTCCGTCGTGTTTCAACATGGAAGTGACCACCGTGCTGGAGACCCCGAGGTCATTGAGATAAAGAATCTGGTCTGCGCCCAGGTTGAAGTTGCCGGAGTATTTTTCGACGTACGCGAGAATCACTTCCTCGCCAACCCCGCCCTGCGCGAGCTTCACCACTTCACTGAGTCCAGGCGTGAGCGTGACGCTCTCAGGACGCGTGCTGGGAGGAATGCGTTGGAGAATCGCGGGACCATTCGTGTCCGCTGCGACAACAGTCGGCGGCGCTTCCGGCGCTGGCGCGGCGGGCGCGGTGACGGCGGCGGGCGGTTGTCCAATCGTGGGCGCGGCCTGCGCGACGAGCACGGGCGGCGGCGTGGGCGCGACGACGGTGCGCGGTTGCTCCGCCTCCGCCGAAGGACGCGCGCAACCGAGAATGAAGACCAGTCCTGACGCCAACCCGAGGGCCGTATGCCGGACAAAGTTCGTTTTCATAAAAGACGTTTCTACTTTCTTGCTTCGCGAGACGCTGTTGGTTTGAGAACCAGCGCCGGTTGAAGATACATCCATTGACCAGCCGCACCCAGCCCCTATTCAGCCACCCCGAAGTGCCTGCAATCCATGCCATTGCGGGTCTAAAGCGGGCGGCGCTGAAAAGTTTTACAGGCGGCGTGGGCGGGTTTGTCAGCGTCCGTCTGGCAGTGGGAAAATCTATTTTGCCTCACGCCAAGGACGCGAAGGGCGCAAAGGTTTTTTCTCTCGGCAAATTCTTTGCGTCCTTCGCGTCCTTGGCGTGAGGCACGTCTGATTTCGTGCAAGTCATTCACGCTCACGGCCACAAATAATTTTTCGCGAGCGCGGTGAAAGATTCCACCTGAGATTTTTCCCACGCTTCATCCCGTGACAGTTCGGTCGCGAGCGCGGCGGCGACTGCGGGCGCGAGCTTCAGGGCCGCGCGCGCGTCGAGCAGCAACGTGCGCGTGCGGCGCGACAAAACATCTTCCACCGTGCGCGCCATTTCCTTGCGCGCGAAACGACGCACGGACGCCGCGTCGGCGGAAAAGTTTTCCAGCGCACTCGCTCCGCGCAACGCCAGGTCGTGCGTGCGTGAAGCGCGTGCTTCGAGCCCGCCGACCTGCGCCGCCGTGTTCACCACGTCCTCGCCCATCTTGCGATACGTCGTCCACTTGCCGCCGGTGATGGTCACGAGTCCCGAGTTGGAAACGACGATGGTGTGATCGCGGGAAAGTTTTTTGGTGGCCCCAACCGCGCCAGCTTTTACGAGCGGACGCAAACCCGCGAACGTGCTGAGGATGTCGCCTTCGCCCGGGGCCTGCGCCAGATACCGCTTCGCGTGTTCCAGCAGGAACTCGATCTCCTGCGCAAATGGACGCGGCTCCAGACTGGTCTCGCGCACCGCCGTGTCCGTGGTGCCGATGACCACGCGGCCATGCCACGGGATGGCGAAGAGCACCCGTCCGTCCTTGGTCTTGGGAACCATCAGCGCGTTCTCGCCGGGCAGGAAACGGCGGTCCACAACGATGTGCGCGCCCTGGCTGGCGGAGACCATTGCGTGGCTCCCGAGGTCGTCAAGCTGCCGCACGGCGTCGGTGAAAACTCCGGTCGCGTTGATCACCACGCGCGCGCTGATTTCAAATTCCCGCCCACTCTCCTGATCCTGCGCGATGACGCCGCCGATGCGTGCGCCTTCTTTCAGCAGTCGCGTCACGCGCACGTAATTCGCCGCGAAGCCGCCGAGATCGTGCAGCGTGTTCGCCAATGCGATGAGCAGACGCGCGTCATCGAACTGCCCGTCGAAGTAGCGCACACCGCCGCGCAGGCCGGCGCTTTGCACGCCCGGCATTTCGCGCAACACGTCCTGACGTGAAACCAACCGCGACGGGCCGAGGCTGAATTTCCCGGCCAGCGCATCGTAAAGTTTCAAGCCCAAGCCATAGAACGCACGGTCAAAGGCACCGTAGGCCGGAACGAGGAACGACTGGCGGCGGGTGAGTTGCGGCGCGTTCTGCAAAAGCCGCGCGCGTTCACGCAACGACTCGCGCACGAGCGAAATGTTGCCCTGCTTGAGATAGCGCACCCCGCCATGCACCAGCTTGGTGCTGCGGCTCGAAGTGGCCTTGCCGAAATCATGTTGCTCGACCAGCAGTGTGCGATAGCCGCGCGCCGCCGCATCCACCGCCGCGCCGAGTCCCGTCGCGCCGCCGCCGATGATCAGCACGTCCCAGCGCGTGGAACGATCCTCCAGAGCTTGCAGTGATCCCTCGCGATTCATCGGCGACGGAAAATTCGGGGTTCAAATTCCAAAGGCCAAACAAATTCACAGCCAGCGCGTGATAAAACGGAACGGGTAGCACGGGCTACCAGCCCGTCCCGCCCGGCTACCAGCCGGGCGGAAGATCGAGTGCGTGAACTGGAACTGGGTGCATCAAAATTTTCTCAGAGCCTGTTTGAAAAAAGTGGAACGGACTCTTGGCTGGAGTCAGCCTGCCTGCCTTGCGCCGCCCTCACTCTTCCGCCGGGCTGGTAGCCCGGCGGCACAGGCAAGTGGCCTGTGCTACCCGCGTCGTGACTCACTCCGCCCAGTCTTTCGCGCGCGTCAGTGCTTTGTCCCAGCCGGCGACGAGTTTTTTCCGCACGCCGGATTTCATCGCCGCCGTGAACTTCCGATCCACCTGCCATTGCGCGACGATTTCCTTCTGGTCTTTCCAGTAGCCGACGGCGAGACCGGCGAGATAGGCGGCACCGAGCGCGGTCGTTTCGGAAATTTTCGGGCGCACCACGGGCACGCCGAGCAGGTCGGCCTGGAATTGCATGAGCAGATTGTTCGCGCACGCGCCGCCATCCACACGCAGTTCTTTCAGGCGAATCTTCGCGTCGCTCTCCATGGCGCGCAGCACGTCGGCGACTTGGAAGGCGATGCCTTCGAGCGCGGCGCGGGCGATGTGCGCCTTGGTCGAGCCGCGCGTGAGTCCGATGAGCAGACCGCGCGCATATTGATCCCAATGCGGCGCGCCCAGTCCGGCAAACGCGGGCACGAGATACACGCCGCCGTTATCCGGCACTTGCGACGCCAGCGCCTCAACGTCGCGCGACGAGTTGATGATGCCCAGGCCGTCGCGCAGCCATTGCACGACTGCGCCGGCGATGAAGATGCTGCCTTCGAGCGCGTATTCCGTTTTGCCGCCGATGCGCCACGCGATCGTGGTGAGCAAGTTGTTGCGCGAGGCGATGGGCTTGGTGCCGGTGTTCATCAGCATGAAGCAGCCGGTGCCGTAGGTGTTCTTCACCATGCCGGGCTTGGTGCAGACCTGGCCGAAGAGCGCCGCCTGTTGATCCCCCGCGATGCCGGCGATGGGAATGGCCGCGCCGAACAAGTTGCATTCGCCATACACTTCGCTCGACGAACGCACCTCGGGCAGCATGGAACGCGGCACACCGAAGAGTTTCAGCAAGTCTTCATCCCAATCGCCGGTGTGGATGTTGAAGAGCATGGTGCGCGAGGCGTTGCTCGGGTCGGTGACGTGGACGCGCCCGCCGGTGAGGTTCCACACGAGCCATGAGTCCACGGTGCCGAAGGCCAGTTCGCCCGCGCGTGCTTTTGCTTTCGCGCCCGGCACGTTCTGCAAAATCCACTGAACTTTCGTGCCGGAGAAATAGGCGTCCACGACGAGTCCCGTTTTCTTGCGAATGGTTTTTGCGAGGCCGCGCGCTTTGAGTTTGTCGCACGCCTTCGCGGTACGGCGGTCCTGCCAGACGATGGCGTTGCCAATGGGCTGACCAGTCTTGCGATCCCAGACCACGGTGGTCTCGCGTTGGTTGGTGATGCCGATGGCGGCCACGTCGTTGGCAGTGAGGCGGGCCTTGTTCAACGCCTCGGCGGCGACGCTTCGTTGCGTGGCCCAGATTTCTTGCGCGTCGTGCTCGACCCAGCCGGGCTGCGGAAAAATCTGCCGGAACTCCTGCTGCGCCACCGCAACGACGGAGCCGTGATGGTCGAAGATAATGGCGCGCGAACTGGTCGTGCCTTGGTCGAGGGCGAGGATGTACTTCATAATTTTTCCGTCCATGGTCCGAGGTCCAAAGTCCAAGGTTTGCAGAACGCGTGAGTCAGTCTGGGAAAAGCGGCGCTAAAGCGACCGCACTCCAAACGCTCCGCGAGTGAAAAGGCGTCCGATGCTTCGCGCCAGCGTTTGGAGTGCGGTCGCTTCAGCGCCGCTTTCAGACGCGTGCTTTTGTCCAGCCGTGCAGAGCAACACAGCCGCGCGACTTTGGATCGTGGACCTTGGATCTTGGACAAAGAAGATTTCACGCCGGCCAGAAGAATTTGTAGAACAACGCCCCCGCCACGCCGCCGATGATCGGGCCGACCACCGGCACCCACGCGTAGCCCCAGTCGGAATCAATCTTGCCCGGAATGGGCAGCAACGCGTGCGCAAGACGAGGGCCGAGGTCGCGCGCGGGATTGATGGCGTAGCCCGTCGGCCCGCCGAGCGAGAGACCGATGGACCACACGAGGAAGCCGATGAGCAAAGGACCGAACGCGGTGCTGAAGCCCGTGTCTTCGATCAAATTGCGCGTGGAGGGAATGGCCAGCGCGCCGACGAGCAGGACGAAGGTGCCGATGATTTCCGTGAGCAAGTTCGCGCCAGGCTTCCGCACCGCCGGTGCCGTGCAGAAGACGCCCCGCACTGCGCCTTTGTCTTCCGTGATACCCCAGTGCGGCAGATACGCGAGCCACACGAGCACCGCGCCGAGGAAGGCTCCGATGAATTGCGCGCCGACATAAGTTGGCACCAGCGCCCATTCGAGTTTGCCGATGGCCGCGAGTCCGAGCGTTACAGCGGGATTCAAATGCGCGCCGCTGATGGTGCCCACGGCATACGCGCCGACCATGACCGCAAAGCCCCAGCCGGCCGTGATGACGATCCAGCCGCCGCCATTTCCTTTGGAGTGTTTGAGCAGGACGTTCGCGACCACGCCGTCGCCGAGAAGTACGAGCAACATGGTTCCGATCAATTCAGCAGAGAATACACTCATGGCTTTGTGCGTTTTTGGGGACGGGAGTGACGCTAGCAACGGGTGGCGCGAGGGTAAAGCGGTTACTCGGCGAAGGAAGCATCGGCAGGGCGGAGGGAAGGCGCATTTTTCAACTGCATTACCCCCGTCCGTCCTGTTCAATCTCCGCCATGCACACCATCACGCGCCGGACTTTTCTCACCCGCACCGCCCTGCTCTCCACCGCCGCCACCCTCGCCCCCGGCGCGCTGGCCGTGGAACCCTTCCCGCGCACGAAGCCGAAACTGATGCTCGGCCTGGCGGCCTATTCTTTCCGGCAATACTTCAAGGAAGGCAAAGGCACCGACCCGAAGACCGACCCGGCCAAGCGGATAGACATGCTGCAGTTCATTGACTACTGCGCGGCGCACGACTGCGCGGCGGAAATTACGAGCTACTATTTCCCCGCGAAATTGACGGAGGAATTTTTGCTCCAGCTCAAACGCCATGCTTTCCGGCGCGGCGTCCCCTTCAGCGGCACGTCCGTGGGCAACACCTTCACCCACCCGCCCGGACCCAAGCGCGACACGGATATGAAATACGTGAAGGAGTGGATTGACCACGCCGCCGTGCTCGGCGCGCCGCACATCCGCATCTTCGCCGGGGAAGTCCAGCGCGGGACCACGAAGGACGAGGCGAAAAAATTGTGCATCGCCGCGCTCGAAGAATGCGGCGACTACGCCGGGAAGAAAGGCATCACCCTCGGCGTGGAAAACCACGGCGGCATCATCACCAACGCCGCCGACCTCCTGGAAATCATGCAGGCCGTGCGCTCACCGTGGGTGGGCGTGAACCTCGACTCGGGAAATTTCCACACCGCCGACCCCATGCACGACTTCGCCCTCTGCGCCCCCCACGCCGTGAACGTGCAATGGAAGTCAGAAATTCAGCCCGCCGGGGCGAAGGAAAAGCAGCCCTCCGACCTCAAACGCATCGCCACCATCCTGCGCGACGCCAACTACCAAGGCTGGGTCACGCTGGAATACGAGGCCCCCGAGGATCCTTACACCGCCGTCCCACGCTTCCTGGAGCAGATGCGCGGACTGCTGGCAGGATAGCTCGGTCGGCCAAGTTCATTTAGTTGTTCTCGTTGAGCAGGGACCGGAACCCGGGGCATCTGGACACTGTTCTTAAACGGCGAGGTGACGGAAAGACCAGCGTGGTAGGGCGTCGTCGCTCCGCGCG
>JAYVQC010000249.1:0-14938 GCA_043757045.1 Akkermansia sp. | reverse complement strand
ATTTTCATCGCCTGAACAGCGCTGCCGCGAATGAAAGCCGCCAAAACAGCCCGTCAAATCAAGGGATTTGTGCGTCTTTCTTTTTCAAACAGGCTCTAACACGTTTATCACCGCGTCATCGACGCGCGCAGCGTGGTGCCGCAACACCGCGAACGCATCTTCCTCGTCGGCTTCCGCGAGCCGCGCCACTTCGAGTTCCCGGAATTCCCCGCCCAAGGCCCGAAGCTCGCGAGCATCCTCGACCCGGACGTGCCGGAGAAATACACGCTCACCGACCACCTCTGGAACTGACTTCAGTTCTGGAAAACTTCCGTGCGGTGATAGCCGAGAAAATCCTGCGATGGTTCTGCCAGCTTGTCGGGCAAATGAATCCGCTGTCCCTCGAATGGAACGAAACTCTGCTCAAGCGCCGGCTGTGGGAAAAACTTCTTCAGCCTTTTGCTCAGCACGACTGTCATCTTCTCGTCCAGCGTGATGAGTCCTGAATCAAACGCCGCGTCGTGAAGACTCGACAGGCAAAGCCCGTTGCGCGGATCGAGACGTTCGCCGGGAAAGTCGCGCCAAGGCTTGATGTGACTCGCGACGAGCAAGCGCGGCACGTTGATGCCGCTGATGCAGCAACGCACGCCGTAAGAGTTGAGAATTGATTGCCGGAAGAATTGCTGACCACGACGAACTTTGACCGTCGCAGTCGATTCGGTCGGGCCAGTCGGCGCGATGAGCTTGGCAGTCGGTTCCAGCCGTACCTTGTCGCGTTGCAGGAAGTCCACTTCCCGGTCGTCGTCCTTGGTGAAGAGGTCGTGGAGCAATTGCTCGCTGTCGGGGCCAAGTGCCGCGAGATGCTGATTGAATTCCTGCCAGAGTAGTCGGTCGTCGTTAGCGGCTCCGGTCATGCCGACGATTCCGCGCGCTTGGAGAACCGGGTCGAGCGAGGCGAAGTTGCAGAGCTTGATGGCAAGACTGCTTGGGGTACGGCCCATCTTCTCTGCAACTTCGATGACGAGCGGATTGCCTCGGTGCAGCTTTCCGAACGGAAGCTTGAAGTAGAGATTCAGCGCGATGAGACGATGCTCTCGCGTCCATTTCACACTCGGTGCCTTCGGCATGAGACGAGAGTATCGCAGCATGTTCCAGATGCGAGTTCGTAGAACGAGGCGGTTCTAGCAGCCTGAAGAGCTGCCAGAAATTAGCCGGGGGTTGAGGAGCACAGCGACGATACCCCCGGATACGTCGCACACATGACACGACCCTGAAGGGGTCGCAGAGGCGCGCGCAGTTGCCAACGGTTCTGGCACCCCTTCAGGGTACTGACCCATTTGAACGCCTGACCGGGGGTATCGCTCGCGGACTCGCTCAACCCCCGGCTAATTTCTTGCACGCCTTCAGCGTGCTCAAACTTCCGGCTTGCCACGATTCGCGTACCTGGCCAGGTAGTAGCACCAGCAATGAATCGAGAAAGTTCACCCAACCTTCGGAACGGCTTCTGCATTTACATCACCACTCTTTGCCAAGGGCCGGTGCCCGTCGTGAGCGATTGTGATGATGATGGCGAGCGGTATGTGGTCTTTGAAACCGAGTTGGAGGCGCAGAAAGAAATTGCGGGCTACATGATGACCCGACTTCGACAGTTTCTGGATGGGGAGCGAGACTTCGATGATGCCATCACAGTGGAAGAATACGTGATTCCCGTGACAGTGCATCCCGACGGAAAGATCACGGATGAAACAGGCGGATGCTTTGGCCCAGACGTGGAGTGAGTGGTGTTCCATTTCCTATCTCTATCCCGGCCTGCATCCCGACGGGTTCGAGGAGACCGGAAGCGGCTGGCCGCGCACCCTGAAACCCTTCGCCGCCGAGGCGTGGCGCCGGGCTGGGAACGGCCAACTGGCCGACGAGGAATTGTATCCGGCCGATGCCCAATGGTCGGGACTCTACGACCGCCTGACGAGTCCGACGCCGGAGGAATCCGCGCGCCGCATGGAGTTGCAGGGATGAAGGTGGAGGGTAAACGGAGCGCGGCTCTGTGAGCCGCAGCACTTGCGTGATGGCGGAGACGCCGGAGTTCTTCCGTCGTGCTTCAACAGGCGGTGGCGCTGCGGGTCACAGACCCGCGCTCCAACGGAATCCGTGTGCATCGGTGTCCATCCGTGGTTAAAAGAATCCCATGCCTGATGTCTTCACCAAGGCCGAACGCAGCGACGTGATGTCGCGCATCCGCTGGCGCGCGAGATGGGAACATGAGAGAGCCTGCACCGCCGCCACATTCCGGAGTGCTGCCTGGAGGCGTCCCGAGGCTCGCCCTCGGCCTTGGTCATTTGCCGGACTTGTGGCTGCGCGGCTGGTTGCCCCGTTCGGTGGCGCGCCCGGTGGCGCGCGGAGCCGAGCGCCGGGGTTCCTCGCGCCGGATTTCGGTGCGGCCGGGCTTGGACGCCGGGAGAGGGCTGGAAGACTTGGTGACCGTTGCTTTCTTGGATTTCACGACGTGACCGTATGGCCCCTTCCGAAAGGCCACAACTCCTCCTTGGCAAATTGCTGCGCGCGCCTTGCCCGGATTCAGGACGGAACGGGTCCGGGCCCGCGCGGCATCGCACGGCGGTATTCCGCAGGAAATTCACGGGCCGCTGTGTTGATCCGTGACTAAAAGTATTCCATGTCTGACGTCTTCACGAAGGCCAAGCGCAGCGAGGTGATGTCGCGCATCCGTTCGCGCGGGAATCGGGACACGGAACTGGCGCTGGTTCGGGTGTTCCGTGCGCACGGCATCACGGGCTGGCGGAGGCAGGTGAAAGTAATGGTCGAGAGCCGACGGTCGAGGGGCGAGGGCAGGCCGCGTCTCGTCCTTCGGCTGTCCGTCCGTCCCGATTTCGTTTTCCCCACGCTGCGGGTGGCGGTGTTCGTGGATGGTTGCTTCTGGCACGCGTGCCCGCTGCACACGACGAAGCCCCGGAGCAACGCGGCATTCTGGCGGAGGAAATTCGCGGCGAACAAGGCGCGTGACCGTCTCGTGACGCGGACGTTGCGCGCGACGGGTTGGCGTGTGCTCCGTATCTGGGAACATGAACTGGCACGGAAGAACGAGGCGCGGTTGCGGCGGAGGCTCTGGCGGGCCGGGATTTCAAACCGCTAATGCACGCTGATAAACGCTGATGGGAGGAATCTCCGACCGCATAACCATCAGCGTGAATTAGCGTCCATCAGCGGTTTCAAGACGCCGATTTTCTGGGTTACTTCTTCAACCCCACGCTGCTCCCACGTTTGGAAATCTTCCTGCTGGTCGTGACCTTGGTCACGGTGCCGGTCTTCAGATACATCGACTTCACCTTGGCGAGGATGGCGTCGCGGCGGTCGTAGAGGCGCTTTTGCGGGCGCGGCTGCACGCGGGTCAGCATGTAGGCGGTGAGCAGCGGGAGCGAAATCGTGGTGTCGGTGTAGCAGACCACGCAGTCGGGGAGCGTGTCGGGATCGATCTTGCCCCAGCTCACGGCTTCGGCGGGCGTCGCGCCGCTCAGGCCGCCGGTGTCGGGGCGCGCGTCGGTGCATTGCAGGAAATAGTCGTGGCCCTTTTCTTGGATGCCCATGACTTCCTGAATCTGCGGCTCGGTCTGGAGCATGAAGTTTTTCGGCGAGCCGCCGCCGAGGATGAAGACGCTGCTCTTGTGCTTCGTGCTCTTGACGTCATAGACGATGCCGGCGGTCTGGTTCACGTCGCGGTTCACGTCGAACATCAGCTTCGAGCCGCGCAAGGCCATCGCGGCCACGTTCATGCCGATGCTGCTGTCGCCGGGGCTGCTGGTGAAGATCGGGATGCCGCATTCGTAAGCCGTCGCAAGCACGCTGGAATCCTTGAGGCCGAGTTTGCGGCCGCGCTCGGCGGTGTATTTGCCGAGCAGGTAATGAAATTCATCCGTGCCCATCGCGCGCTGGAACTCGGGTCCCTGAATCACTTCGCGCACGAAGGCATCGGTGTCGAGCAGCACGTTGTAATCGAAGAGCACGTCGTAGATGCGGATGACGCCGTCGCGGTGCAGGTCCACGTCGTTCAGAAACGGCGAGCCGGAGTAGAGCTGCATGTTCAGCCCGTAGTGCAGGTCGTGATACAGGTTCGCGCCGGTCGAGACGACCCAGTCCACGAAGCCCGCCTTCATCAGCGGAATGAGACAGCTCTTGCCGAGGCCGGCGGGCGTGAGCGCGCCGGTGAGCGACATGCCGATGCAGCCGTCGTTGGGCAACATTTTCTCCACGAGCAACTTCGCCGCCTCGCGCAAGCGTCCGCCGTTGTAGGCGAGGAAACATTCGTCAATGAGGTCGGCGGCGGAAATGTTTTTGCCCACGCCCAGCGGGTTGAGGCGCGGGTAGGCGGCGAATTTTTTCGAGACGGACTTGGTGTTCTTGCTCATGCGGCGCGCATCTTTGCGAATGGGGATGGGAAGGCAAAATTATTTTGCGCCGTCAGCCCCGGAGCGCGGGCTTTCCAGCCCGCAGCAACTTGCGATGTAGAACGGCGTTCGCAAGTTCCTGCGCGCCCGGCCTGCGGACATTGCTGCGGGTTGGAAAACCAGCGCTCCGCCTAATCCCTGCTCGACTTGCCCGCGTGATTTGCGGTTAATCTGCGAAACAATACGCCGCCGATTGCCGACTATGAACTCGATGAAATTGAAAGCCTCCGTGCTCGCCTTCGCCCTCACCGCCGTCGCCGCCGTGGCGGGCAATGTTCCGGCCAACGTCACGTTCACCGAACACGTCGCGCCGATTCTCTTTCAGAACTGCGCGCGCTGTCACCGCCCCGGCGAGGTCGCGCCGTTCTCGCTGCTGAACTTTCAGGACGCGAAGAAGCACGCGCGGCTGATGGTGGACGTCACCGAGTCGCGCACCATGCCGCCGTGGCACGCTGGTCACGGGTACATCGAGTTCAGCAATTCCCGCCGCCTCACCGACGACCAGATCGCGCTGCTCGGCGCGTGGGTGAAGCAAGGCACGAAAGAAGGTGACCCCGCGAAACTTCCCGCCGCGCCCAAGTTCACGGAAGGCTGGCAGCTTGGGAAACCCGATCTCATTCTCAAGATGCCCGAGCCGTTTGAAGTCGCCGCCGAGGGCCGCGACATCTACTGGAATTTCGTGCTGCCGCTGAATCTGCCCGAGGACAAATGGGTGCGCGCCATTGAGTTTCGTCCGCAGGCCCGCACCGTGGTTCACCATTGCCTCTACTACCTCGACACCACCGGCACCGCGCGCGGCTACGATGAGAAAGATCCGAAAGTTGGCTACAACGGCAATCGCTCCAACCGCCAGTTTGAATCGCTCGGCGGCTGGGCCGTCGGCGGTGAACCGATGCCGCTGCCTTCCGAACTCGCCTGGCGTTTCCCCACCAACAGCGACCTCGTCCTCCAGACCCATTTCCATCCCAGCGGCAAGATCGAGCACGAGACTTCCACCATCGGCATTTATTTCGCCAGCAAACCGCCCACGCGGAAATTCACCACGCTCCAGCTTCCGCCCGGCTTCGGTCGCCTGAGCGGCCTGGAGATTCCGGCGGGCGCGAGCAATTACGTCGTCAAAGATTCCTTCACCATTCCCGTGGATGTCGAAGCCATCTTCGTCGCGCCGCACGCGCATTATCTGGCGAAGACTTTTCACCTCACCGCCACGCTGCCCGATGGCAAGAAGCAGACGCTGCTGAAAATTGATGACTGGGATTTCAACTGGCAGGAAGAGGCTGAGTACAAGAACCGCATCCGCCTGCCGAAAGGCACGCGCCTCGACGCCGCCATCAGCTACGACAACTCCGAAGGCAACCGGAACAATCCCTCCAAGCCGCCGAAGCTCGTGAAGTGGGGACCGATGACCACCGACGAAATGGCCGCCATGACTCTCACCGTCATCCCCGCGCGCGACGCCGAACTCGCGCAACTCAAAGCCGCCAAGCGCGCCCATGCCGTGGACCTGTTCATTGACCGCGCGCAGGAAGACAAACGCGCCAGTTCGCGCGAACGCGTGCAGTTGATGATGACGAACTTCGACAAGAACACGAACGGCAAGCTCGACCCGGACGAACGTCCCGCCCTTCGTGCCTTCCTCGAAACCAGCGGCGCGCTCAAGGGGCTGGGGGACAACTTTTAGAAGTCCCGAAGCGGGGACTTTCAGTCCGCAGCGACTCTTGCAAGCAGGGGGTGCATGAAGGGTGTGATTAGAAGTGGCGGGCACGCCAGCAGGAGCGCGGGCGTCTCGCCCGCCGGGGCGCGCCGAAGGTTTTCCACCGCCCCACGCGGTCGGGGCGAAATTGCCGCTGGTTCCATTCAGGCGGGCGGGACGTCCGCGCTCCTGACCGCCACTTCCAATTGCACCCGTGCAGGAACTTGCGAGCGCCTCCTCCGTCGCACAAATTTCCTGACACGCTGGGGAATGCTGCTAGCCTCACGCCTCATTGATGAGACAACACACTTTTTCTCTGCGGCGCTGCGGCCAAACTTACTTCGTGGTGCTGGTCGTGGCTCTGTCGCTGGCCCGCGCGGCGGCGGTGCAATTGTTCCAAGGCCAATCCGTGACCATGAATCACAGCGGTCTGGTCCAGGAGCGTCCGAACCTGCCCGGCAACACCTGCCAGGAAATCGGCGAGGTGCTGGTCAACTTCCGGGGCGACTTCCTCCTGACGAGCGATGCGATTCGGATCGAGCTGTTTGAAAACAACACGTCCGAAACGCCCTTCAGTTCCATGGACCGCAGCGGACTGGGCCAGGGCACGGACGCGCTGCGCACTTATATTTACGCGCAGTGGCAGGATTTGCAGGGCGTGATCCGGCTCACCATGCTGAGCGGCTCGGTGAACGTGGACTCGGTTTACGTTTCGATTCAGAACAACGGCTGCGGGCATTCCACCAACACCTTCGATTCGCCCACGCCTCCGACGATCAGTTGCTCTGGCACGGCCGTGGTGGACTGCGCCTTGAACACGCCGCTCGTGGTGACCGTGGGGGATTTGAGCGGCGAGGCGTTGACGGTGCGGTGGCTGGTGGACGGAATCGTGAAGCAGACCAATTTCATTCCGGGCGTGGCCGTCGGGATGACGAGCGCCCAGGTCGTGTTCCTGCCGGTGTTGGAACTGGGGCAGTATCAAGTGACGGCGCTGGTCTCCAATTCGTCCAGCGGCGCGGCCTGTTCCACCGTGCTGACGGTGGCCGATCTCGCGCCGCCGACTTTGTTTTGTCCGTCCAACCAAGTCCTTGAATTCGCCAACGCCCTCGGCGCGGCAGCGGAGTTCAACATTGATACCGTGGATTGCGATACGAATGTGGCGGTGGTGAGCGTGCCGGCCTCGGGCAGCGTCTTCCCCATCGGCACCAACGTGGTGCGCACCACGGCCACGGACGGAGCGACCAACGGGGCGGGCTGTGAATTCACCATCACCGTGCTGGGCGCGCGCGGCGTGCTGTCAAATCTCGTGATCGAACTGACGGCCCTGCGCGCCACGGAGACGGAGGAAAAGCAGCAGCGCCGGCTCGATGACGCGCTGGAACGCTTGATTGACACGCTGAAGCGGGGCCGCTTCCTCGACGAAACCCACGTCGCCCGGCGTGAGGGTTCAAAGGTTTTTCTTCAACACCAGCGTGCGGTCCGCAAGCTGGTGCTGTGGATGAAACGCGAGCGGGATCCAGAAATGGATGATCGGATGCGGAACTTCATCGAGCGTCTGTTGCGCGTGGACCGGCTGCTGGCGTCGGTCGCCATTCAGGACGCCGTGGACGCGGAAGGAAATGCCACCCGTATCGCCCGCGCACAGGTGGACCTGGCCAAAGGTGATCTCGCGGCGTTGCGTGGACGCGAGGCTCAAGGCATCGCCCACTACCGCTCCGCCTGGCAGCACGCCGGGCGCGCGGTGAGATAGCGTGGTCGAAATAATTTCCACTTCACCGGTGGAACACAGAGGTGTGGCACCTCACTTCTGCGGCAGGGCAGAGACGTTCGGAGGCGGGGCGAAGGAACGGCGCTTGAGCAAGCGGTCGAATTTTTCCTGCTGAGTTTCATCCAACACCGCGCGCAGTTCGCGGTCGCTGCGCCGGAGAATCCCGGCCAGGCGGGGCTGGAAATCTTTTCGCGCGGCGGTGATCTCCTCGTAGCGGCGCACAAAAATCTCGTGAACTTTCGGACGCTGCTCGGGCGTGAGTTTCAGGTCGCGCACGAACTCGCGCTCCAGGCGGTTGCGCAATTCCTCGGGCCGGCGCGCGGCCCGTTCCACGGCCTGCTGCACCGCGAACTTCGCGCCCACCGCGCCGACCACGAGGCCGGAGGCGAACACCAGCCCAAGCACGAGACTGACTTTGAACGCTTTCATAACCAGTTCACCGGGAGCAGCCACTCGTCCGTGGCTTCCGCGAGCTGCACCACGAAATCACCGTCGGCGAAAATCTCCCACACCACCGCTGCCACGATGATGACCAGCGCCGCCGCCGCCAGACGCGGGAGCAGGGCGGAGATTTGATCCGCAAGCGTCCCCGAGCGTGCCGCCAGCGTCCCGCTGGCGTCCTGCCGAATCACGCGCAGCACATCCGCGCAAAAATCTTCGGGCGGCTGCACCGGCGGAACCCGCCGGGCCGCGCGCCATAATTGCTTTTGTCGTTCGTCGCTCATTTGGTTTCGCGTTGCCGCGTTAAATTTTCCGTCGCCGTGGCTTCCAGTTCCAGCAACGCCACTTTCAGTTTCGCCCGCGCGCGGAAGGCCCGCACGCGCGTCATGATGCTCGTCCAGCCGGTGCGCGCGCAGATTTCCTTCACGCTGTATTCCTCGATCTCCAGCATCGTCAGCACCAGCCGGTCCTCGGCACTCAGCTTTCGCATCGCCAAATCCAGAATCTCGCGGGCCGCGTGTGGTTGCGGGTTTTGCGTCGGATGCAAATTCTGCAACCACTCCGCCGCGTCCTCGCCCAGATCGCTGAACCGCACTTCGCGATCCCGCCGCGCGCGAATGTGGTCAATGGCCACATGCACCGCGATGCGCGAGAGCCAGTGCTCGAACGGCGCACGTCCGTCGAACTGCTTCAACGCACGCCAGGCCTTCAAGAAAGTTTCCTGCGCGAGATCCTCGACGAGGTGCGCGTCGCGCTCGTAGCGCGAGAGGATCGAGAAGACGCGCGACTTGTGACGACGGATGACCTCGGCGAACTCGTCGCCCGAGCCGTCGCGAATGCGCCGGAGCAGCGCGATTTCCTCGCGCGCCGCCGCGTCCAGACCGGAGTCCGCCTGCGCCTCCGCGCCCTGCGCCGCGAAATCCGTCCATGTGGCCACTGATGCCGTCACGCAGGATGATACGCGCGGGAGGTGCGGAAGGTTACACCCAGCAACGGAGCGCGGGTTTTCAACCCGCAGCAGCGTTCGCAAGTCGAGGGTGCAACAACTTGCGGACACCGCTCTTCATTCCACGTTGCTGCGGGTTAAAAACCCGCGCTCCTCCGCCTACTTCCCCTTCGACGCTTCGAGGTAGGCGAGGAGTGAGGCCAATTCTGCCGGAGTGATTTTGTCCGCCAGACCTTCGGGCATGATGGATTTCTCGCGGTGCGCGCGTTTGGCAATGTCCTTCTTCGCCAGCGTGGTGGTGATGCCGGCCACGTTGCGCACGTCCAGGTCGTCGCCACCTTCGCGCGTGACGAAGCCTTCCAACTCCTCGTCGTCCTTGGTCTGGAACCACTGCGTCTCGAAGCCCTGCGCGATCTTGGCGTTTGGCTTCAGAATGGATTCGCACAACTCCGCGCGGCTGTAGCGCGCGCCGATGCCGCCGAGGAACGGGCCTTTCGGCGCCTCATCGGCGTTCACCGTGTGGCAGGCGTTGCAACCGATGCGCGTGAAAATTTCCAAGCCCAGTTTCGCATCGCCTTTCTGTTTCGTGGCGAAGGCGACAACTTCCTCGTATTTCATCTTCTCGATCAACGCGGCGGTCACGGTCGTGTCGAGCTTGAGCGTCTTGGCGGCGGCTTGCGCGGCGCTGGCGATCTCGGGGCGGGCGTCACTCAAGTGAGCGCGCACTTGCGTCGCGTAGCCGTCGAGCTTGAGTCGGTTGATGGCCTGCAACAAAGCGAGCGTGCCTTCGGGTGAGGTCCAGCCTGCGTCCACGGCCTTGACCGCTTCCGCGCGACCGCCGCGTTCGGAAACTTTTCCCGACGCCACGCTCGCCAGCACCGCGTAGCCAAGCAGACGGCGGTCGGCTGTCGTGTCCAGACTGAGCTTCGTGAAGTAAGCGAGGTTGCGTCCGTGGCGCGCGTCGCGGGCGAGTTCTTCCCACGCGCTGTTGATTTCGTTCGGCTGCTTGCCGGACTGCGCGAGCGCGTTCACGGCGGCGTCGAGCGCGGCGGGCTTGCCGGATTTGGCGAGCGCGCGAATCGTCTTCGCCCGGAACGCGGCTGGTTCGTCGTTGGCACTGGCAACTTTCGCCAGCAACGGAATCGCCTCGTCGGGAATCGTCGCGCGGCTGGTGAACATCTCCACCGCCGTGGTGCGGAACTTCGCGTCGCTGTCCGCCAGCTTGAGCACGATGGGCGTGAGTTCGGGCAGTTCCACGCGGTTGCGTTGCAACGTCATGGCCAGCGTGGGCAGCGTGGCGGCGTTGGCCTTGGTGAGTTCCGCGCGCAACACGTTTTCAATCTTCTCGCTCTCGCTCCACTTCACCGGTTTGAAGTATGGCCCGGTGGTGTCGGGGCGCGTGCCCCACCATTTGCCGTTCCAGTCGTCTTCGCGCGTGGCGAGGCGGGCGAGGGTTTTGAGAATCACTTCGCGGGCGGTTGCATCGGAAATTTTGTTCAAGCGCGTGATCAATCCCTCCACCACGCGCGGCTCGTGCATCGCTTGCAACGCGTGGCCTGCGCCCGCGATTAGATTCGCCGAGCCGGGTGAATCAAACGTCGCGAGACAAACGTCGGCGGCGCGCAGTTGCGACAGCGTGCGAAAAGCTAGATGCGAAATCACCGCATCATTGTCGGCCACCAGGGGCAGAATCGCGGCGGCGGACTCCGTCTTGCCCAAGCGGCCGAGCGCGGTCAGGGCCTGCAAACGGACGCGCGGGTTCGCGTCGGTCAGTGCGGCGACAAAGGGCTGCACGGGAATGGACGCGGCGAACTTTCGGTCGTCCGCCAGCGCGCGCAGCGCGAACTCGCGCAGATCCTCTTTGGCGGCGAGGCGCAGCAGCGTGGCGTGGGATTTTTCACCGAGCAATTGACCGAGCGTGAAGATGGCGGCGACGCGTTGAGCCAGCGGTTGGCTGGATTCCGCAACCTGCTCCAGCGCGCGGCTGACCATGTCGTTGGGTCCGCGACGCAAAATCTCCCGCTGCGCAGACAAACGCGCGAATGCACTCGGCGAACTGATCGCCTGCACCAAGGAAGCATTCGGGAGCTTGGCGAAATCGAAGGTCGGCTTCCGCGTCCACCCCGGCGGCGTCACGCGCACCACGTAGCCCGCCTTCGGGCCGTTGTAATTGAACGTCGCGCCTTCCCAGCTCGAAATGTAGAGCTGCCCGCTGCCGTCCACGTCCATGTCCGTGGGGCGCACCACGTCCACGAACTTTTCCTGGCCCGCCTTGAAGCTCGCGCCGTTCGCGGTGAGCGGATGGCGCATGATGCCGCTGCGGCCCCATTCGACCGTGTAAAGTCCGCGTCCGAAGCTGGCGGGAAATCCTGGCTCATCCATGAACAGGGAACCGCACGGCGAACCGCCACCGTAGTCCGCGAGCGGTTGAATCATCTCGTCGCCGAACTTTTTGTAGAGCGAGGGGTAGCCGTATTCGCCGCCCATGACGACGTGCGAGAGACGCACATCCCAGCCGTCGCCGTCGTTGGTGTTGTCGCGCGTGAAGAGATCCATCTCGGGAGAAACAGCCACGTCGTAAATGTTCCGCTGGCCGTGGGAGACGAGTTCGAGGCCGGTGCCGTCCGGGCGCACGCGCACGATGCCACCGCCGTGGAGTTGCAGGCTCGCGCCGTCCTTGCCGACGGCATTCGTCGCGCCGTAGTCGCCGCACGCGATGTAGAGAAAGCCATCAATGCCCATCCGCATCCCGTTGATGGTGTGATCCGCGCCACGGAACTTCAGATCGAAGCCCAGCCCGCGCACCAGCACCTCGCTGCGGTCGCTCACGCCGTCGCCGTTGTCATCGGTGAACGCGGTGACGAACGGTGGGTGCATGACGTAGAGCGTGTGGTGGTCGAACCAGATGCCGCGCGGCGAATCCATGGTGGCGAAGGTCACGAACTTGTCCGCCTGGCCGTCACCATCCGTGTCCGTGCAGCGCACCACGCGGCCGCGATTGGCCTTCGCGTCGAGCGAGCCGTTCTCATCAATGCCCACGTAGAGGTCACCATTCGGCGCGGTGCTCAGGCAGGTCGGGTAGCCGACATCGGGCTGCGCGGCGAACATCGTCACCTTCCAGCCAGCGGGCACCTTCACGCTCTTCGGTACCTCGGCGGCAAAGCACGACGCGGCGAACGTCAGGACGAAACAAATTTTCACGAACAAAGCTCGGTTCATCAGGCGGGAGTGGACGAAAGGGTGGGGGCGGATATTCGTGACCGGGAGCGCGGTCACGACGGAAAGCCCAAATGCTCACGCTCACACCGCGTGGGCCGGGGCCACGGACTGATAACCCAGGCCGCCTGGGCGGGCGACGGCGGCCACGAGACGCGCGGCGGTCGTCGGAGAGCGCGGGGCGTTCAGCCTATCAGGTGGTTAGGCCGTTGGTCACCCCTGCAAAGACGCTGTGTGGCAATCGGCATACTCAGTGATGCGCTACGCCTTGGCAATCGGTGCAGTCGGCCCGCACGTCTTGCAGGCCGGCTTCTTGCCGGCGTGCGCCTGTCGCAAACTCAAAGTGATGTGCTTGCCGCACTGCTGGCAAACGAACCGGAGCTTCGTGGCGTCCATCGGGCCACCACGGCGCATGGTCTCCTTGAGCAGCTTCTGCTCGGGGTCGAGGTAGTAATCGCTCATAGTGTGAAACGGCCTAACGACCCAAGCTCAGAGACGGCGCGACAGAGAGGCGTCGTCTGCAACTGAAACGTAATCGCGCCGTTCTCTGCAGCGCATGGTTAGATGCGAATATGAAACTCTCAAAAGACCACCTGAATCAACGGATACTACTGCGAACTGCCAGCCACATGGTCTCAGACCGCGTGGTGGAAATATCGCCGTCTGGAAACTTCTACAACCTCCAACGCACCGGCTGGCTCGATGACGGGCAATGCGATGTCCTCGAAGTTCTACCAGATGTGACATACGGCCCAATGGGTGCGATAGCATCTAACAGTGAGTCGGCGGCGCGGGTTTCAGCCTATCTCGTTGCATGGTCGAAAACTAAAAGGGACGTAACTGGCCGGTCGAGAAGAATTTCTTCCCGCCTTGAACCCCGATCCACCGCCCGGAAAGGCGGCGCGACCGGCCCGCGCCTCCTCATGCTGCTGTCCAACTTGGCCGCCCCTCCCATTTCCCTGGCTTTCATTCCCCTGACATCGTCCCACACAAAAATTATCGGACGAGGGAAGGAAGTCAGGGGAATGGGGAAGACGCCTGACGCCACGCGGGCGGACCGCCACTTCTCATGACACCCATGCCGGGGGCCTTGTGGATATTTGACCAAACTCCGCCAATAGCCGCAGCGATCTTTAGCGGCTCACTTCTTCCGCCTGAGCAGCGACAGCACGAACAGGATCAGGAACACGACGACCAGCACCTTGGCGATGGTCGCGGCGAGGCCGCTGAGGCTGCCGAAACCAAGGATGCCGGCGAGGATGGCGATGATCAGGAAAACGACGGCGTAGTAGAGCATGGTGCGTTTGGGTTGAGGTTCAGGTTTCGAGGGGGGAACAACGTGCTGCCGGTTTGCAACCGGCAGGTGAGGCTCGCGCACTTCCACGCCGCTGGAACTTGCGAAGGCTGTTCTCACGGGGTGGCCCCTGCCAGTTGCAAACTGGCAGCACGCTGGCGGCGACTTCTCGCAGCGCGAGAATTTCCCCACGTTGTTGTTGCGAACACGTTCAATCGGAGAACGCGCGCGGCGGGCCAAGGATGATGGACGCGAGAATGGCCGTGCGCGCGGTGTGCGGGTGGCGCAGGGAGTTCACGAGCGCGCGAATCTCCGGGGCCACCTCCACATGATGCACCGAAGCGGGAGCGGCGGCACGGTGGGTCGGACCGTGGAGTTGATGCAACTGATCCTGCGTGCGTTGCGAGAGTGAGGCCGCACGGGCATAGCTCTGTGCAGCCTCGGTGAGCGCGGGACGGCGCGGGACGGCCGGTTCTTCCTGAGAACCTTCGTCGGATGAGGACTGGTATTCTTCCATCTGTGCCGGTGGCGGTCGTTGCTGGTAAATCAGCGGCGGGGGCGCGGACGGCTGGGGGCGCGGCTGCTCCTGCAAAATGCGGCGCAGTTCTTCTTCCCAACGGCTGACTTTCGGCGGCTGCGACTGTTGAGGCGGTTGGTCGCGGCGCGGTTTCAACTCCGGCGGCACTTCCCATTCCTCGTCCGGCTGCTTCTTCTTCACGAGCGAAGCAATGATCGTCACGATGATCGCGACGATGATGCCGATGACGTTGTTGTTGAGTTCAGCGAGCATGGGAAATGGTTGCCCTGAAGGGGCAAAGTAAATCAGCCCAGGGTTGCCGAGTCGGCGAGGCTACCCTGGGTGAAGAGATTAAAATGTGATTCCAACCCTGAAGGGGTTGCATCGTTTTGCCTGGCGCGGATTCAACCCTTTCAGGGTTGTGGTCATTTCTACGGTCGTGACCCAGGGTAGCTCCTGCGTCGCAACCCTGGGCTGAATGATGGAACCCCGTTGGGGTTCTAGACAGAACGGAGCGCCGAGCATTGCTCGGCTCGGAGGGAATTTCCCCGCCGGGCCGCATCATTTCTTGGAGCGCCGATTTCCAAATCGGCGCGGACGGCACTGGACAACGAACGCGCCGATTTG